>JAZLDO010000097.1:0-15619 GCA_045614825.1 Candidatus Aphodosoma sp. | reverse complement strand
AAATGAATGGTGTTCTCAACTTCTCAGTACTCGATGGATGGTGGTACGAAGGTTATGTGAAAGGTGCAGGTTGGGCGTTGACTGAAAAACGTACTTACGATAACCAAGCATATCAAGACCAACTCGATGCTGCTACAATCTATTCAATGCTTGAGCACGAAATCATTCCATTGTATTTTGCTAAAAATACAAAAGGTTATTCACCAGTATGGATTCAATGGATTAAAAAATCTATCTCAGAAATCACTCCACGTTTCACAATGAAACGTATGATTGACGATTATATCACTCGTTTCTATAACCCACTTGCAACTCGCACTGATATGGTTATGGCTTCTGATTTCGCTAAAGCTCGCGAATTGGCAGCATGGAAATCTAAAGTAGCTTGTGCATGGGAAGCAATCGAAACAACTCCAGTTATGGTTGAAAATCTTGATGGTGGTCTTTCTGTTGGCGATAGAACTCGTTTCACAGTAGATGTAGATACAAAAGATTTGAACGACAAAGGTATTGGTGTTGAACTCGTTATTACTTATAAAGACGAGAAAGGCAAAGACCGTGTTCAAGAAGTTTGCGAATTTGACATGGTTAAAGCTGAGGGTTCAAAACTCACATTCGAGCTTGTTCACAAATTGACTCAAAGTGGTGAGTTCCGTTATGGATTCCGTATGTTCCCTAAAAACTCTGACCTCCCACACCGCATGAACTTCTGCTACGTTCGTTGGTTGCAAATGGCACATATCTAATTTTTGGTTGGATAATGATAGAATAGAGACACAGAATTGTATGTGTCTCTATTTTTTTATAGGTATATTTTGTAGATAAAATAATTTATTGTATCTTTGCAAATTGAAAATTGAATTTACAATATGCAAGAATTAGTATCTAGAAAAATAGAATCTTTTGTAAGACAGAATCTTACAATATTCCCAGCTGTGGCTATTTTGGGTTCTCGGCAATGTGGAAAGTCAACTTTAGTAAAAATGATGTCAGAACAGATGACAGATTTTATGTATCTCGACTTGCAAAATCGTGATGATTTAGTTAAATTAAATGAGCCAACGTTGTTTTTTCAAAATAACAAAGATAAAGTTATCTGTTTTGATGAAATACAATTACAGCCAGAGTTATTTTCTTATTTACGTTCAGAAATAGATAGGGATAGGCGTAATGGAAGATTTATATTGTTGGGATCGGCTTCGCGTAATATTATCCAGCATACTTCTGAATCCTTAGCAGGGCGAATAGGTTTAATAGATCTTACGCCATTTGTTATTGATGAAATACATGATCTAGAAAATTATTCGTTATCAAAATTTTGGTTGCGTGGTGGATACCCAGATAGTTATAAAGCTTCATCAGATGAAGTGAGTGCTTTATGGCGCGAAAACTTTATTCGGACTTATGTAGAGCGAGATATACCACAGTTTGGATTTCAAATAACAGCAATGCAGATGTTGCGTTTGTTGATAATGTGTGCACATAATCAAGGACAAATTTTGAATGCATCAAAACTAGGAGAAGCTTTAGGTGTCACTCATCCAACAATTAAAAGTCATATAGACATATTAGAGCAAACATATATATTGAGGACATTGCGCCCATATTTTTCTAATACCAAAAAGCGTTTGGTAAAATCGCCTAAAATATATGTCCGTGATTCTGGTGTTTTGCATCAGTTGTTGCGTATAACTGATTTTAATTCATTGTTAAGCAATCCAGTATTTGGTTCTTCGTGGGAGGGGCTTGTCGTTGAAAATATATGTTCATCATTTAGAAATGTTGATTTTTCGTTTTATCGTAGTTCTGCTGGTGATGAAATGGATTTGGTATTACAATATGGAGATAAAACTATAGCGATAGAATGTAAATCATCAACTGCGCCTCAAGTAACAAAAGGTTTTTGGAATGCTATTGATGATATAAAACCAGATTATACTTATATAGTTGCACCTATTGAAGGTGAGTATGATATGAAAAATAATGTTACAGTTTGTGGCTTGTTCGAAGTTATAGAGAAATTAAAAGTAGTTTTATAGGTTGAAAATTATTTATAAAAAACTTCATTCTGTTGTTTGCAGAATGAAGTTTTTTTTATATCTTTGTGGAGTGTTCAACAAATTAAAGACATAAATTTATGAATATAATAGAAATTGATAAAGAATATAAACAATGGATCAATGATATTTGTTGCCGATTTAAAAATAGTCAAATTAAGGCTGCAACAAAAGTTAATTCAGAAATGTTATATTTTTATTGGTCAATAGGAGAAGATATTGAGGTGAAATATAAGAGTGCTAAATGGGGGGATAAAATAATAGACTTACTTAGCAAAGATTTACAACATTTATTGCCTGATGCTCATTGTTTTTCTCGAACAAATCTCTATTATATCAAAAAATTTTATTTGCTTTATTCTCAATTAGATACAATTATCCCCCAACTTGGGGAACAATTGAATGTTTTATCTATTAAACAGTCGATTTTTAATATACCTTGGGGACATCATAAAAGAATTATCGATAAATGTAAAAACATTACAGATGCTATGTTTTATGTCAATAAAACCATAGAATTAAATTTGTCTCGCAATGTATTAGAGCAGTTAATTGATTCAAATTTAATAGAGCGAGAGGGTAGAGCTATTACTAATTTTTGTGATACATTGCCACCAGTTGATAGTGATTTAGCGCAACAAGTTACACGAGATCCTTATTGCTTTGATTTTTTGACCATTTCAGAACCATATCGTGAAAAAGAATTAAAAGATGCTTTAATTCAAAATATAGAGCGTTTTTTGCTTGAATTAGGTAGTGGATTTGCTTATATGGGGCGAGAATATAAGATAATAATCGGAACAACTGAACGTTATATAGATATGTTGTTTTATAACATAAAATTAGAATGTTTTGTTGTGATTGAAGTAAAAACTCGCTCATTTCGCCCTGAGGATATAGGACAATTAAGCGCATACGTTGGTGGCGTAAATCATATTCTAAAGAAAGCAACAGATAAGCCAACAATCGGTCTTTTAATATGTAAGGATAAAGATGAAATTTTAGCGAAATATACAATTGAAAATTTCAATCAGCCAATAGGAATTTCGGAATATGAACTAAACAAACTTATACCTGAGAATTTCAAAGGTACATTACCAACTATTCAAGAGATAGAAGAAGAGCTGAAAAAATAATATTGATAATAAAAAAACTTCATTCTGTTGTTTGCAGAATGAAGTTTTTTTTATACCTTTGCATCGTGGACTCACGTCGGGGAGTATGTCTTTCTTTGGGGTGGGTTTGCAAGACATATTAGATAGACGTTTATACAGCGTTTTGTTCTGACGAATTGAAACTTCGCAACTTTTAATGAAATCAAGAACCTAACAACGATAGATGTCCTATGGGATGTAAGTACCCATGATTGTGCCTTCTTTGGTTTGGCACACTTTTGGCGCATATAATGTAGTCATCATTATAACTTATATTCGACGTGGGCTTCGCGTTGTTGTTCCGATTTCATGGGCAATGCGAAGGCCTCAATTCGTGGAACGACAACAGTCGAGTTCCACGTTTTTTTTGTGTCCTGTGGTGAGGGTTTTTGATGGGTTTTAGGGGATGGATTTTGTCGCTTTTTTTAGTAAAATTGGGCGAATTATTATGATTATAGAAGGATTGCTTAAGTGCTAATCTCTTGATTTATAGAGGTGTCTTGTTCGGTAGAGTGGCTGACTTTGTAAATAAATAAGGACTTGCAAAGTTGCAAAGTTGGGCGTAATCTCTTGATTATTAGCGGTATTTACTTTTTCTATACATGCAAAGTTAAAAAATAGGTTTTTTAAATGATAAGAAAATCAGGATGTTAGTAACTTTGCAACTTTGCAACTTGCAAAGTGAGTGCAAACCGAGCGTAATCAAAATTTATTTTAGATTACCGAGGTGTAGCCTCACTTCGTAAATTTAATTTGCAAAGTTGGGTTATTTTGGGATTGTGTCTTTTCCTAAAAATAGTAGACAGTTTTTGGGTTATTTTACTAAAAAAATAGACATCTTCCTAAAAAAGTAGATGCCTTTGGCTCAAGCAAGGTTCAAGCAACCTTCACCGAAGAAAACAGCCATCTTCACACACCCAATTTGCAAACTCTACAAAGTTAGCGCAACAAAAACTTAAACTAAATAAAATATAGGACCAACCCGAAAATCCTAAAACGAGTAGGGGTAATTTAATAATTCTAATCATTATGGATGAAAAAAACAAAAGAGAAGAAATTCAAAGTAGACGCGAATTCTTCAAAAAAGCAGCAAAAGCAGCGTTGCCAGTAGTTGGCGCAGCTATTTTGTCAAGTGTGCCTTTTATTAAGACTGAGGCAGCACCATCTGGATGTAATAATGGAGGTTGTACTGGTAATTGTTATGGAGGATGTTCTGGGGTTTGTGGGCAAAATCAATGTATGAATTCATGTTTAAATAGTTGTCAAGGTGGTTGTAGTACAGGTTGCTATGGTTCTTGTCAAGGAAAGTGTTATGGATCTTGTTATGGTGGTAGTTATTATTAAATAAAATAATTAGGGTGGGTGGAGAGGGTATGTTTTAATAAATTGGAATGATAAAATAATGATTTAAAAAAATATATTATGAAATTTGATAATTTAGATTGGGATATTATTTTAGTTGGTTTGAATTCTGGCGAAAATCCTATTATTGTACCGAATGCAACAGATGTGTATAAGTGGAAAGCTGTTGTAGAGGGGCAAGAGGAAGTTAAACATATTTTGATTATGTGTCTAAATGGGAAGCAAATTACAAAAGAGGACTTAAAAGAAAAAGTAGGCTATTATTATGGCGGTAATTTGTTGAAATTGTTAGATGAAAATGATAATTCATTATGACCCAAATAAAAGGAAATTTAAATTCTTGGCAGTCAGGTACAGCTAAGAACATAACTTTTATTGTTACAAAAGATTGTCAATTGGCATGTAAGTATTGCTATTTAGTGGGTAAGAATGAGAAAGAGAGAATGACGTGGGAAGTGGCAAAGGCTGCGATAGATTATGTGTTAGATAGAGAATATGACCCGAATTTTGCGTATGAATCGGTGATTTGGGATTTTATTGGAGGTGAGCCGTTTTTGGAGATTGACCTTATTGACAAAATTTGTGATTATATAAAGACGGATTTGTATCGTAGAAATCATCATTGGTTTAACTCTTATAGGTTTAATTTTTCGACTAATGGTATAAATTACGATAGCGAAAAGGTACAACGATTTATAGCGAAAAATCGGGAACATTTGAGTATTGGTATTACGATTGATGGTACTCGCAAAAAACATGACCTAAATAGAATTTGGAAAGGTGATGGGCCAGAGCGTGGTTCGTATGATGATGTGGTGCGAAATATACCTTTGTGGATGGAACAATTTCCTGGCGCGGGGACAAAGGTTACAATATCATCGGCTGATATACCATATATTTGTGAGTCGGTGTTGCATCTTTATGATTTAGGTATTCATCAAGTGAATATCAACTGTGTGTTTGAGGATGTATGGGCAGAGGGGGATGATAAATTATTCGAAGAGCAGTTGATGCAGTTGGCTGATGCAATTATTGATAGAGAATTATATAAAGAATATGCCTGTTCCTTTTTTGCTGAAAATATGGGTAAACCTTTGGATTGCAAGGTGCAAAATGGGAATTGGTGTGGAGCAGGTAAGATGCTAGCAGTAGATGCGGCTGGTAATTTTTATCCATGCACACGATTTGCTCAATATTCGTTGCGCGACAAGGAGGCTTGGATTATTGGTAATATTCATGATGGTATAGATAATAATAAGTTGCGCCCATTCCTTACACTCGATCGTTGCACGCAATCGACACCAGAGTGTGTGGATTGCGAAGTGGCAGAGGGTTGCGCTTGGTGTCAAGGAGAGAATTATGACGCTGCAAAAACTCACACAGTGTATGAACGCGCTACGGCTATATGCTTGATGCACAAAGCACGTGTCAGAGCCAATAACTACTATTGGAACAAACTCTATCGTAAACTCGAATTGGAAGGGAAACAAGAGGAGTTTGATGAGTTGAAAAAGAAGTCGAACGATATAATCTGCTAAGCCATGAAGAAATATTTGCAATATTTAGTTGTTTTGTTAGACAACACAAGCGTGGCTTATTGTCATGCTAATAATCCATTGACAGAAAGAGAGTTGATGCCACTCGAAACATTGCGCAAGGCAATACTTTTCGGAATGAAACAAAATTTGATGATACAGTTTGTTTATCCCGACTATGAATTGCCAGAGGAGTATAACGCATTGATAGAGACAATCGACCATGTGAAAATAGGTCGTGATGTAGTAATAGAAAACGAAGTGCCACAGGCGATTAAGTCGAAAAATGTGGTATTGCGATTGTCGGTAGCGGAATTCATTGTTCGCCAATATGATATTGCGGCGCTATTGCCACAAGTGGAGCGATTGAATGTTTGTTTGACCGATATAGAGACGTTTGATGATGCTATGGTGGAAGATTACAAGAAAGCCTTGACAACATTGAATTCGGTGTTGGTGAATATCTATAAATCAGCGAAACAGCCACAATTGAATATCATCACCGATAGATTGCAACTCACAGAGATGCATAATTGTGAGGCTGGTGTGGAGAATATCACGATTGCACCGAATGGCAAATTTTATCTTTGTCCGGCATTCTACTACGATGAGCAGATGGGTGTAAGCAATCGCATGAATTATAAGACTAAAGACGCGTCGCGTAGTGTGGGCGATTTGGACAGTGGCATTGATATACCGAATAAGCAATTGTTGCAACTTGACCATGCACCATTGTGTCGTATTTGCGATGCATATCATTGCAATCGTTGTATTTGGTTGAATCAAAAACTGACTTGGGACAACAATACTCCGTCGCATCAGCAGTGTGTGATTTCGCATCTTGAGCGTAATGCATCGCGCGATTTGCAAATGAAAATGCAAGAGGTAGGTTATAGATTTGAGAATGAAATAAAAGAAATAAATTATTTAGACCCATTTGATGTAAAGGAGGAATGGTAATATGAAAAAATTAGTAGGAAAAGTAACCGTAGAAGAAAAAAACGAAATTCAATCGTTGTTTGAACGCCGTAATGGCTTGACTGAATTGGCAAAAATTTTGTCAGTGGATAATGCTGAGTTATATGAAAAGCTCGTGAAAGACATGGGTGAGACAGGTACTAAATTCCAACAATGGTGGGACGGTATGGCTCAGAAGTATAACTGGGAGTCGTGCGAAGGTGGAAATTGGGAAATTAATTTTGAGACATGTGAAATATTTTTGATTATTCCAGAATGAATATAGGAGTTGTTATATTGTTATTTATTTCAATTATTTCTGTTTTATTAGCTTTTAGATTATTTCTTTGGTTTGTAAAACAAGATGGAATGTGGAATAAAATAGCAGCGGTTGCTACTATATTAGTAATTATTGGTATAATTGGAATTTGGTTATTATTGTTTTATTTTAAAAGTATTATTTGTTGATTATGACACTATTAATGATTGGAGCACCAGAGATTATATTTATCGTGCTCATAGTTTTATTGCTTTTTGGAGGTAAGAAAATTCCTGAATTAATGCGTGGTTTGGGCAAGGGTGTGAAGTCGTTCAAACAAGGTATGAACGAAATGGAAGATGAGATAAAAAACGAAAAGCAAGACAATGAAAGAGGAGAATAACGAAGTGCAGATGACCTTTTGGGAGCATGTGGAAGTGCTTCGAAAGGTTGTTTTGCGTTGCTTGGCGGTGTGGGCAGTTTGTGCGGTGGCGGGATTTTGTTTTAAGAATGTGTTGTTTAATGTGATGTTTGCTCCGTCGAAGTCTGATTTTGCCTTGTATCGTGGATTGTGTTGGTTGGCAGATAGATTGGGGATTGCGTCGTTGTGCCCTGCCGATTTTGAAGTGCTTTTTATAAATACGGAGTTGGCTTCGCAATTTATGGTGCATATTAAAGTGGCTTTGGTTGTAGGGGTTATTGTGGCATTTCCTTATCTGATAATTCAGCTTTATGGGTTTATTGCGCCAGCATTGTATCAGCAAGAGAAGCGTTATTCGGTAATGCTTATCTTGTGTGGGGTAGTGTTGTTTGCAATCGGGGTATTGTTGAATTATTTTCTGATATTTCCGTTGGCATTTAGATTTTTGAGTACCTATCAAGTGCAGGAGATAGTGGTCAATCAGATAGCCTTGAAATCGTATATTTCCACATTGTTGATGCTCTCGTTGATGATGGGTATATTGTTTGAAATACCGATTGTGGCATATTTTCTTGCCAAACTTGGGTTGGTGGATAGGCAATTGTTGAGCAGCTATCGTAAGCATGCTTTTATCGTGCTTTGTATTCTTGCGGCAATTATTACTCCGACAGCAGATATATTCACACTTTTGTTAGTTACGGTGCCGCTATATTTCCTTTATGAGGTGAGTATTTATATAGTGGGGCGAACGAAAATGCAAAACAGCGATTAACTCGTGGGTGGGTTAATCGCTGTTTTGTTTTGTGTTGTTTGAATTGGGACGCACTGTGCTCTGAATTGATATGGTTGAGATTGTGGAATATATACTCAGAAACTCCGAAGGAGTGATATTGTATATGCAAGTATAATGGATAAAAAATGCTTTTTTTATCCATTATACTTAATGAAAGTGGATAAAATAGGGGATTTTATAAAATAACCGACGATTAACTTCGATGAGTTAGTCGTCGGTTTTATTTTATGGGATAGGGTTATTTGCCCCAGTTTTGTTTGATGAAGGCTTCGGCATGGTGGGTTTGGTGCTCCATGCCGCGCATGCGTTCCATTGTGTCGTGGTAGGGGATGATGTCGGCCATGCCTTGACTTTCGTGACATAGGTAGGCTTTTTGTTTTTGTGCCTTGTAGTCGGTGATGTCGACCCAGAGGGTAGGGGTGAAGTTTTGGGTTTGTAGGCCTGTCATCACTTCGCCATAGTAGAGGTCGAAACTATAGCCTGATTGTCGCCATGCGTCATAGACAAGCACTGCGCAGACGCGGTGGTCGCGGTGGGAGTCGATAGGCCAATGGGTGATTACCATATCGGGCTTCTCGGCTTCGATGAGGGCAAGCATTTCGGCATAGCGCTCTTTGTTGACTTCGGCATTGCCGTCGATTTGAGTTAGGAACTCAGCTCGCACACCCATCACCTCGCAGGCACGGCGCGCTTCGGCTTGGCGGATAGTACGAGATTCTTCGTGGGTTTTGCCTTTGATGCCAGCTTCGCCAGAGGTGAGATATACAGAAACAACCTCGACGCCCATGGCTTTGAGTTTGAGGATTGTGCCACCGCACATGGTTTCGGGGTCGTCGGGGTGAGCACCGATGACGAGGACTTTTTTGTAGCCATTGAGCCAAGATTCTTGGGCAATTAGTGTGTATGGGATTAGAATAAAACAAATAATAATCCCTAAGGTAAATTTGTTTGTTTTCATATAGTTACTTTGTTTAATAGGAAATCGTATAGATTGAGAATTAATATTCCATCGTCGTTGCGGTAGGTAGGTTGCATACCACCGACAATGATAATTTTTTGAAAATTGTCTTTTATGCGTTTGAGGGAGTTGAGTTCTTGTTCTTGTTTTTCTAACGTTGGCATAGCGTAAGCGGATTGTATGTATATTCGGTCGTAACCTTTGTTGCAAACAAAATCGACTTCTAGATTTTTGCGTTCGCTTATGCCTTTTTCATTGCGGGAGTTTATTGTCACTTGTCCTACATCAACAGAGTAGCCACGAATGCGAAGTTCGTTATAAATTAGGTTTTCCATTAAGTGGGTAGGTTCTATTTGACGAAAATTTAATCTAGCATTGCGTAGTCCTAAGTCTTCGAAATAATATTTTGTTGGGGTGTCAATATATTTACGTCCTTTAATGTCGTAGCGAATAGCTTTTTCTATTAAAAAAGCATTTTGCATGTGGTCTAAGTAGTGTTTGATTGTATCTTTAGATATGTTGCTTTGCTTAGTCGAAGAGAATGTGTTTGCTATTTTGGTTGGATTGGTTAGTCCACCAATTGAGCTGGCAATTACGTTTATTAATTCTTCTAAATCATCATCGTTTCGTATATCGTAGCGTTCTTTGATGTCAATGATATAAGTATTAGTGAAAAGTTGTTGTAAATATTGTTTTTTTTGTTGCTCATTAGACATTGATGTTAGTTGAGGTAGTCCACCGAATTGCATATACTCATTGAGGTGTTGTTCTGCAAAAGAAACTGGAGATTGCACTGACAGAAATTCGGTAAAAGATAGTGGGTGTACTCTAATTTCGTCACCACGACCGCGGAACGTGGTAATTACATCTTTTGACAAAAAACGGGCGTTGCTACCTGTGACATATACATCAACTTGTGGATTTTTAAGAAGTGTATTAAGTACGTCCTCAAATCGATTGAGGTTTTGCACTTCATCAATTATGACGTAATATTCTTTGTTGTCGGTAATTCGTTGTTTGATAAATTCTAATATAGTAAGAGGATCGCGCAATTGGTCATTGTGGATGTTTTCTAAATCGATGGTTATAATGTGGTCTGTATCAATTCCTTGCTTTTGAAGGTAATCTGAAAATAGAGAAAAAAGCAAATATGATTTACCACTGCGTCGCATGCCAGTAATGATTTTTATCATTCCATTATGCTGACGATCAATTAGTTGTTGTAGATAGATGGGGCGTTTTATTGTCATATATTAGTCTTTTTTGCGTATATACGCATTTTTGTCGAGTGCAAAGTTACTGCAAATAAAGTAAATATGCAAGAAATTTAGTGAAAAGATTATTAGTGTTATTAGCTTTTTTTGCGTATTTGTGCATTTATGGCTAGTAGAAGACTTGAAATGTAAAATAAAAGACGATGTGTCATAACGCCCAAATTGCTGCGTTGTTTTGATTTTATCGAGTCCGTCAACACTCAGCATAGTCATAGTGAACTTGACTCTGCTTTCGTTTAAAGACGGACTTCAATATTAAGCCTCAGTCATGTACTTTAGTACACTCCTTTCGGCTTAAATTTCAACGCCTTGCACTTTAGGCATTCTAACACATCTAAAAGAGGCTGAGCCAAAATTTTTATTTTGACACAGCCTCTTTGTTGTGAAATAGTTTGTTTGTGTTTTTTTGAGGAATGTTTATTTTTTCTCTTTTTTCTTGCGGACGAAGTCGTTGCGTTTGCCAGCGAAGATTTCGTATTTCCAGTATTCGCAGTCGAGGGCACCGTTGCGGAGTTCGACTTTCTTTGAAGGTTTCATGCCGATAGCAGCGAGGCAATCGGTGTGAGAAGAGATGACCCATGCTTCGTTGCCAACGAAACCATGTTTGAGGGCAGTGCCGATTTGGCGGTAGAGATTGAAAAGGTCGTCGGACAAGATACGCTCGCCGTAAGGAGGGTTGGTAACCATAAGAGCTTTTTGAGGCATAGGTTCGAACTCGGCGATAGGGCGTTGTTTGATTTCGATATATTTAGAGAGACCAGCGGCTTTGATGTTTTCGTTTGCAATTTCGACAGTGCGTTTGTTGATGTCGTAGCCATAGATTTTGTGAGTAAATTCGCGTTCGCAAGTGTCGTCGTTGTAGATATCGTCGAAGAGGTCGGCATCGAAGTCGCCCCATTTTTCGAAAGCAAAAGATTTGCGATAGATGCAAGGTGGAATGTTGAGGGCGATGAGGGCAGCCTCGATGAGGAATGTGCCCGAACCACACATAGGGTCGACGAAGTCGGTTTCGCCATTCCAGCCAGCCATGAGGAGCATGCCAGCAGCAAGAGCCTCAGAGATAGGGGCTTCGTTTTGAGAACCACGATAGCCACGCTTGTGGAGACTTTCGCCAGAAGAGTCGAGCGAGATGGTACATTCGTCGTGAGAAATATGCACATTGATAAAGAGGTCGGGATTGTTGATGCGGACATTAGGACGGCGATTTTCGCGTTCCATAAATTGATCGACAATAGCATCTTTCACACGATAAGCCACGAATTTAGAGTGGCGGAAACTTTCGGAATTGACAGTTGCGTCGATGGCAAAAGTAGTTTTGACAGTCATAAGTTTGCTCCAATCGAAAGCTTTCACTTTGTCGTAAACCGCATCGGCATCAGAGGCTTTGAATTTTAGGATAGGTTTGAGTATGCGGATTGCAGTGCGGAGATGTAGGTTGGTTTTGTACATCAATGCCTTGTCGCCAGTGAATGATACTGCGCGACGGCCGATAGTTACGTTGTTGGCACCTAATTCGGTGAGTTCTTTAGCCAAAATTTCTTCTAAACCGTAGTAGGTTTTGGCAACTAATTCAAATTCTTTCATATTTATAGTAGCGAGTAGTTAGTAGCGAGATAGTTTTTTTAAGAAGACATAATAACAAAAGAACAGAAAGTATAGATATAAATTTTATGTTATTATGTTTTTATGTCTTTTAATTAAAAATTTAATTTACTTAAGGCGCATTGTAAGCGGTCTTTGCCGAGACCTAAGATTTCGGCGTAGGGGAAATGGTGTTGCTCGATGAGTTGCTTGTATCGGTCGTATAGTTCGGGGCGGATATCGGGGTTTTCTCGCACGGGGTCGTATTCCCAAGGAGTGTCGGGTTGGCAAAGGAGGTAGAGATCTACTGGAGATTGAGCAATAGCCTCTGCAATCCATTCAGGTTCGCGACCATAGACTTTTTCGAACCAAACCTTAGTGATAATTAGGTGAGTGTCGACAAAAAGTAGGTAGGGTTCGTCGGTAGAGGAAGGCGTGTTTTTGATTTGTTCAATCCTTTGTTTTAAGTGCTCGTGCTGGTGGCGAGCAATATGTTCCACATCGTCGTAGGTGTATTTATAGTCGCGCTCAGCCACATAGTCGCGAGCATATTCGGCGATGTATTCGCTATGGAAATGCTCGGCAAGTTGTTGGCAGAGAGTAGATTTTCCGGTGCTTTCGGGACCAGTGACGACTATAACTTTTAGGTTCATTAGAGATGCAATGTGTTGAGCGTTAGAAACAACTTGCAAATATAGTGTTTTTTTTGTGAATTTGCAAGGGGGTATAGATGTTTGGTAGTGTTTTTTCGGGATGTGTATTTTTAGAGAATCTCTATTAGTTTGTTGATATCCTCTTCGGGTGTGGCCCAAGAGGTGACGAAACGGACGGTGGTTTCGGTTGCGCCACGTACGCCCCAGTCCTTAAAAGAGACGTCATTTGAACGCAAGCGGTCGATCGTGTCGTTGGGCAAGATGAAAAACTGTTGATTAGTAGGCGAATCGATAGCAACACGATAGCCCTTGTTGACAAAAGCAGTGCGGATGCGTTGAGCCAATATGACGGCATGCGAGCAGATGCGCTCGTAGAGATTGTCGGTGAAGAGAGTGAGGAATTGCAGAGCTAAAATTCGGCCTTTGGCACACAATGCGCCATGCTGTTTCACCAAAGGGAAAAAGTGAGGCAGAGTGGTAGGATTGGCAGCGACAATAGCTTCGCCAAAGAGCAAGCCACATTTGGTGCCACCGATATAGAAAACATCGCATAGGCGAGCAATGTCGGACAGAGTGACATCGCAGGCATTAGATGCTAGGGCATAGCCTAGGCGCGCGCCGTCCATGTAGAGAGGGATGTTGTGTTTGTGGCACATGGCAGAGAGTTGCTCGAGCTCGGCGAGAGAATAGAGAGTGCCATACTCGGTGGGCATGGTGATATAGAGCATGCCAGGAGCAACCATGTGCTCGTAGGTCTCGTCGCGATAGAAATTGGTGATATAGTTATCGACTTGGTCGGCGGAGAGCTTGCCATTGGAGTCGGGCAAAGTGAGAACCTTGTGGCCACTATGCTCGATGGCACCACTTTCGTGGACATTGATATGCGCGCACTCGGCAGCTAATACCCCTTCGTGGCGACGGAGGAGAGCATCGATAACAGTGGCATTGGTTTGGGTGCCACCTTCCATAAATTGCACTAGCGTATTGGGTGCAGCACAAGCCGAGCGTATGGCATCTTTGGCTTGAAGAGTATATTGGTCGCAGCCATAGCCAACAGTGTGCTCGAGGTTGGTTTCCACTAATCGGCGCATCACTTCGGGGTGAGCCCCTGCCATATAGTCGCTATTGAAATAAATCATAAAATTGCAAAGTTTTAGTTGTTTACGATTATAATTTGTTATGTTTGACTGTATATATTGTTTTAGCAAAGGTATAAAAAAACTTGTAAGCATGCAAGAAAGTAGTAGATTTTTTGGTATTTATTGTTTTGAAGAGTTTTTTAGTTAAAAAAAATCCAACTTTCAACTTTTTTTTTGTATCTTTGAAATTTAAATGATAAAATAGGATTGTTATGAATAGATTAAAATATATATTGTTGGTTTTCACTTTGTTAGTGGGAGTGCGAGGATATGCAGATAGAACAGAATTGGAGCAGGCGGGGATGAAGTTGTCGCAATTTTTGTTTTATCTTGATAATTTGTATGTTGATACGGTGGATGTAGGTGAGTTGGCAGAGAAGGCAATAGTGGAAGTTTTGCAAGAGTTGGACCCACATTCGTCGTATATTGCAGCAGAGGATGTGGCAGAGATGAATCAGGGGATTCAGGGAAACTTTGAGGGGATTGGAATATCGTATCAATTTATAAAAGATACGGTTGTGGTGACTCAGACAATTGCGGGTTGTCCGGCAGAGAAAGTGGGGATGTTGCCAGGCGATAGATTGACGCATGTGGGTGAGACATGTATTGCCGGTGTGGGTATGAAACAATCGGAAATACCGAAACTGATACGCGGGCCGAAGGGGTCGAAGGTGGATGTTACGGTTGTGCGTAGGGGAGAGAAAAAGCCAATAGTGTTCACGATAGTGCGCGATAAAATTCCACTTCATTCGGTGGATGCGGCATTTTATGTGGCAGAAGGAGTGGGGTATGTGAAATTGAATAGTTTTTCGGTGACGACAACAGACGAGATAGCGCAAGCATTGGAGGAGTTGGAGAGAGATGGAGAGTTGAAGAGCTTGGTGTTGGACTTGCAGTCGAATGGCGGTGGTGTGATGTCGGCGGCAATAGAATTGGTTAACCTATTTTTGCCAAAAGATAGATTGATAGTATATACCGAGGGTGTGCATCAGGATAGATATTCGGCAATGTCGTATGGAGGTAAGAAATTGATAAACATGTCATTGTATGTGTTGATAGACGAACATTCTGCATCGGCGAGCGAGATAGTGTCGGGGGCATTGCAAGATTGGGATAGAGCGACGATTGTTGGGCGTAGATCGTTCGGTAAAGGATTGGTGCAAAGACCATTGAGAATGAAAGATGGGTCGGAAATACGATTGACGACATCGAGATACTATACACCATCGGGACGAAACATACAGAAACCATACGCAGAGGGGAAAGAGAAGTACTACAAAGACCTTGAGCGTAGATATGAACATGGAGAAATGGTGAATCCGGATAGTATTATATTCCCAGACTCGTTGAAATATAAGACATTAGTAGAGGGTCGCACCGTGTATGGCGGCGGAGGGATATTCCCAGATGTGTTTGTGCCGTTGGATACAACAAGAGTGACAAAATTGCATAGAAACGTGGTGGCAAAAGGTGTGT
>JAZLDO010000096.1:0-13262 GCA_045614825.1 Candidatus Aphodosoma sp. | reverse complement strand
AAGAGCATCTACATCAGCAACTGCTGCATAGAATTGTTCTACTTCTGTGTATTTTTCGAGAAGAACTACTTCTCCACCAGCAGCTTCTACAATTGATTTGATACCATCTACAGCTGCTTTAGCAAATGGTTTTTCTGTTGCTACAAGAACTTTCATAGTAGTTTAATTATTATTAAATGTGTTAATAGTTATTTTTTTAGGTTAGAGGTTATGGGTTAGAGGTTAGTCTCCTCCATAATCGTTTGCAAAGGTACAACATTTTTCTGATACTTACAAACTTTTATCATAAATTAAAGATACTATTTTTTTATCAAAGGAAAATGAACTAAAAAAATGGTACCTTTACCTTCTTCCGAATGGAATTCTATCTTTCCTTTTGCTTGATCTACAACGTTTTTCACTATTACCAATCCCAAACCCATACCTTTGGTCTTAGTAGTAAAATTAACTGTAAATAGTTTATCTTTGTTAGCTTCTGGAATACCTATCCCATTATCAGTCACACTCACGACCACATCGGTTGTATCATGATTTATATTAACTGATATATTTCCTTCCATATTTTCAGGTATTGCTTGTATGGCATTTTTCAAGAGGTTGTTGAATACATGCCCTATCATCTCTTTATCGACTAAAACCATTGCTTGATCGAGTGTAGATACAAAGTCGATATTTATATGTTCTTCATTATTACGGAATAAATCGACTGTATATCTCACACATTCGACGATGTCAATTGGTTTCAGCGGAGATATTGGTGTTTTTGCAAAGTTAGACAAAGCATCGGTTGTGGTTGTAATGCTTTCGATTCCTTGCAACAATGCCTTAGCTAACGAACGCACCGACTCTTTGTATTCACCAAAATCATCACTACTCTGCATCAACAAACGCTGTGTGAGTAATTGCATCGGTGTCAATGGATTCTTTATCTCATGAGCCATTTGTCGTGCCATTTGCCTCCATGTTTCTTCGCGCTCAGCTTGAGCTAGTTCTTCAACAGAGATAGCTAATTTGTCTATCATTGCATTATATTGACTTACTAACTGCGACAATGCATCACCTTCAATATAAGGGTATTTTATCTTTTCATTTTCACCACCAACTTCAATCTGACTCATATGTTCCTCTATTATAGATAGTGGAGCTGAGAGTCGCTTGGATATGATGTAACTTAATAGTGATCCTAAAAACATTACCATCAAAAAAATCACCAATAAAATGGCAAAAAACAACACTAAATTGCCACTAAATACACGATCTTGACTGGATAAAAAAAAGTTGGAGTCATAATTAGTCACAATAAAAACTGAAAATATGACGAACAATACTAACATTGTACCCGCCATAAACAACAATAAAGCCGTCTGAATCCGAGAAAACAGCGTCGGCTTTTTGCGTTGAATGATTGCTACCTTAAAGAAGTTTTTCATTTGTCGTAAAATAGTGTTTCTTCGTGATGATACGGTTCCCCTCGGAGAATGGTCATCGCACGATAGATTTGCTCAACTAACATTGTGCGTATCATCTGATGCGAAAAGGTCATCTTCGATATCGAGAGGAACGATTTAGCCTGACGATAAGCATCTATCGAAAATCCGTAGGCTCCACCAATGACGAATACCAAGCGTTTCACCGATGAATTGAGATTAGTTTTATCTATCCAGTTTGCAAATTCCGTGCTAGACATCTGTTTTCCCTTATCATCTAAAAAAACAACATAATCATCCGAGCGCAATTGTTTGATTATCAACTCTCCTTCTTTTTGACGAAGTTGCGCTGTATCCATATTTTTAGCATTTTTCACATCGGGTACTTCGATAATTTCTATTGGCATATAATGCCCAATGCGCTGAACATAAGTGTCTATCGCCTTGCTAGTATAGTCGGTTGCAGTCTTACCAACCCAAAGTATTGCTAATTTCATCTGAGTAAGGAATTAGGATTTTTTAGACATGAAGACATGAGAACATGATTTTTATTTTTAACGCAATTTTTTGCAAAGATAAACATTTTTCATCAAAAACAATCATTATATTACTTTTTTTTGTAACTTTGCAAAGATTTTGTCCACCTTAGTCAGACAATTAATCGTTAACAACTAATAACTAAACACTAATAACTAAAAATAGTATGCTTGACAATCTTGACGAACTCATCAAACTTTGGTTTGCCGAAGATATCGGTGATGGCGACCACACTACCCTTTCATCAATTCCTGCTGATGCAATGGGCAAACAACAATTGATTATCAAAGAAGAAGGTATCGTGGCAGGTATCGAAGTAGCAAAACGTGTATTTGCAGCATTCGACCCTGAACTCAAAATGACACAATATCTTCATGATGGCGACCATGTGAAACCAGGCGATATAGCTTTCGTGGTAGAAGGTCGCACACAATCATTATTACAAACCGAGCGTCTAATGCTCAACATCATGCAACGCATGAGTGGCGTGGCTACTCGCACTGCTGAATATGTGAAATTGGTCGAAGGCACCAAATGTCGCGTGCTCGACACTCGCAAAACTACACCAGGTCTCCGTATGCTCGAAAAAGAGGCTGTGCGCATCGGTGGAGGTTGCAACCACCGCATCGGTCTTTTCGACATGATTTTGTTGAAAGATAACCACGTTGACTTCGCAGGTGGCATCGCCAACGCTATCCGTCGTGCTCAAGAGTACCTCAAAGAAAAAGGTAAAAACCTCAAAATAGAGATAGAAGTACGCTCATTCGACGAGTTGAACGAAGCTCTCGCTACAGGTGGCATCGACCGCATCATGCTCGACAACTTCACCCCTGCCGACACTCGCCGTGCAGTAGAAATCATCGGTGGCCGCGTTGAAGTAGAATCATCTGGTGGCATCACCTACGACACTCTCCGCGAATATGCCGAATGTGGCGTTGACGTAATCTCGGTTGGTGCACTCACTCACTCAGTGAAAAGCCTAGACATGAGCTTCAAAGCAGTGAAATAACATACTAAAACATAAATAAAAAAGTCCCAAGATACAACTCTCGGGACTTTTTTTTATTTTATAATAAATATCTACGATACCGATATTCTGGAGTCAACTCTCCTCCAAATTCCAACTTAAATCGTCGTACACCATACTCTTTATTTCGTGGTCCTGCACCCATAAAGTCAAATCTACCGCCACCCATGTCTGCTACCAACTGCAAAGCCTGCCAAGTTGATACTACCGATGGAAAAACGCCCTCTATCCTCTCATCTACCGAAGCTCGATACCAATCATAAAAAAGTTGAAAGTTGAAAGTTGAAAGTTGAAAATTTTCCGCTTTGCGAAGGAGATATAATATTGCACTCCCCGACACCACTCTACCTTTGTATATTACGACAAATACTCTACCTATTCCCAACTCATTCAATCGCAAAAACACATCCACCGACGGCAATGGACGATGTATGCGCCTATACAAACGCTTCAACAACTCATACCATTCCACAATCTGCTCACGCGTAGGCTCCAATACCACCTCAACCCCAGCCTCAAACGACTGCTTCAACTGCCGTCTTTTATCTCGTTTCATCTTCGCAACAACATCTTCTTTCGCCTCAATATCATGATAAATATTCCACCATGCCAATGGTTTATATTTCATTGCGCATGGTGCATTGTAAATTGTACTTTGACCAAAATGACGATATTCCACATACAATGCCCTCTTTCTGCAATACTTCTCAATTGCCTCATTCATCAACTCAAATGCCTCTTTCGCCTCATTGTCAGTGATTTCGTCATTGCACCAAGGTTCGCGCCACGCTACTGCGTAGGAAACAAATTTGCCTGGCAAATGGCGATAGTAACGGCTAATAACAACTGGCTGAAGCATCGTCAATCTACAATCGTCATACACGGCAAATAATACAACCTTCGTGTCATCTTCCTCCTCAAAAAGACGCATCCACTCCTCAGTTTGAAAAACATTTTGTGCCTCAAACTGCGGAAAATCTGCTATATTTTCAATTATTTCTATTTTCACACCGCAAAGATACTAAAAAAAACTCAACTCTCAACTCTCAACTCTCAACTTTTTTTCGTACCTTTGCAAAAATAATAGTTTACAATGAGTAAAGCGAGTTAACTCCTAACTCCTAACTCCTAACTCCTAACTAAATATGACTTCATTCTATGACCTTGTGAAGAATCGTCGTTCGATTCGTAAATATGAAGACCGTCCGGTCGAACAAGAAAAAATTGATTCTATACTTCGCTCTGCGCTCATGTCGCCAGCCTCAAAACGCACCAATGGTTGGGAATTTATCGTGGTTGACAATCGCGAATTGTTGCAAAAAATGTCAACTTGTCGCGAGTTGGGCAGCAAATTCGTTGCCGATGCGCCTATGGCTATCGTGGTGTGCGCTAGCCCTGAGAAGAGCGACGTGTGGTTCGAAGATGCTTCGATTGCTGCGCTTATCATACAATTAGCGGCACAGGATTTGGACCTCGGCTCGTGCTGGGTACAAGTATATAACCGCATGCACACCGAGACTGAAACTGCTGGAGAATATATCCGCTCACTTCTCAATATTCCCGACAATCTTGAAGTGTTGAACATCGTGACTCTTGGCTACAAAAACGAGGAACGCAAACCTTACGACGAAGAGAAACTCAGCTATGATAAACTCCATAGGAATACATTTTAATATCACCTTTATCGGTGCGGGCAATGTGGCTTGGCACTTGGCTCCTGCGTTGAAGGATGCAGGCCACCACATCGTGCAAGTGTATAGTCGCACACTCGAGTCGGCCGAGGCATTGGCGCGTCAAGTTGGCGCACAAGCCGTAAACACATACGAAGAGGTGGAACCTACGTCGCATATCTACATCTATGCCCTCACCGACGACTCGTTACAATGGGTAATGAACCATATCAAAATTCGCAAAGGTCTGCACATTCACACTGCAGGCAGTATGCCTATTTCGATATTCAAACAGGTGCGCGACAATTACGGATGCCTCTACCCTCTTCAAACTTTCACTAAGGAAAAGCGTGTCGACCTACGCAAAGTACCTTTCTTCATCGAAGGCAATACTCCTGAAAATGAAACTTTGATAAATGATATTGCACGCTGTATGTCGCAAAAAATATATCGACTATCGTCCGAAAACCGCAAAGAATTGCACTTAGCAAGTGTATTCGCATGTAATTTCTCAAATCTCATGTATATCTATGCAGAAAAGATGTTAGGTCACAAAAACATTCCTTTCGAGGTATTGCACGGATTGATTACAGAGTCGGTTAACAAAGTGAAGAAGATTGGTCCGAAGGCTGCACTCACAGGCCCTGCGCGCCGTGGCGACAACCGAATCCTCGACCAACACATCTCGCTCCTCCACAAAGACCCCGAATGGCAAGAGATATACACGCTCCTCTCCGAACAAATCAAAAAGATATAATTTTCAACACAAGTACATAATTTTAGTTCTTCGTTTACAAAAGTAAAGACTATTTTTATAAACTCATTAGGACTAATTCTTTTTCAAGTACATACCTTAAATCATAAAATTACAAGGCATGTACTTTAAAGAAACAAAGTTAGCCAACCGAAACAATTCAAGTGCAAACTAACTTAATTGTCCTAACAAATAAAATATGTACTTATATTAAAACGTTAATAACCATCAAATTATATAAAAGTGAATTTCAAACAAGCATTAAACAACATAAAGGCGTTTGCATTTGACGTGGATGGTGTGTTGTCGGCTGGATGTATGCCCCTCGGTCCTGATGGACTACCGATGCGCATGATCAACATCAAGGATGGCTATGCCATTCAGCATGCGTCGAAATTGGGCTACCCTATCGCTATCATCACTGGCGGACGCGTAGAGGCTGTGCGCCTACGCTTCGAGGGCCTCGGTTGCTCCGACATCTACCTCGGTGCGTCGAACAAAATCGTGCAATGGGAGGAGTTTCTCGCAAAGCACAACTTAAAAGCCGAAGAGGTAATCTATATGGGCGACGACATACCCGACTATGAAGTGATGACGCGTTGCGGTGTAGCATGTTGCCCTGCCGATGCAGCACCCGAAATCAAAGCTGTTGCCCACTATGTGTCCGACCGCCGTGGTGGCGAAGGCTGTGGCAGAGATGTCATCGAACAAGTGCTCAAAGCTCAAGGCAAATGGATGCACAACACCGACGCATACGCCTGGTAATTTTTCAATGCATAATGCATAATTATGCCATTCGGCATTTGTTTTCTTAACATAAGTACAAATTTTCTATCCTTAGGTTTACAAAATTAAGTTTAAATTTCCTATTTTATTAGGACAACTGCTTTTTCAAGTACAAGCCCTAAATTATAAATAAATCACAAGGTATGTACTTAAAAAAACAATGTCAGCCAACAAAAACTAAATAAAACAACCAAACCTTTTTGCCCAATAAATAAATTATGTACTTCTGTTAAAACAACTTAAAAATAAAAAATATGAAAATCCTCAGACCAATAAATGTTGCTTTCACAGCACTAATTCAAATACTTATCTACTGGTGTGTGATTGTGCCTACGCTCACCATCTTTGGTGTTGCCGCCACCACGCCGTCGTGGGTGGTATGGTGCGCTATCGTGGGCACTGCGCTCATCTGTGCTGGTGGCTATATCATCAACGACTACTTCGATGTGAAAATCGACCGCATCAATCGTCCCGACCGCGTAATCGTAACTAACACTATGAGCAAAGCCGAGGCTATGCGTCTCTACCAAGTGATGAGCGGCATCGGCATCGCATGTGGTTTGGCATCAGCAATATACCTTCGCAGCATTACTCTCGGCATGATCTACATCATCGTACCTGGTATGTTGTGGTTCTATTCGTCGTCCTACAAACGCCAACTCATCGTGGGCAACCTCATCGTGGCTCTATCGGCTGGATTGGTACCTCTTGTGCCTATGTTTGTCGAAGCCTCTTCGTTGAGCAACAAATATGGCGAACTACTCAATCAAACTCCTATCCTCCGCACTCTCTATGGTTGGGTATGTGCGTTTGCGCTCTTCTCTTTCCTATTCACATTCATCAGAGAGGCTATCAAGGACCTACAGGACGAACCTGGCGACCGCGAATATGAGTGTCACACTATGGCTGTCGTGTGGGGCGAAACCATAACTCGCATCATACTCACTGCGCTTATCATCCTCACTAACGCCATTTTAGCATATTTTGTCTATGCGCTCATCCCATTCGAGGGCACTCTCTCGTCGCGCTATTTCCTTTTCGGCATCGCTGCGCCAAGCATCTGTTTGATTGCTATTTTGTGGTCGAAATCTTGCACTGCCTATGCCAACGCATCGTCGCTCTGCAAGTTCGTCATGCTCATCGGCACCCTCTATGCGCTCATCTATCATTATCTACTTGCCGCCACCTACCACATCCCTATGTTCGGAATATTCCAGATAATGCAATAATTCTTTTTTCAACATAAGTACTTTATTTTTTTTAACATAAGTACATATCTCATATTTGTAGGCTTACAAATTATAATCTCTATTTTTAACTTTATCTGGACAATCTCTTTTTCAAGTACAAGCCCTAAATCATAATTTATTGTAGAGACGCTCGGCTCGAGCGTCCGCCAAAAATAAAGTATGTACTTCTGTTAAAACAAAAAACGCTTAAATATGAATTCTCAATTCTCAATTCTCAATTCTCAATTCAATATAATTTTAGGTTCACAATCTCCTCGTCGCAAGGAGCTACTTGCTGGCTTGGATATCGAGTTCACTACCAAAGTGATTCCTGGCTTGGAGGAGACCTATCCCGATACTCTCCAAGGCGAAGAAATCCCTGTATTTCTTGCCGAACAAAAGGCAGATGCCTACACTTTGGAGGACAACGACCTTCTCATCACTGCCGACACTATTGTGTGGCTTGATGGTCGCGTCTATGGCAAACCAGCCGACGAGGCTGAGGCGCACGAAATGTTGCGCTCGCTCTCTGGCAAAACCCACGATGTAATCACTGGCGTATGTATGCGCACCAACCATAAGAGTGTGTCGTTTGCCTCTACCACCAAAGTGCGCTTTGCCCATCTCACCGAGGAGGAAATCAAACACTATGTCGAGAAATATCGCCCTATGGACAAGGCTGGCTCCTATGGCGTGCAAGAGTGGATTGGCTACATCGGCGTGGAACACATCGAGGGTTCTTACTTCAACGTCATGGGCCTACCCGTACAGAAATTATACACCGTACTGAAAGAGTTTATTTGATTGTCTTAACATAAGTACATATCATATTTATTGGTTTACAATCTAATACTTGTATTTATAAGTTCATCGGGACAACATCTTTTTTCAAGTACAAAAAAATTATTTACTTATATTAAAGGAAAATTTTGTACTTCTATTAAAAAAAAATCACAAGGAATCAAAATTTATTTTGTATTGCCGAGGTGCTGCCTCACTTCATAAATTTCATTTGCAAATACACACTCTCAATGTGTATTCTCTCACCCACCCTCAAGCAAGGTGCAAGCATACTGCACCGAAGAAAACAGCCACCACTCACAGTGGGTATTTTAAACTAAAACTACTATACTGTCTTTGAACCTTTGGTGATAAAATTTACGTAAAAAAATCATATTCTCTTGTCTTCATGTCTAAAAAATAAACGAGCAAAACTTGTACTTAGAAAACAAAATCAACCAATCGAAACAATCCCAAAACAACCAAACACAATCGTCCAATAAAATAAATTTTGTACTTCTGTTTGAATATATACACAAACAATGAAAAACCTAAAATTCATACTACTCATATTCATCACTGCGGCTCTCTTCATCGCCGATGTGGTATATGGTAGTGTGCGCATACCTCTCAACGAACTATTCTCTGGCAACGAGGTATATCACAACATCATATACAATTTCCGTCTACCTAAAGCCCTCACGGCTCTCATCACTGGTGCTGCTATCTCTGTAGCGGGACTAATCATGCAAACGCTCTTTCGCAACCCTCTGGCTGGTCCCTATGTGCTAGGTGTCAGTTCAGGCGCAAGTCTTGGTGTGGCTATATTCATCTTGGCAGGCTCTATCTTGCCTGCTACTTTCATCGAAAGTGGGTGGGGACTAGTCATCTCTGCCACTCTTGGTGCTATCCTCGTACTTATGATGGTGCTTGCGGTGTCTTTTCGCGTGCGCCAAACTGTGTCTCTTCTCATCGTGGGCATCATGTTCGGTCAGCTCTCGGGCTCGCTGGTCACTATTCTCCAAAACTCTTCCGACCCCGATTCACTCAAACTATTCGTTGTTTGGACCTTCGGTTCGCTATCGGCTGTTACGTGGAACTATATGTGGGTCATGCTCCCTATCGTCGTCGTGGGTCTTGCCATAGTATTCGCTATACAAAAACCTCTCAACGCACTGCTTCTTGGTGAGAATTATGCCCAAGGTCTTGGTGTCAACACTTCACGCACTCGATTACTAATCATCATTGCCATCGCTCTCTTGGCTGGTGCCACTACGGCATTCACCGGCCCTATTGCCTTCATCGGCATGGCTGTGCCTCACCTCGTGCGCGGACTCCTCAAATCGTCCTACCTCCAACTCACCATTCCTGGCTCGGTGCTTGTCGGCGCATCGCTCTTGCTGCTTTGCGACATCGTGTGCCAACTCCCTGCCAACGGCTATACACTGCCTATCAACGCCGTCAGTGCCCTCGTCGGCGCACCTATAATCATTTGGATTATCCTCAAAAATCGAAACTAATTTTTTGTATTTTAACATAAGTACATAATTTTCTTTTTAATAGAAGTACAAAAATTTATTTCAATATAAATACATATTTTTTTGTACTTATAAAAAGTAGTTGTCCCGATAGACTTAAAAATAGAGATTATAATTTATAAACTAGTTAATTGGTTATGTACTTCTGTTGAAAAAATAACAAACAATGATACTACAAACAACAAACCTCACAATTGGCTATGGCGATAAAGCCGTGCAGCGCAACCTCAACCTCGAGGCTTCGCCGCGCGACCTCATCTGCCTCACTGGCACCAATGGCTCGGGCAAAAGTACGCTCCTGCGCACCCTCGCCGGACTACAACCTGCCCTCAACGGCCGTGTGCTCATTGCCGACAACGACATAGCTTCGCTCAACGTTCACCAACGCTCTACCCTCTTTTCGTTGGTGCTCACCGACGACATCGACATCGACCGCCTCACCGTGCGCGAACTCGTTGCTATGGGCCGTTTCCCCTATACCAATTGGGCTGGCGCACTATCTAAAACCGACGAGGCTATCATCGACAAGGCTCTCACCGATGTCCACCTTTCGCACAAAGCCGATGCGCTCATCAATCATATCTCCGATGGCGAAAAACAACGCGCCGTCATTGCCAAAGCCCTCACGCAAGACACTCCTCTCGTGCTCCTCGATGAACCTACTGCCCACCTCGACTTGCCCAACCGCATCGAAATCATGTTGCTCCTCCGCCGCCTCTCTGTCTCTACTGGCAAGTCGTTCATACTCTCTACCCACGAACTCGACCTCGCTCTTCAAATGGCTGACAAAATATGGCTTATGACCCCTGCTGGCGTCGAAATCGGTCTACCTGAGGACCTCATGCTATCTGGCAGTTTCCAATCGGCTTTTGGCTCCGACTCGTTCTCGTTCGACCCTATCGACGGCCACTGCCACATACACCACATCACAACTCCTACCACCGTAGCCATCATCACTCATCCCGATGCACAACCCCAAGCCGCTTGGCTCCGTCGCGCCCTCATCCGCATCGGTATTCAAACCGACCCTAACAGCACTACCCAAATCCACTGCACCCCACAAGGCTACACCCTCAACAACCACACAACCCTATACACCACAATCCAACAACTCCTCCATCACCTCGAAATATAATTTTTATTAATATTATCTTAGACATAATGACATAAAAACAAATTTATTACTCTTATCATACGCCTCGCTACACCTATGGTGTATCTTGGCAAAAAAAAGACATATTTTAAGTTACATTTTTCTATATGTCATTCTTATACCGAGATACATCGCAGATGTAACAAGGTATATGTAAAAAAATATGTTTTTATGTCATTATATCTAAAAACCAACGAGCATAGCAAGTAAAAATCTGTCTTTAGTGTCGAGATTTTGCGCAGCAAAAGCAAGACCATTATGTCTAGAAAAAAATATGTTCTTATGTCTTTCTGTCTAAAAAAAAAAAAATACAATGAAAAAAACACTAATCACTCTCATATTGTGCATTGTGCATTATGCATTGTGCATTTCTCAAACCATCTACAAATTCGACATCCACGAAGAGATTAATAGCAAAACCTGGATATACACCAAAGAGGCACTCTCAGAGGCTAACACCCTCCACCCCGACCTCATCATCCTCCACCTCAACACCTATGGAGGCGAAGTCGTCTATGCCGATTCCATCCGCACCGCCATACTTCGCACCGAGACACCTATCGTTGCCTATATCGACAACAACGCAGCATCGGCTGGCGCACTCATCTCCATCGCTTGCGACCGCATCTACATGCGCACGGGCTCGCAAATCGGTGCCGCCACAGTGGTCAGTGGCATGGATGGCTCTGCAATGCCCGACAAATATCAAAGCTATATGCGTGCTACAATGCGTGCTACTGCCGAATCTCACGGCAAAGATTCTCTCGGCCACTGGCGTCGCGACCCCCTCATTGCCGAAGCTATGGTCGACGAGAGCATCTACATACCTAATGTAATTGACACAGGCAAAATCCTCACTTTCACCACACAAGAGGCTATCCTCCATCACTATTGCGAGGCTGAAGTCGAAGACCTCGACCAACTACTCATCGTAGAAGGTTACCAACCTGAACAATGCACAATAACAGAATATAAACCAAGCCTTTACGACAAACTCAAAGGCACGCTCATGGGCACAGCCCTACGTTCCATCCTCATCATGCTCATCATCGGTGGCATCTACTACGAACTCCAACAACCAGGCATCGGCTTCCCACTTGCCGTAGCCATCACTGCTGCAGTACTCTATTTCGCACCTCTCTATCTCGACGGACTTGCAGCTTATTGGGAAATGGCTGTATTCATCATCGGTATAGCACTGATATTATTGGAGTTATTCATCATCCCTGGCTTTGGTGTAGCAGGCATCAGTGGCATCCTCTGCGTCCTCTTTGCCCTCATCACCTCAATGCTCAACAACGACTTTTTCGACTTCACGCCTATCCATATCCCCGACCTCAACCAAGCTCTACTCACCGTCTTTTTAGGACTCATCTTTGGCACCGCTCTAATCATCTATCTCGTATCTAAAATAGGCACCAAAGGCATCTTCGGTCGTTTGGCATTAGCCAAAGAGCAAACCACCGACGAAGGTTATGTCGGCGTACCAACCGAGCAAATCAGCATCGTAGGCTCCGAAGGCATCACCACTACCGACCTTCGCCCTGCTGGCAAAGTCGTCATCAACAATCATCACTACGATGCCGTATCTCAATATGGCGACTTCATCGAGAAGGGCACCCCCGTCATCGTCACCAAATACGAAACCACCCAACTCTACGTCCGCAAAAAATAATCCCACATACACCAACGCCCCACCTACTTTCCTCTAAAAGTTGGTGGGGATTTTTTATATCTCAACCCAATAGCAACCCTCAAGCAAACTGCAAGCAAGCAAACCTCCATTTTGAATACATAACGGGAGTGTGTATTCATAAAGTAGGGACGCTCGGCTCGAGCGTCCGCTCAACCGCAAGGTTGAAAAAACATAATCATTTGTCTCTAACGAGACATCGGACGCTCGAACCGAGCGTCCATACACCCCAAATTACCGAAAACGCAAATACGCAAGCCCCTAAAAAAATCCCCCACCACTTGCTCATTTCAAAAACATTTATTACCTTTGCACTTGACTCAGCCAGCCTAATGGGTGGGTGGGTCAAGACATAATGGATTCCATACTCTATAGGTCTTATCCGGCGTAAGTTCCTAACTTATAGCAGACTACATAGAGTAAGGAAAGGACGTTTTCTGAACGCTATCTTCTACAGTCGAACTTCGCAACTTTGATTTTACCAGAAGGTACCGCAACGAAGCGTCCATGCTGAGTGTATTATACCCGTATGCCACGATTGTATCCTCCCCCAAAAGAGGATAACTTTCGTTGCATACTTAAACATATAATACATAATTGGCGTGGGCTGGCTGAGTTGCTTATCTTGGTAAAAGGCAATGCGAAGGCCAGACTGTGGGATAAGCAAG
>JAZLDO010000095.1:0-2549 GCA_045614825.1 Candidatus Aphodosoma sp. | reverse complement strand
AGGTTAGCAGGAACGTGGAAGAATTGAGTTGAAGCACCACCACCGAGGAACAATACTTCGTAGTTTTCAGGGATGTTCAACAATTCGCGCCAAAGTTGACGAGTTTCAGCCATTACGCGTTCCCAACCTGGAGTACGGTGAGAAATTTCGAGGATACCGATACCTGTGTTGTCAAAATTTTGGATAGCTGCGATAGCTGCTTCCACTGCTTCACGAGGAAGAACGCAAGGACCTGCGTTGAAATTGTGCATTTGTTTCATAGTTAATTTTTTAATATGTTAAAAAACAGTTAGTTGTACGTTTTTGTGTAAATTTGCTATTTACGAGACAAAGGTAAGCATTAAATTGCTTATAAACAAATTTTTGAGGAGGAATTTTTCAAAAATGTTTGTTTTTGTGTTTTTGGTAGCTTTTTTAGATATAATAACAGTTTTTTCTTTTAGACATAATGACATAAAGACATAATTTTTTTTCTGCATACGCCTTGCTACATCTACGATGTATCTTGGCGGAAGAATGACAGACCTATCGGTATTAAAATCTGTCATTCTTTTGCTGAGATGAAACTTTAGTTTCAGCAAAGCATATGTTAAGAGTGATAAATTTTGTCATTATGTCATTCTGTCTCAAAATTAATCTGTTTGAAATTAATTTTGAGTGAGTTTGCTATTATTTATAAGCTCTAAGAGTTTTTCGATTGCCTCTTCTTCGGGGATGTTTTTCATTACGCATTCTTTGCCTCGGTAGAGAGATACTTTGCCCATGCCGGCTCCGATGTAGCCAAAATCGGCATCTGCCATTTCGCCTGGACCATTGACGATACATCCCATAACGGCGATTTTGAGTCCGACGAAGCCTTGTGTTGCTTCTTTGACTTGGCGAACGACTTTAGGTAGGTCGAATTTGGTGCGTCCGCATGATGGGCAAGAGGTATATTCGGTTTTGCTAATGCGACAACGTGATGATTGTAGGATTTCGAATGCTATGTCGTTGACTTGTTCTGGTGTGATGTTGTCTGATTTGTTAGAGAGCCAGATACCGTCGATGAGTCCGTCGATGAGTAGAGGTCCGAAGAATGCGGCAGAGTGGATTTGGAGGGTTTCTAAATCGTCGATGGCAAATTGTTTATGGAATACAACAGGTGTGTCGGTAGCGAGTAGAGGGTTTAGGTCGGCAATGTTGTCGATGATTGCGATTTTGTATTTTAGATTTGATATTTCATTAGCGGTGTAGTCGGGTTTGAGGGCTGTGTTGAGTGCTTGATCGGCTACTACGATAACTGGATGGTCGCCTCCGATATTGTTGATTGCGGTGGTTTTACGGCGTGAATATTCGGTTTTTAATGAGGAATTGCATACACCTTCGCGTGTTGACTCTTCTTTATCAGGGGTGAGAGTATTTTTGCGTTGAGATTCTATATAGTCAACAAGTTTGCGGGCTACGGGTATTTCGGCTTCAGGGGCTTCGGATAGGGATACGCGGATGGTATCGCCGATGCCGTTGGAGAGTAGAGTGCCAATGCCGACAGCAGATTTGATGCGACCTTCGTCGTCGCTACCTGCTTCGGTTACGCCGAGGTGGAGTGGGTAGTTTTTGCCTTTGGCGTCCATCATTTGTACTAATAGGCGCACGGCATATATCATCACACGTGTGTTGGATGCTTTAACTGAAAGAATTAGGTTGGTGAAACCTTCTTGCTCGCAGAGCTCGATGAACTCCATACATGAGGTGGCAAGTCCGAGAGGTGTGTTGCCATAGCGGCTCATGATGCGAGGTGAGAGTGAACCATGGTTGACTCCGATGCGAATAGCAGTACCTTTGTCCTTGCATATAGAGAGTAGAGTATGGAGTTTTTCGCGGATGCGGCGAAGTTCGTCGTCCCACTCTTGGTCGGTGTAGTCGCCTTGTTTGCCAGTGACGAAATTGCCTGGGTTGATGCGCACTTTTTCTACTAAATTGGCAGCTACTTCTGCCACGTTAGCGTTGAAATGTATATCTGCAACAAGTGGTAAATCAATACCTTCGGCGCGTAGAGCCTGGTGGATTTTGCCGAGGTTTTCGGCTTCTTTGGTGCCTTGAGTGGTGTAGCGAAGGAGTTCGGTGCCAGCTTCGAGGCAGCGTTTTGCTTGTGCTACAGAGGCTTCGATATCGTTAGTGTCGGTGTTGGCCATAGTTTGTATGCGAATAGGATTGTTGCCACCGATTCGGAGATTACCAACTTGTATTTCTTTTGTTTGTCGTTTCATAATATTTTAATTATATGGAAATTTTAACAGAAGTACAAATCTCTTATTTTTAGACATAATGACAGAAGAACATATTTTTTTATTTATATATACATACCTCGCTACATCAACGATGTATCTCGGTAAAACAATGACAAACCTACCGGTATCAAAATATGTCATTTTTTTGCCGAGATGAAACTTTAGGTTCAGCAAGGCATTTGCATATAAGTGATAAATTTTGTCATTATGTCATTCTGTCTGAAAAAATCATTCTGTTTAAAAGAATGAAAATTAAATCTGTACTTATGTTAAAAAAGCAAT
>JAZLDO010000094.1:0-24649 GCA_045614825.1 Candidatus Aphodosoma sp. | reverse complement strand
AGGTTCAAATAAATGATACGCTCAATAGAAAGAGCAAGACCGAAAATCAAACAGAATACTACGAGAGACATGAAACCAGCACCACCCTCGATAAATTTGATTTTGAGAACTTGGTACATTGATTGTTCTTCAGTTGCAGTAGCCACTTCTTCTACTACAGCTGCTTCTTCAACAGCTGCTTCAGGAGCAACTACTTCAGTTGTTGTGTCATTTGCTACAGGAGCCTCAGCTTCTTGAGCCATAACGTTTGCAGCACCAAAACCAAGGAATGCTACAACAGTCATCATTGCAAAGAATTTTTTCATTGTTGTTTTTTTGTTTTTTAAGTTAATATTTAGTTAATTATTTTATGTTTATTTTCCTACTTTTTTTACACCAAAACGAGCATAATATGCCTATATTATGCAACATTCCAAAATCGGTTGCAAATTAGCAAAAATTCACGAATTAAACACTAATTTTTAGGATTTTTTTACCTATTTTTTTACACCTCACTAAAAACACTGATTTTCAACGACAAAAAACAATAAATAGCCAAATGAAGATAGTATATTACAACAAAAATATGAGTTTTTTCAAGAAAAAGCAAATAAATCACGTGCGTTTTTCGTTGTAATTTCGTCAACTTTTTGAGAATTTATTTGAAAAATTGAAGATAATCGGTCGCGAATATAAATCAAATTTGAAGGCTCATTTCTCTTACCTCGATTAGGTACGGGCGAGAGATATGGAGCATCGGTTTCGAGCAAAATATGATTAATTCCTATCGGCTCAATTATCTCACCTAAATTTGAATTCTTATATGTTACTACCCCTCCTATTCCTAATAAAAAACCCATATCTACAGCTTTACGGGCCTCCTCTACTCCACCCCCAAAACAGTGAAAAACACCTCTCAATGGTTTCCCTTTGAATTTATTGAGCACTTTGAACGTTTCGGCATGGGCTTTTCGTATATGCAATATTACTGGCAAATCGAGTGATATAGCCCAATCGAGTTGTTGTTCTAATACTTTTTCTTGTTCTTGAGCAAATGTTTTATCCCAATATAAATCAAGGCCAATCTCCCCTATCGACAGATATTTGTTGCCTGCCCGAAGAGCATCTTCGATATTACGCAATTCGGTTTGCCAATCGTCTTTTACACTTGTTGGATGCAATCCCATCGCCATTGCTGTAAAATCGGGATACTCGCTATGACATTGTATCATAGGTTCGATTGTTGAGGTATCTACATTGGCTAATAGAACTTTTTCAACTCCTGCTTCTATTGCACGATTAACTACTTCGGTTCTGTCAGAATCGAAGTCAGAGTCATAAATATGTGAATGAGTGTCTATCATACAAGTTGAGAGTTGAGAGTTGAGAGTTGAGAGTTGAGAGTTGAAAATTGAAATTAGTCTTTAAGTTCGTCGAGGAGTTGTTCTGCATCATCAAGAGAGTTGAGTTTGCCGACATCTATCATACGAAGATTATCTTGAACTACACCATATATCTCTTGTTCGGCTAATACATCGAGATAAAAATCAATAATTGAGAATTTGTCAGGCCAATTATTCATCAAGGCACATATGCGCGGTTCGATGACATGAATACCAGAAAAGGCATATTTACGACATTTATTGACATCTAAGTCTTTATAAGGAGACTTAACCTCGCCTGTCGCTATGTTGGTCCACCCTACTAAACGCATATCTTCATTGAATAATAGATAGCGTTGAGTTGTTCGCTCGCTTACGAGTAATGTTGCTAACGACGTTTTTTTATGCGCTGCTAACAGATTATATAGATCTACATTGCTTATAATATCGACGTTATGAACAACAAATGGATTACCATTAAACAAAGGTTCTGCGTGTTTGATAGCTCCTCCTGTTTCGCGCAACAAATCGCGCTCATCAGAAATGGCTAATGAACTAAAGTCGCTACGTTCAGCTAAATAGTCTTCGATTTGTTCAGCCAAATGGTGTACGTTGACAATAAAGTCATTTACGCCTTGACTTTGTAGTGATTCAATTACATGCTCAATCAATGGTCGCCCTGCGATTGGCACTAATGCTTTAGGCATTGTATCGGTAATTGGGCGCAGACGGGTACCTAAACCCGCTGCAAATATGAATGCTTGTATTTCTTTTTCGGGAAACATTTTATTTAATGAGTAATGAGTAGTGATTAATGAGTAGTTGATAAGTGATAATTAATAGTGTTAGTGCATATTTTCTCGTTAATAACTAAACACTAATAACTAATAACTTGGTTATAGTTCTTTTTCTATGTCTTGTTCGCGATGGATGATTTTAATTTTTATATCAAATTTTTTGTTTAAATGCTCTGCTAATCGTTCGGCACAATATACAGAACGATGTTGACCACCGGTACAACCAAAACTCACCATAAGATTTGTAAATTTACGTTCGATGAAGCGTTGTACATGGGCATCTACAAGTTGGTAGACATTATCAAGGAATTTGAATACTTCGCCATCATCTTCTAAGAACTTAATCACCTCTTTATCAAGGCCTGTAAAGTGTTTATAATGTTCGTATTTTCCTGGATTGTTTATTGCACGACAGTCAAACACATATCCACCGCCATTACCTGTCATATCGTTTGGTATACCTTTTTTATATGCAAAACTATAAATTTTAACTTGTAATTTACGTTCTGGGGTCATTTCATAGAATTGACGCATTTGGGTCAATTCGGTAAGTATTTGAGAGAGATAAGGATATTCTTTGAATGGCTCACGAAGCAGACGACGGAGGTTATCGATTGCATAGGGAACAGACTGAAGGAAGTGAGGTTTCTTCTCAAAATATCCTCTAAATCCATAAGCACCTAATACTTGCAGTGTTCTAAACAATACAAAATGGCGCAATTGTTGACGAAAATAGGCTTCATCAACAGGCATATATTGACGAAGGGCATCCAAATATGTTTTGAGCAACTCTTCTCGCAACTCTTCTGAATAGTTGGCTTTTGCTTGCCAAACAAATGATGCTACATCATAATAGATTGGGCCTTTGCGTCCGCCTTGGAAGTCGATGAAGTATGGTTCGTTATTATGAAACATCACATTACGTGATTGAAAATCACGATAAAGGAATGTTGCCGATGTGCTACGCATGAGGATATCACTCATGCGACGAAAATCGTCTTCAAGTTTGATTTCCGAAAATTCGATACCTGTTGCTTTTAGGAAGCAGTATTTGAAATAGTTCAAATCGAAAGAAATCATTCGTTCGTCAAACTCTGGTTGTGGATAACACACGTTAAAATCAAGACCTTCGGCACCAAGGAATTGAATTGAAGGAAGTTTCGCCATTGTTTTGCGTAACATTTCGCGCTCATCGTCGCTAAATGATCCGCAAGTACGTCCTTTTTCGGTCATTTTGAATAGGATGTTGTCACCTAAATCTTGTTGAATATAGAAGCGATTGTCGGCAGACATGGCATAAACTTCAGGCACAGGTAGTCCTTGTCGATGAAAATGTTCTGCAATTTTTACAAAAGCAATATTTTCATCTTCTGATGTTCCCATAACGCCTATTATAGTAGAATCATCTTCTGCAGTTAGACGAAAGTAACGACGATTTGATCCTGAAGATGGAAGTTCTTCAATGCTTTTTGGTTTTGAATGTTTGTACTGAACAAAAAGTTCTTCGAGTTGTTTCATATTTTAGATATTTAGTAGCGAGTAACAAGACTTGCCATTCAACGTTGTTTTTAATTTTTAATTATTTCAATTGCTATTTTTAACCATTCATCAGAACGTAATGAATAAGCTATTGTTCCTTTTTGATAGTAATAGCGTTTTATGATTTCCATTTCAAGCATTTCTTGTACATCTTTGCGAAATAGAGTTAAATCTTCTTTTACGTTTGGTTGTAAAAGATTAGTGAGTTGGGTGAATAGCGAATCGGTTTTTTGGTCATAACCTTCTGTTTTCACCATTTCTTTTAGGTCTTGAAGATATTTTTCGCTTTCGAGGCGATATGTAAATCCTGATTCGACTACAAATTTACAAAAATCGTCGTATTCTTCATCGGTCAACTGAAATTTATCGGCAGGCGCGATTGCTGGATGTGCTAATACATAACGATTTGCATATTTGAAATACAAATTCTTTATATATAAATAACCTGATATATTGTAACTTGCTTCTTCTGTAATTACAGAATCAGGCATTACTCCACCTCCATCGCGCACGATACGTCCTTTTTGGGTACGGAACTCTTTGGTTAGGCTATCGGGTATAACTCGGGTTGAGCCATTTTGACGATTGGCATAATCAACGGCTTGAACGCAACGACCCGAAGGAAGATAATATTTAGCCGTAGTAACTTTTAGATAATTATCATATGGCAACTCGCGCACATTTTGTACTAAGCCCTTACCAAAAGTGCGCTCGCCAAGAACATATCCTCTATCTAAATCTTGCATTGCACCAGAAAGTATTTCCGAGGAAGAGGCTGTATTACCATCCACCAAAAATAATAATTGCATATTAGGATAAAGCGGCTCACGACGTGTTTTATAACTTGTATTATTTGCATCATGGCGTCCTTTCATTGAAACAATTTCAGTTCCTTTTGGAAGAAATAAAGAAGCTATCTCAACTGCTTGATTTACTAAACCACCACCATTTCCACGCAAGTCGATGATTAATTTATTAATATTATGCTGACTAACTAAATCTTTCAGCGCATATTCAAAGTCAGAGGCTGTTCGATCAATAAAATCAAGGATTACAATATACCCAACTCCATCAGCAACCTGAGCATAATATGGCACTGTGGGCATTTGAATTATATCACGCAAAAATGTTTTCTTTATGATTTTCTTCTCGCCTTCGCGACGCACTTTGATTACAATCTCAGTATGCGGTTTACCACGAAGCATATCACTCACTTCGGAAATAGATTTGCCATCGCATTTTACACCATCAATTTCAACAATTTCGTCGCCTGCACGCAAACCATTTGCTTGCGCAGGCATACCATAATATGGCTCAGAAAGGTAGGGTTTACCATCAACAAGTGTGATAATTGACCCAATACCTCCATATTGACCAGAACGAAGGCGTTTTAGGGTTTCTTCGTCGGAAGCTGGGATGAAAGATGTATAAGGGTCAAGACCATACAGCATTCGGTCGAGCGAAAGTTTAAGCAGTTTATCATGCTTTAGAGTATCAACATAATTTATCTCTAACTCTCGCAATACACTATTATATACTTCAACATGCTTCATTGCATCAAAAGATTGATTATCTTCTGATTTTTTATCTTTTTTTGCTTGTAGTGGCACAAACAAGAAAACGAAGAATAAGATTGAGAATATTTTTTTCATAGAATGAATGTAGCTATTGAATTCTTCTTTGTCTTTTCAAATGATCGTATGCTTCTTTAACTTTGCGGAATTTTTCAGTTGCACTTTGTTTCACTTCTTCACCTAACGAATTTACTTTATCTGGGTGATATTTCATAGCCATACGTCGATAGGCTTTTTTAATATCATCATCGGTACAATCCGGAGAAAGTTCAAGCACTTGATAAGCCCAATTAGGGTTGGTTTGTTTTGTAAACATTGCCGAAATAGAGGCTAAATCGGCTTCTGAGACACGCATATATTGCGCAATAGAACGTATGACAGCTACTTCGGCACTATTTACGTCGCCATCGCCTGCCGCCACACTGAATAACATATTGAGCAGTTGAAGACGAACGCTATAATTGAGATGAGTTCCACACTGCATAGCTACATCTGCGACATTGATGTTTTGTTTGAGCAATTGATTAAGTATTTGCCAAGCCTCACGTGCACCATCTTCGCCATAATTTTGCACTAAAAAGCGTTTTACAACAGATAATTCAGGTTTTACAACCTTACCATCAGCCTTGACAACGGCCGCCATCAACACAAGCAAAACAACTTGAAAATCATTAGCTACACGATGTGGATTATATGTTGTATATTCACCTTCAACACGCTTATATTCAGAAGTTTTATTTTCATCAAACAGAGAAGCAAGAGCTACACCAATAATTGCACCGATAGGACCTCCTAAAGTCCAACCGAGCCCTCCCGCTATGATTTTTTTGAATATACCCATCTCAAATTACACATTCTAAAATTAAGATGCTAAGTTAGTGATTTTAATTCATAATTCATAATTTATAATTCATAATAATTGTTAAAAAAAATAGAGACGCAAGTTTAGTTACGCCTCTATTTTTTTATAATAAGAGAAAAATATTATCTCAATACTTTTGTAATTTGATATGTTCCATCAATATACATAGAACGAACGATATATACACCATTATTCAATGCTGAAACATTGATTTGATCAGAATTTGAAGTAGCTACAACTCTACCATTAATGTCATAAACTTCAATTGCTGTTGCATTAAGTGCCATTATTGTGTTATCTGCAAGATAAACAATGTTGTCATTTTCAACAAATTCTACATCAACAGGTTGTTCAGGAACATCATTGCCAACAATGACAAATGTAAGAACACCATCGAATTTACGAGCATAACCAACAAAAGTTTTAGATGTAAAATCAACATCACCTTTAGTTATTGCAGGCATTTCTACTCGTGTTTCATTACCAGCTGAATCGTAATATGCAAATACAAGAGTATAAGAGCCATCATTTTCTTCCATCATTGGTTGACGAAGCATAATAGCTTTACCTACAAAATATTTAGCATAAAAATGGTTGATTACGTTAACGTCTGTAGAATAACATTCGATTTGTTGATTTGCATTTTTGATAGTGATATTATTTATATCAGCATCTGCAATTTCGATGCTTGCCATAACGTCGCCAGATGCAGGTTGATATTTACCTTTAATATTCGAAATAAGCATACCTGATTTTACTTTTGCAGTACCATTATCGCCAAGTTTTGCATTTTTAAGAAGGATACCACCTGTATAGTCTTCAATCAAGATACCATTTTCATAATCAGTAAATGTTGTAGTGGCATTGCCTACATAAGTAAATTCAGTACCTTTAGCCAAGTTTTTAATATCTTTGATACGAGTACATGTACCATCGAATACTTTTGTTGTATTTTCAACTTCGATAGGGAAGATTGTCAAACCATAACCCATAATACCATATTCTACAACACCAATGACAGACATATTTTCATACAATTTAGTCCAAAGAACATTCATCATTGCACCATTTTGATAAATGAATTCTGTTTCATATGGATAACCTTGAGAGAAACCATATTTCATTGCAGTTTCAAGATTTTCAATCTTAATCAAACGAGAAGCATATTGCATTGGGTTATTAACAATTGCATCAAGAGTAACTTGTTGAGGAACAAGTTTGTTGCCTGAATTTTTAACTGTTATTGCATTTGTAGCAGAACCCTTAAGATAGTGTTCTTGGTGACCTTGTTCGTCATATTGCAAAGATCCTTTCACACCAGTAATTGAGTCGCCAGGTTCTACACCTTCGATAGGTTGTCCTGTTTTGAGAAGAATAGCACCAGTAGCATCTTGGAGATAAAGACCACACATGTGTTCGTTATCACCTTGAGTATTAGCTGCATAATATTTATAGGTAACAAGTACAGGATTTTTGATTTCGTAAGTTACTTTAGAAGAACGTGGTTTGCCTTCAGCAAGCATAGCACCAATATTGTCATATACTTTATCGTAAATAATATCATCTTCACTACGAAGAAGGATAGTTGGATAACCACCAGCAATAGCTTCCGACAAATCGAGGATACCCATAATAGCAGCTTTCACACCAACATAAGGAGTTAAATCTCCGCCACCAGCCAATTGAACACGGATAGTATCATATTGTTTACGCAAGTCGCCATCGTATTGGATAAATGCTATACGTTCTACGTTTTGTCCGTTTTCAACAAAATTCACATTTTTAAATTCACCAACAGGCAAAGAGAGTAAGCGAGACTCAAATTTATCAGGTGTTTGGAGGATATTATACACCTTTTGTTCTTGCCAAGAAATTGCATTTCCAGAGTTTACAACTTTCAAATTAGCGAAATTAGCTTCTTGAATATGCAACATTGAACCTTGATATGCACCATCAACAACAGCAAGTTTTGAATAAAAACCTTTCATACCTTTGATTGAGTCGCCAGGTTGAGCAGAGAAAGCAGAACTACGTGATGTCAAAGAGATACACAAAGCTGAAGTTTGAGCAGGAGTTGCTTCATTAGTTGCTTGAACATAGTAGTTTGCCCCCATTCTCATTTGAGCGACATAATTAACGAGAGCAGGTTCGATAATTTCAAGTTCAGTTGCAGCAACAAGAGCTTTGTTTTTATCATCAACAAAGTTATACAAATCAACAATAGTAAAGAAAGCTGTAGGCTCGATTTGATAACGATCTAAAACCAAGAATTGATAGCTATTGTTATATTTATCACAAATACCTTTGAAAGTACCACCTGCTGGAACAGAACGACCATCAACACCAGCACTTAGATGGATAGGCATTTTATTTGCACCATTAGCAAAAGAATAAGTTGTATTATACACACCTTTACCCTCTTTTGTAACATCAGAAGTTACAATAATTGCCATATTTTCATATTTAGCAGAGTTAGAGAGAAGTTCATTGACTGTTAGTGTGATATAAGGTATAGGATTATCAGTAGAACCTGACTCTACATAATCCATATCTTCTTCAGTAAACACAACACGGTCTGGCATTGTAGTGGTTGCTTTCTTGAAAACACCAGAGAAAGAAGTTACAACAGTACCACCTTGGTTCATTTTATATCCATTATAGTTAGGATCTTCGAACCAACTATTTTTTGCATTAAAATAGGCATGATTTAACAATATTGCATCTGTTGCATCTTGAATAAAAATCCCATTGATAGGAGAATTATAACGCGAAAAATGCAATGTTGTCATAGCTTCACCTTCGAATATAACTTCCGTACCATCTGCCAATTTACGTAGTTCGGCAAGCGATTTAACGGTAGTCCAAGCACTTAAATTAGCACAAAATGCACAATGCATAATGCACAATAAAATTAATGTTAGTTTTTTCATAATCTATATAAATTAAAGTTTGTTATTTTACAATTGTTTTATAAACTTCGCCATTAACTTTAACAACAACAACACCATTCAAATCATTGATTTCTGTCATATTTGACGAATTAACAGTTGAATAAATACATTGACCAGCAGCAGTATAGACTTCGAGATTTTGACCTCCAATTGTTTCAATATAAAGAGTTCCGTTTGATGAATAAACTTTCACATCTGATAGTTCGCTATTATCCAACCCTACACTTGAGCCATTTTCATTTTTAATACTCAAAGCATAGAATACATAATAACCATCAAGACAGTTAAAGTTCATAAGTGCTGTCAACACTAAATTTTCGCCTTGAATTGTATTCACACCTACGACCTCAGGATCGACACAACCAATACCACCACCTAATACATAGTGCATTTCATATTCAGGATATTGCATATCATAGATAAAATAGTCGTCACGTTCACCTGTCAAATCAGATAAATGACGATATGTACCACCTACATTAGAAATTTCTACTATACGGCTGCAATATGCCATTGTATCACAGATTACATCTTTCAAAGTTGCTTTAATAACATTAAGTTGATTATTGCTACTAACAAATTCAGGAACTACACCATCAATAAGTCTGTAATGTGGAGCATGGAATTGGTCAAAACCATAACGCACACCATCATCATACACACCTTTTAGGCCTTTAATTTTATCACCTACAACAGCATCGATATTTGATGAACCCAAATCACAAGCCAACACACCAGTTTCGTCTTCAACAAATGCCCATGTTTGAGAAACACCACTATTCACTTGTGTTCTTTTATAATTTATTACCACTTCATTTTTCAAACCATAAACTACATTAGAAGAAAGAGGTTCGCCTGCAGCCATAAGGTCGCTAATATTATCAAATGCATAGTAAGTAACCAAAATATCATTAGCATCACGCACAATAATAGTTGGTTGGTTGTTAAGTACAACAGCATCATAAACACCTGACAAAATAATATTATTGCCAAGATGATTGCTCAAATCCAAACCATTTGCACCAACGACAACGATACTATCTGTCATCTCAACCATTCCGTCAGAATCTTCACTTGGATTACTGATTTCATATTTAATACTGTAGTAATATTTGCCATCTTTAGCATAAAGTTTACCATTGTAACGCGATGCTATAATTTGAGCCGAGAAGTTCATACAAAGTTTATTTGTAAGCAAATCGGAAATATTCACACCAGTATTTACCACTTCAGGATTATTGCTATTGCGCACAACAAAAGCTTTATCAAGGGATTGAGTAAAATATGCACCTTTGAAATCAGTTACATCAATTGTGCTCTTATATGCATCAACATATTTACCATATATACCAAAAATACTATCACCCGCTGCCACATTAGTGTCACCATCAACAAAGATAGTAATACCCTCATTCAAAAGACCAGTAAGACCTTTGTATTGAGCAAAAATAGCAGTGCGATTATCATCTAATTTTGTTACATAATTAACCAATACAGCATCGCGCACACCTGCATCAACTGCCTCTACATTAACACTCTTATAGTAAGCCGACATATCTGAGAAAGTAAAGAAATCTGTAGCTTTAGTCATTTCGGCAGACATAAGGAAGAAACGATTGTACTCTTGACCTACGTATATACCTGCAAATTCGCCACCTGCAGGAGTTTTAGCAGATACTTTGCTTGAATAATAAGGGATTCCGTTCATGAAATATTTTGTACCTTCTTTAGTAAGAGAGGCATCTGTTACAATTATAGCTTTGCCTTCATATTGAAGCAAATTTTCAGCCAATTGAGCCATAGTTACACGAGTTGGCACTATTTCATAACGATCACCTGTTGATGATATTTCGGCAGAAGTTTTCTCCAAATCGGCAGTAGCAATTGTAAGTCCTGGGATTGTACCAGAAGTTCCTTTGCTCCAAGTAGCATAAATATCAGTTACCTCCATACCATCTTGCACCCATCCTTGTTTGCTACCATCATACGGATCTTCAGTGCGAGCAGATTGAAGGTATGATTTAAGCAAAATACCACCAGTTTCGTCTTCCATAAACAAACCTTGAGAAGACGTACCCATACCATTATAAAAAGTTGTTCGCGCAGTACCTGTATATTTAATATAGGTTTTATCTGCTTGAGCCTTAATCTCAGCAATAGTTTTACACTCAACTTGAGCATTCAAATTAATGCACAATGCACAACACACCATGCATAATAAAATCAATGTAACCTTTTTCATAGTATAATTTCTATTTTTATATAAAAACAATTAAGTCTATTTTATCATTAGACTAAAATAGACTTAATTACATAAATATTAACGAACAATCATTACTCTTGCTACGAAATTTTCATTTCCTGATTTAGCAACAAGAATATAAGAGCCTACATTAAGAGCAGAAAGATTGATTGACTCTTCGGCTACAGATTGAGTATATACAATAGCACCTGTAATATCATAAACAACAACATCTGAAAGTTGTTTGTCGAAATAGCAAACACCTGATGTTGGGTTTGGATAAATAGAGAGTTGTTGTGTTTCTACAGTTTCTACGGCAACAGGGGCATTTAATCTAACCATATAGCAATGAGGAACTTTTGTTTCGTTCCACTCGTCGTAGTTGAATGTAACGAAAGCATTACCTTCGTTAGCCCAAATAGCAGAACCTGCAGCTGCTACCATTTCAGGTTTTTCATCGGTACCGCCACGACGATAAGTCATATATTGAGCTAAATCGATAGCACCGTTAGTGCGTGTTTTAGTGTATTCAATCAAAGAAACGGCTTCGGTTGGTTTATCGATTGAAACGACATAAGTGTCGCGGAAAGTGCTTAATTGAGGAGTATATACCATTACTTCGCCTTTGTCGTTAACAGAAACTGCACCTGCATTAGGCACTGCTGTCAAAATAACAAGAGTGTCTTTATCTACGTCGATGACACCTGCATAATATACGCCTTCAACATCGCCATTTGCTGCAACGTTTGCTGACACTGGGATATAACGTCCATTACCTGTCCATGCAAACATTGAATATGGAGAAAGGTCGTAAATAATACCATTCTCTACACTTTGACGGAAAACGTCATAATCGATAATATCATTACCAGTCAAACCTTCGCGCTCAGGCAAAGTGATGTCGCCATTCACTACATCTTCAACAAACAAGCAACGTTCTGCTACAAAGTTGATAGTCCATTCGCCATCAGCACCTTTTTGCCAAATGAAAGGCACTTGACGTTTGCCATCGGCGAGCATATAGCGTCCTAAGATGCGAGTTCCGTCGTAGTTCATACCACAAATTTGGATGAATTGAGCTGCTTGGTTATAAATTAAGTCATTTTTAGTTGGGATAGGTAGAGTTTGTACGCTCCAAGCATCTTCACTGTCCCAATCTTCGAATTTTGTCAATTCATAATAAATTGCTCTGATATCTACATTATTACCGCTTTGATATTTAACCATTGCAATAAATTTAGTAGCATCTGACGACATACCATTGACCTCACCACTGATAGGTTTATTGCCTTTTAGTGATACTGGAGGAAGTTGTTTCCACTCTTTACCACGTACCCAAACGGCAGGTTGTCCCATAAGAGAACCACAAGCGATACCGTCGTTTGTGATAGCATAAATAGAAACCGAATCATCTTCAGAGGCTAAATGTTCTTTTGTTTCTACATCAAAAAAACATGCAGGTCCTTCTTCTACAGTACCTGTGAAATAGCGTCCGTTTGGAGATGCAATGTAATAATGACGACCGTCTTTAGTGAAATCGACAGACTGCGCATTTACGTTAATACACAATGCACAAAGCATCATACCGAACAAGAATAAAGTAATTTTTTTCATTTTCTTCTTTTTTATGTTTAGTTTTATGTATAATTTTATGGTTTGGTTTTAAATTGCAAAGTTACAACTTTTTCTACAATTATAAGCACAAAAAAGAATGTTTTTCAACAGAAAACACAAAAAAAGTTTTTACTTTCTAAATTTGCTATTTTAACGTGAACATGATATAACGTTTATCTTACACTGATGACTCGAATTTTCACGCTTCGCGTGCCATATAGGGATATTTATCATCACATAAATCAACACAAAATAATAATTTGTTTATCTCGCAAAAAGGACTTTTTCTCTCGCAGAATACACACTGAGAGTGTGTGTCGGTTTTTGACCGTTTTCTACGGCACAGTTTGCTTGCACCTTGCTTGAGGGTAAGGGATGAGAATACACAATGAGAGTGTGTATTTGGTATGAAATTTTTTTCGTTAAATTATTGTTATTTGAAAAAAAAATATGAGCATAAAAACATATGCTCATATTTTTTATATAAAAAGTTTTATTGGCTTATTTAAGCATCAATTTATACACTACGTTATCAACTGTTATGATTACACATTGCTCTGTAATATCATTGATTGTAGTTAGATAATCTACTGCTTGATTTGCAAACAAGCATTGACCTTGCAAATTAAACACTTTGATTTGAGCACCTTCGATTGTTTCTACAAAAATAGTGTTGTTGTTTGCATAAATATTAGCATTCATAAGAATAGCCTCTGTTGCTGTTGGCACTTCGCCTAAGTCGATAATATGAGCTTGGCTTAATGGCCAGATAGAGTAATATTCACCTACTACTTTATTATCAACTACACCTGTAATATCCATGTAGTTATAGAAAGTGAAGCCACCTGCGTTAGCACCTGTAGTGTAGAATATAGTATCTGAACCTTGAATGAAACATTCTTCAGTAGCGTCTTGAGGCATGTAGTCAGTACCAGGGTGGAATACACTACCTTTTTTAACGCCACGAACTGTTACTACACGATTTTCGTATAATTTTTTGTCAGCAAGAATTTCGGCAAAAGTAACTTCGATACCTTTTACTTCGTTGTTGCTATTTTTCACAGTGATGCTATGACGGATAAGATCGCTAACAGCAAGGAAATCAGTAGTTATACCACGTGTGTTATTATAAACACCTTTGAGGCCTTCGATAGAGTCGCCAGCATGAATGTTATCCATTGGAGTTACACCCAAATCGACGATAATACCTGCTGTTTCGTCTTGTACGATGAAATAATAGGTTGGAGTGTTTTGTGTTTTTGCAAATGTATAAGATACTAATACAGGGTTACGTAGTTCGTAAATGATATCTGTACCGAGTTCGCCTGAAGCGATAAGTTCTTTAATGTTGTCGAATTCAAGTACAGGTTCGATTACATCAGCTGCACTACGACAAATAATAGTAAACTGATCTGTATAATTGTTGGCTACGTCAAGGACACCACGAACCGCACATTCTTTGCCTTCGTAAGCTGACAAATCGTTGACACCTGTTACGACAAAACGTACAGATTGACGACCTGTGCCATTTTCGTTTTCAATCACATAAGAATATGTTCCATTGCTGTTTTTCACCACTTTACCGCCAGAGAAAACTACTAAAGTAGATTCATAGCGGAATGCATTTTGCATGCCATCGCTAGTGAGAGTGTAGATATATTTTGCTAAAGCACGACATTCTGCACCTGTACCAACCACTTTGATTTGAGTATTAGCATCTTGGAAGAAAGAAGCTCCTTTTAATCCAGAGATAGAGTCGCCAGCAAATGGACGGAATTTACCATAAAGTCCTGCAATATAGTCGCCTGTTTTAATATCAACAACAGAAGGAACTTCGATACGCAATCCTAAATCGTAATGATCTGGTTCATAGCGGTCTTTTTCTTGAATATAAACGATTGTTTTAGCAGCTTCTTTTACTACATGTGATACAGCAAAAGTATCGAGCAAGTCATAACTAAGAGTTTCTTCGTATTTAAGCACAATATTTTTGATGTCTTTGATAGCTTTGAATGACAATGATTTGATATCATCTTTTGAACCTACTTTAAAGACATTTCTACCATTACCATCGCGACCAAGGAAACCACTAACACTTGCTTTAACAGGCAAATTGCCTATACGAGCATCAAAAGGAACTGACAAAGTCGCTCCTGTAGTTGGTGAATAGAATTCGCTATTGAGAGATTCACCTATGCTACGAATGTTGATTTCGTTGAATTTAACAGCAATACCTTCATACTCACCAAGTTTTGTCATATAAGTGTCAAAATCTACGACTTCAGGAGTAAATGTTGCGTTGGTGTTTGTAATTTCAATCCATTCAGCATCTTCATCAGTCATCTCGATACGATCGATAAGACTACCACCTTTTTTCTTAAATTTTCCCCAAACATCTGTAATTTGCATATTTACAGTTGTTTTGATAGTTGCATCAGTTCCGGCTTTAGCTGCACCAAGATATTTGTTATACAACAAGATAGCACCAGTTTCGTCTTGCATCACTACACCTAAATTGTCATAGTAATAAGTTGTTGTAGCGTTACCAACATATTCGCAGGCTGCTCCATCTGCCAAAGCTTTAACTTCAGCAATAGTTGAACATTGAACACCATCGGCACTCACATACGAAAAAAATGCCAAGGCAATAAATGTAAATAAAAAAGATAATTTTTTCATAATAGTATTAGTTTTTAATTAATTTAGTTGATATTCTATTCTCCCCATCACGAGCTACAAAAATATATGTACCTGCAGACAGAGCAGACAAATCGATTGTAGAAACTACAGATGACGCACGATAAACGCAACGACCCATAAGGTCAAAAATTTCGACATCGTTAAGATTAGAATCTACATTCAAGATACCATTTGTTGGATTTGGATAAATGACTAAAGCATCTGTTTGCTCTACTCTATCAATATCAGTTTCGTCAGCAAATCGAACGAAATAACTTTCATAACGCATATAATCGCCAAAACCATTGTATTGCCAAGTTACAAAAGCATTGCCACTAGATGCCAACGTTGCAGTGCCCTCAGCAACACGAGGACCATCAGGTGTAACATAGGTCATTGAATCGGCAAGATTGATTTTACCATTCGACTTGTTCAAAGCCCACTCTGTAAGCGTTGTCGCTGAATCGGGATGATGAATCGAAGATACATAAGACCAAGAGAAATAATCGGCAGCACCACGCAAAGTGACCTCGCCATCATCGGTCACAGACAAACAAGCGGCACCTGGGCGACAAGTGAAGAAGTACATAGAATCGGTAGCAAATTCATACACCACAGGATAATTGGCTTGCACAGATTCCGAACCATTTGGTTGGTATGAAATATTCATTTTGACAAAACGCCCATTATTACTTATTGCAATACCTGAAATATCACCACCACCAGAATAGAAATAACCTGATGCATTGGCATAAACTGCAGTATAATAGTCAACCAATTTTTCGTAGTACTCATCCCAGGCTTTATCATATTCGGCTTGCCATTCGCTTTTTTCTTGTCCAGGTTCTATTTCTGTACTGTATCCATTACCATCAAATTGGAACTCACCTGGATAAACAGCATCGGTTTTTGCTCCTTCGATAATAAAATCAAGGTTCATCCACTCGTAATACCAATTGCCAACAGAATCTTTGGCCCAATAAATAGGCAATTCTTCGAATCCTGTATCAATACGATAACGACCAATGATTAGATCACCTGATGCGGCAATACCACATGGCGCAATAAATTGAAATGTTTGATGAAACATAGGATCCTCATAAGGGATTGGCAATTTTTCAATATCATAAACGCCATCTTCACTCAATGTGTAGATATAAATCTCTTCGGTTGGAGAGCCGACTGATACTACAATAACTTTACCATCATTAGTGATACAACGCGCTGCAGTATAAGCACGTTTAGATACACCTTCAGGCAATGGAAGATATTGATAACCATCTTTTTCAGTCCAAATAGCAGCCTGTTTTTTGTGTTCTACAGCCAATTGACCCAAGTCGTTAATATCCCAAACCCAACAACCACCATCATCAAGTTGATCGCCTTGCAACGCCAATTTAAAATCGGTCTCTGCATTGTAATAGAACGCTATATCTTCGTAATTACCATACGAATATATACCATTTGGCGAAATATCTGTATATGGTGCATCCATAACGCTACGAATGACTTGAGCGTTCAATTGAATACACAATGCAGAATATAGGAAACTAACTAATAATACTATTTTTTTCATTCTACAATAACTTTAGTAGTTATACGATGACCTTCTTTATCAGCCATAAGAATATATGTACCTACTGCAAGATTAGACAAATCGATTGATGACTCTACATGAGAAGCAGAATAAACTACACGCCCTGCAATATCAAGCAATTGGACAGCATCGAATTTTTCAGAGAAATACAACATTCCATTTGTTGGATTAGGATATACGCCTAATTGTGCGTCAAACACCATTTCATTATTAACTTCATCGGCATATTTAACAACAATTGTTTCGTAGCGCATATTATCACCAAAACCATTATATTGCCAACTTACGAAACCACAATCGTTAGAAGCAAAAGTAGCTGTACCTTCAGCAAGTTGAGGTCCATTAGGTGTTTCGTATGTCATATATTCAGCCAATGTAATAGCTTGAGTTGGATCTTCAATTGAAGAAACAAAAGTCCAAGAGAAATAATCCATTACACCTTGGATTGAAACTACGCCTTTGTTAGTTACCGACAAGCAACCTGCATCTGGTTTACATGTAAATACATAAACAGTATCAGCATCCAAATCAATTACAGCAGGGAAAGTACCTGCTCCATCTTTTGATATTGAAGCATTGACATATCTACCATTTTTAGACAAGCGCATACCAGAAAGGCTACCTGCAGCATGCCAATAATAACCTGTTGCCAATGAACTAATAGCCATTTCATAGTCAAGCCACATTTGGTCATATTCGGCATACGCTTTATCATACTCAGCTTGCCATTCGCTTTTTTCTTGTCCAGGTTCTATTTCTGTATTATATCCAGCTCCATCAAATTCAAATTCACCAGGATATACAGCATCTGTTTTACCACCTTTACAGATGAACTCCATTGCTACCCAACGAATTTCCCATTCGCCTTCAGCATTTTTCTCCCAAGCAAATGGCAATTCTTCAAGACCAGTATCAATACGATAACGACCCATAATGCGAGTTGCAGCATCGTTTATACCCATTGGAGCTGCAAATTGTGGCATTTGATGGAAAATAGGGTCTTCAGTTGGCATAGGAAGTTTTGTCATTTCCCAAATACCATTTTCACCAAGAGAATAAACATAAACACTAACTGTTGGATCACCAAAAGAAACTACTACAGTTTTTCCGTCGTTTGTAATACAACGAGCTGCAGAATAAGCTTTTTCTTTTCTGCTTAATTTTTCTGGCTGAGGAAGAATTTTATATTCTTCTGCTTCAGACCATATTGCAGCTTGTTTTTTCCAATCAACAGCAAGTTGACCTTTATCGTTCATATCCCAAACGAAACAACCTCCATCATCGAGATTTTCACCTTCTAATGATGTTGCAAATTTGGTTTCTGTGTTGTAATACACCGCCATATCGTCAATATTACCAGCAATATATTGCCCACTTGGCGAAATCATAGAAAATGCTGCACCATCGCGCATCACTTCAATTGTTTGTGCATTGATAATAGTACAAAAGCACAATAAGCTACTAAATAAAAGTAAAAATTTTTTCATTGTTTTTGTTTTTATTGATTTAAGATTTGTTTTTATTGAAATTGCAAATTTACTATTTTTTTTTAATATTCACAATAAAATCTATAATTTTCATAAAAAATAGGGAAAAGTAAAACTCTTCCCTATTGTAAATTAATCTATATCAACAATTTATCTATGTACTGCGATTTTATATACATTATTATTCACTCTAACAATCACACATGCATCATTGATATTATCGATAATTGTCAAATTATCAACGCTTGTAGTAGTGTAGAGACATTGTCCTGAAATAGAATATAATGATATATTAGCACCTACTTCAGTTTCAATATAAATTGTATTATTGTCGGAATAAATGTTTGCCCCTAAAGCAACAGCATCTATCGATGTTTGACTTCCAGTTACTTCAACAATATGAACTTGAGATAAAGGCCATACAGAATAGAAACTACCAATAACTCTATCATCAACAACACCTGTAATATCCATATAATCATAGAAAGTAAAATATGGCTTACCATCCGCATCCAAAGTATAATCCAATCGTTCTGAGCCTTGAGAGAAATAATATTCAAGCCACAATGAACCATCACTATTTGTATGCTCTATTTTATTATTTTTCACACCTTTAACTGTCACTACCCTATTTGAATATAACGCTTTATTCGCCAACAAATCAGCAAACGTAACTTGAAGTGGAACAATTGCATTATTAGAATTTTGCACCTTAATAGAAGTTCTCAATGTCTCATCTATATCAAGAATATCTGTTGTCATACCTCGCATATTGCTATAAACACCTTTTACTCCAACTATATAATCTCCCACAGCTACATTTTCTAAATCGGTTGTACCTAAACTGAAAACAATGCCTTCAGTTGCATCTTGCACAATTGCATAATATGAAATTACAGCATTATCACCACCGCCTTTTGTAAATTTATATGTTACAAGAACTGGATTAACCAACTCGTAAGTAACACTAGTTCCCGCTGGCTCACCAGCAGCTATAAGTTCAGCTATAGTGTTGAATTTAACATTTGATTCCAAGAAATCTTTTGTACTACGCAAGATAATAGTCAACTGATTCTCAGGATATGTAGCAGCCACATCCAATACACCTTGAATAGGACAATTTTTTCCTACATAAGCCGACAAGTCAGTAACATTAGCCACACGAAGAGCTATCTCTTTTCTTCCTTGTCCATTTTCATTTTCAACTACATAACTATACCCATTTGATGTCTTAGTAACAATACCTCCCGACAAACTTAATAACGAACCGTCATACATACTTGCATTTTGCATGTTATTATCCACCAATGTATATATATAATTAGACAAAACTCGTGATTGAGCGCCAGATGATACCACTTTTATAGTTTTAGATGCCGATTGTGTCAATGTCGCACTCTTTTGTTTTGCCCCTGTTGTATATGGTTCAAATGTACCACAAAGACCTACTATTCTATCTCCGATTTTCACATTAGCAGTAGATGGCAATAGCACACGCAAACCATAATTATAACGACTTGTCTCCTCTTGTACATAAACAATCTTATTAGTTGATGAGTTTATAACATTCGTAACGGCAAAAGTATCTGCCAATTCATATTCTCTATCAGTCTTTTTAGTAACCCCAACTTTCAAATTGTTAATTGTTTTATAAGCATAAGCTTCAATCGCTTCAACATTAGCAACTTGGAAAATACTACCAGACCAATCTGCACTAAGGAAGCCAAGCAAATCAGCACGCAAAGGCACTTGTGCTCCAGGTGCATTCGAAAGAGACAACTTCAACACCTTATCTGTTGTAAGAGAATAAATCTGATTAGTAGTTGTTCCCTCTATTGTGCGAATATTCACATTGTTAAGCTTAACAACAACCCCCTCATAACTATCAATATTAGCCATATACGTGTCAAAATCAACAACCTTAGGTATCAAGACAGACTCTGCCTCTTCATAAACATCAATCTTAGACACATCCGAATTACTAACCTCAATACGAGCAATCATATTATTGCCTGTCATAAACTTACCCTTAACATTACTAACCTCCATACCTGGAGCAACAATACTAGTATTACCATAAGAACATTTAGAATTCTTCAAAAGCAACACACCTGTCTCATCCTGAATCATTATACCATTATAGCCATCATAAAACGTAGCCAAAGCATAACCTTCATAAACACACTCTGTTCCACTTGCCAAAGCTTTAATTTCAGCAATAGTTTCACACTTTTTTTGAGCGTGAAGCAATGTACAATTTACAATGCACAATGCACAAATAATAAAATATAATCTTTTCATAGTTTTTCTAAAAAAGAGAACTAAGTAATCTAATTTAATATAGACTACCTAGTTCTTTTACAAAAAATATTATTATTTCACAACAAATTTTGTACTTACACGTACACCATCTTTATCTGCTACAAGGAAATATGTACCTTGAACAAGACCTTGCAAATCAATTGTATTTTCAGCTACTGAAGCTGTATATACTTTACGACCTAACAAGTCAAACACTTCTACATTTTCCAAAGCTTCTGTTAGATTCAAAACTCCATTTGTTGGATTTGGATACACTACAAATGTATTATCATTAATCACTTCATTTGCTGTACCTTCACCAAAAGTCACCCAATATGTCTCATAACGTTGATTTTCACCAAAACCATTATACTGATTAGTCATAAAACCAGAACCATCGGCAAATAAAACAGCTGAACCATCACCCAACACAGATTGACCATTATTATCTGTGTAAGTCATATACTCAGCCAAATCAATTTCATCATTTGTTTTTTCTTTTACCCATGCAGTAAGAGTTTTAGAAGCTGTTGGGTCTTCGATTGAAGCAATATATGAATAACGGAAATATTCCACTTTAGGAGTAGCCAAAGAAACCAAACCATTGTTTGTGATAGAAAGACAACCTGCATCAGAGAGAGATGTAAACACATATACCTCTTCTTTTTCCAAATCAATTGCTGCAGGATAATTTTTCGCAATAGTATCTCCATTTTGAATATCTTTATACGAAATATTCATTTTGGCATATTTACCATTTGCACTCATTGCCAAGTCAGACAAATCACCTCTCTCGCCACTATAAAAATATCCTGTTGAAACAGCATCAATAATATCATAATAATCTTGACGTTTTTGCAACCATTCATTTTGTGCAGCCTCAAAACCTTCAGGATCTACAGTTGGATCGCCATCAAACTCAAATTCTACACCATAAAACTCAGCATCTGTCTTTCCTCCTTCAACTATAAACTCTGGTGCAATCCAACGAATTGCCCAATCACCACCTGGCGTACGTTCCCAAACAAATGGTAATTCAAATTCACCTGTTTCAACGAGATAACGAGCAAGAATACGACTACCATCATTTGTTATTCCACAAGGTGCTATAAATTGTGGTATTTGATTATAAATAGGATCTATTTCTGGCAATGTCATTTTTTCCATTGCATAGACTCCATCGTCACCTTTAGTATAAAGATAAATACTTACTGTAGGCGAACCAAATGATACTACCACATATTTACCATCATTAGAGATACAACGTGCAGCTGAATAAGCTTTCTCGTTTCGGTTCAAACGATCTGGTTCTGGCAATAATTCAAACTCGCCAGCCTCCGACCAAATAGCTGCCTTCATTTTCCAGTCCACAGCTACTTGACCTTTGTCATTGATATCCCAAACAAAACAACCACCATCATCTTGAACTTCACCTTCCAACATTTCGATTGTTTTTGTTGCTACATTGTAATATGCTGCGGCATCTTCCATATTACCTGCCAAATAACTACCATTTGGTGATGTCATCGAAAAAGCTGCTCCATCAAGCATCACTTCAATTTTTTGTGCATTCACACTCAATGCTAATGCACAAACTACAAAAAGTAATAGTTTTTTCATAATCGTAATCTTTTTTTTTAATATTTACAACAATTATCGAAAAAAAGACACAAGACACTGCTCGTGTCTTATGCCTTTTTTTATTCTTAAAATTAATATTTCAAGCACTCTTCGCCATTAAGCACACGAAGACCGTTAGATGCCAATGCGCCAAGTTCGTCTTCGCCTGGATAAACTTTAACAGGAGCAATAAACTCAACCATATCAGCGATATATTTCACGAAACCTTTACCATAAGCAATACCTCCAGTAACAAGGATAGCATCTACTTTACCTTTCAACACAGCAGCTTTGTCACCGATAGCTTTACCTACTTGATATGCCATTGCATCGTAGATAAGTTTAGCTTGTGGGTCACCTTCTTTTTCAGCTTTGATTTCTACTTGGTAAGCATCATTCAAACCGAGGTGAGCCATCAAACCACCATTACCAATCAACATTTTCTTAACTTCATCTTTTGTATATTTACCTGAGAAACAAAGGTTCATCAAGCCAGAAGCAGAAAGAGTACCAACGCGTTCTGGAGAGAAAGGACCATCACCTCCCAATGCGCAGTTTACGTCGATTACTTTACCTTTTTGGTGAGCACCAACAGATACACCACCACCGAGGTGAGCAACGATTACGTTCAATTCTTCGTATGCTTTACCTACCTCTTTTGCATAACGACGAGCGATAGCTTTTTGGTTCAATGCGTGGAAGATAGAGAGATTTGGAATTTCAGGACGACCACTGATACGTGCTACGTCTTGCAATTCGTCAACTACTACAGGATCAGCAATAACAGCTTTACAACCCAAACCTTTAGCGATATCAGCAGCAATAAGACCACCAAGGTTACATGCGTGTTCGCCATATTTAGCTGCAAGAAGTGTTTCGCGCATCTCTTCGTTTACTTCATAAACACCAGATGCAATTGGGCGCAAAAGACCGCCACGACCTACGATGATATCAAATTCGATAGCGATACCCTCTTCTTTCAATGCGTTAAGGATAGTCTCTTTACGGAATTCGTATTGTGATGCTACGTTAGGATAAGGAGCAAGTTCTTCACCTTGGTGACGCAATGTTTTTGTAAACACAGCCTCTTCGTCGTGATATACTGCAAATTTTGTAGAAGTTGAACCAGGATTGATTACTAATATTTTTTTCATATTTTTTTAGTTTAATTATTATTTTACAACTTTAATAACCTTTAATATATCTAAGGCCTCTAGTATTTTTCAATTATTGTGCCAAAATAGCTGCCATACAGATACTGTAGAATTTACATTCTTCGCTATCTGAACGAGAGTTGAGAACTACAGGTTTTTCTGTACCTTGGAGAAGACCAGCCATACCTGCGCCACCGAATGATACTAAGCCTTTATAGAAGCAGTTAGCAGATTGGAAGTCAGGGAAGATAAGCACGTCAGCATCACCAAGTATTGGAGAAGGTACGTTTTTAATACCGCCACGTTCTTTGTCCATTGCAATGAATACATCCATTGGACCGTCGATGATACAATCGCCAAATTCGCCTTGTTTCCAAAGTTCGATAATATCCAAATAATCTTGCATAAATGCGATTTTTGGATTTGGTTTTTCTGTTGCGTGCAAAAGAGCCACTTTTGGTTGTTCTACACCAAATTTACGTGCTGTTTCAAGCGCATATTTAATCATCTCAATGCGTTGTTCTTTGTTTGGAGCAGGGATAACTGCTGGGTCTGTAAAGAACGCAAGTTTATGATAACCAGGAATATTAAGAATTGAGTTGTATGTCAACACACGACCTTTTGGCAATATACCATGCTCTTTATTCAACACTACGCGAAGGATAACGTCTGTGTTCACCATACCTTTCATCAAGATATCGCATTCGTTTTCTTTCACCATGCGCACTGCTTCTTCACATGCTGCTTGTGGATCCGCTACATCTACAACATGAACGTATGTTTTATCTGCTGATGCAAAATAATATTCCAAACGCTCGTTGATGATTTTACCATCACCCACAAGATAAGCCTCTACAATACCTTCTTTCAC
>JAZLDO010000093.1:0-7135 GCA_045614825.1 Candidatus Aphodosoma sp. | reverse complement strand
CGAGTAAGCTGTGTAGTCACAAAAGTCGCAATAAAAATCACAAACGCCAACGCAATAGCCATACCTACCACCTCAATAAAAGTGTAGAGCTTATTTTGTCGCAAAAAGTTGATAAACGATTTCATATCTATAATCTTTTTTTTAATTTTTCTACTCTCAATCGTGCCAAAGGCGTGCCAAAACGGTAATAAATTGAACTATTGCAGTTTAGAGTTTTCTGTATTTTGTGAATTGTAAAGAAACTTTACACTTAGTGTGTAAATAGTGTAAAAGATGTTTACAATAAGAAACTTGACGATATGTCATAACGCCCAAATTGCTGCATTGTTTTGATTTTATCGAGTCCGTCAACATTCAGCATAGTCACAGTGAACTTGACTCTGCTTTCGTTTAAAGACGGACTTCAATATTAAACTTTAGTCATGTACTTTAACACTCCTTTCTACTTAAATTTCAACGCCTTGCACTTTAGCCGTTCTAACGAATCTAAAAGAGGCTGAGCCAAAATTTGTATTTTGACTCAGCCTCAAGCAATACCTTACATCAATCAGATACGAAACAAATCATCCATTGTTATTTGAAGATTAATACCATTTGACCATGTATTACGTTTAAGACCATAAGAAGTAATCATCACAATACTTGTCCCTTTTCGAGTTTTAGTTTTTGTTTGGAACATACCTATTTTATTACGTAATTCCAAATCATATTTTTCTGTTAATTCATACTCACCTTGCGAAAACTTCATTTCACATACATTAATTATATTATCATCTCTATCAATAAGCATATCTATTTGAGCACCCCTCTCCTCTGAGTCTTTTGGCTTATATACCCACGAATATACATTACTGATGATACCTGATATACCTAAAGCATATTTAATCTGATCTATATGTTGAAAACAAACTCGCTCAAAAGCTAAACCACTCCACGTATTATAGATAGGCTTTGAAATTATTCGAGACCAATAATCTTTCGTGTTAATTTTCCTATCCTCCATAAATTTGAAATAAAACAATGTGAAATTATCTATCAACTGATAGACAGATTCTTTCTTAGCCTTTCCTATAGAATTATAAGACCTAATAAAATCACATTGCTCCAGTTCCCTAAGAACTTTCGTTAATGTACCACCACTATCACCACCTAATGCAGCCATTATCTCATTACGTGTCATACCAATTTTTTTTGTAGCGAGGACAGAAACGACATCAATATATGACTTAGGATATCGGAAAAGAGATTTATACAAAGCCTCAAACTCATTTCGCATTTTACCATTTGGATAAAAGAATATACGATCAATATTCTGCGCCCATGACAAATCCTTACGCAACATATCCCAATAGAATGGTATGCCCCCAAGCACCATATAAGTTTCTAAAATATTACGACGACTCATACCTAAATTACGTTGCGTTGCATATTCTTCACACTCATGCAACGTAAATGGACGTAAATAGATTTGTTCTGTCAGACGATTATGCAACCCTCCATAGTTCATAACAACCTTGTCAATAATCCATGAAGTAGCACTACCACAAACTACTAAAACAATATCCTTACGAGCCGTAGCCCAACCATTCCAAAAATGATCCAGCGCAGAAATAAATTTAGAATTAGGAGTATCTAACCATGGTAGTTCATCAATAAAAATAACTTTCTTCCCTGGTAATGTGTCAAGATATTGACTCAACATAAAAAATGCTTGAGACCAATTCTTTGGTCTTTTAACTTTCCTCATACCCGCAATAATCAAAGAATTTACAAACTCCTCTAATTGTTCGCGTATGGTTCCATCTTGCAATCCTGTATGCTGAAATGCAAACTTGTAATTAAAAGTCTCACGTACTAAATAGGTCTTTCCTACACGACGACGACCATATACAGCAACAAATTCAGACTTATCACTTTCTAACAATGATAATAATACTCGTTTTTCTTCTTCTCGTCCAAACATAATAATATTCTTTACCTAATTTTGCGCTACAAAGATACAAAAAAAATCAATACACTCAACCAAATCTTATATTTTTATCGAGATTTGGCTGAGTTTATTGCTTTTTCCATCAAAATTAAAGCCAAATCTATACATTTTCTTATACTTTTGGAGTAAAGTATATAGTTTTATAAGATAAATTGCACTCTCGACCGTGCATTTTAGTTAAAACTTCAATTTATCGCTATCGCCAAATTTCTCGTATCCCGAAGTGATTACTCGTTCGCCTGGTTGTAATCCCTCAATAACTTCGTAGTACTGTGGGTTTTGTCGCGAGATGCGTATCTCACGGCGTGTTGCTCCCTCGCCATCGGCATCAACCACATAAATCCATCGTCCGCCTGTTGTTTGGAAAAAACTGCCTCGTGGTATCAACACTGCCTGCTCGGGCTGACCTAATTGTAGATTGAGATAATAGGTCTGACCACTACGAATATTGGCTGGTTGCTCGCCTACGAAACGGAAATCGGCACGAAACTTACCGCCACGCACTTCGGGATAAACCTTGCGAATCACTGCCATATAACGCTCGTCTTGTCGCTCAAAGGTTGCCTCTAAGCCTGCAAACACTCTATCGATATAATGCTCGTCGAGCATCACTTCTATTTTATAACTGCCCAAGTCGTTGATTTGCCCCACCTTGGTGCCTTGCGCTATCGATTGACCCAAAGCTACTTCCAACAATCCTATCTCGCCATCGATTGGGGCTTTCACCGTAAGATTCTCTTTTCGACGACGAATCATCTGCATATTGAGTCGCATATTGCGAAGGCTCTCTTGCATTTGCTCTACTTGCACACTCCGATACAGACTATCTTGATAGGCTCGCTCGCGCACCAATGTCAATCGGTTTGTGGCAAGTGTATAATCTTCTTCGGCTCGCAAAAACTCTTCTTTCGATATAAGTCGCTCGGCATAAAGCGATTGCTGTGCATCATATATCCGCTTGGTGCGCTTCACCTCGGTTTGTAGTTGCAACTGCTCTTGCTGGAGTGTCAGTTTCTGTTGCTCCATCGAAATCAATGTGTTACGCAAGATATTCTCTTTTTCGGCTAATTCAGCCTCGGAATTTAGTATTTGCAAATCGAGATTGTCGTTACTAAGCAAAAGTATTGGGTCGCCGGCTTTCACCCATGTTCCCTCCTCTACAATAATTTGCCCTACTACCCCACCCTCTTGCGGACTAATTTGGATTGTTGTCATTGGTTGCACCTGACCATTAAGGCGAATATAGTCGTTGAACTCGCCTTCTGCCACCTCTGCAATGGTCAATGTGTCGATATTAACTCGCATCGTGGGTGTATTATCACGAAACAATAAACACAAAATTAGCACTGCTATCACGCTTGCTCCCCAATACGGCAATGCTTTAATAGTGAACAAACGAGCCACACCTCGCTTTTTTTCAATAAGTTTATCCATAGTTTTATAATTGATTTATATAGCTATTACCCTTATAATAGTTTACCACACAGGTTTTTATAAAATATTTCAACTGCGAATTCAGTTGCTCTGCCTGTGCCTGCAAGTAGTTGTCCGATGCTGTACGCAATTCGGTTGGCGACAATATGCCTTGCTCAAACTTCTTATTACTCAATTCGTATGCTTTCGATTGCACCAAAGCATATTTATCAGCCTGCTCAAGTGCGGCTTTTGCTCCTTCGCAATCTTGCATAGCCCTCGCAATCTCTAATTCCACCTCGCGCCGTGTCTGCTCATACTCTGCCTTTGCCCTACGCATTGCGTTCTTCTTTCGTGCTATATTCGAATAGCGCGACAACCCATCGTATATCGGCACCGACAACGAAAACTGAATATATTCTCCCCCATTGTTTAACATTTGATCGAAAAATGGCTTTGCCACATACCCCTCCATACCAGGATAGGTATAATAACTCGTTGACCATCCCCCTGTGAGCGACAACGATGGGGCAAAACGCCAACGCGCTGTAGTCAAATCTACCTTTGCACTCTGCATCCGCCACTCTGCCAATTGCAACGACGGATGTTGCATTTCAACAGTTTCTGCCTTTGTTTCGGCAACCAACAAGGCTTCGCTATCTATATCAAATTCTTCTTCTAAAGGGTACAACATCAACTCTTTCAGTGTGAGTTTCGCATCGCGATATTGATTCTCCATCAATATCAACTGATACTCTCTATCTGCCAAATTTGCCTCTAGTTGTATCACATCGGCATAACTCTTTTGACCCAATTCCTCTTCTCGCTCTACCAAAGTCAAATTTGCACGAGCTGTGGCTACTTGCGATTCTACGGCATCGCGCATTTTCTTATAATACAACGCATTGCAATATGCCTCTATCACAGCCAAGCATATCTCATCTTGCAACTGTTCTTCTTTAGTGAGCCCCATTTCTACCCCCATTTGCGCAATACGAATATTGTTCACTGCAGCAAAGCCATTGAATAACACTATACTACCCGACACCGAATATCCATTGTTGAACGATGCCACCGACATATAGGTATTCGTCTCGGGATCGACACTCCGACCAAAATTCATATAGGCATACGTGCCTCCCGACACCGATGGTGTGACTGCTTCGAGTATCGCATCCCGACGCAACAAACGTGCATCATCTATATCTGCCCGTTGCACATCTATCTTCAACGAATGTTCAAGTGCATAAATCACACACTCACGGAGCGACATTACACGTTGAGCCAACAAAAAGTCGGCAAATAATACAAACAAAAAAATAGTGACAGTTCTATTCATAACAAAAAATAATCTTTTTTTGCAATAAGAACTATCACTACCCGTGCCAAAATCACAATCCACTGATTAACAACCCACTCCACATTCCATCTAAAACAAATTGTGTAAAGAAAATTTACACTCACAGTAAAATTTCTTTACACAATACACCAAAAAAATTAAAATTTTTCGCTCTGCTCAAGTTTTTAACTACGCTCGGCAATCAGAAATCCATCCCTTCATCCATGCCTTCGCCTCCACCGGCATCCATGCCACCTTCTGGTCGGCGTGGTTTCGCACGCATGTTACCAAAGTTGTAGGTCAATGTCACTGAGAACATTGTGCCGCGTGGCTCATGCGATGAGTATTGCCAGAAGTTATCGCCCCATGTTGTATTAGCCCAACGACGTGAGTTCAACAAGTCGCGAACCGACACTGCTAAGTTCAATTTGCGATCCAAGAAACTTTTACGCACACCAAGGTCGACTACGTATTGCGAATTTCGTTTGCCTTGTGCCACTACGTCAGCCGAACGATACATACCTGTCAACTGTGCCGACCAACCCATTGGTATCAAGAAGTTTGCCATCAATCGGGCATTCCACGAGAAGCTTTGTTGGAATGGATAGAGAAGGTCTAATTGTCCGTCGAAATCTGTATCATAGAACACGCTATCCATTGCTGCATAGTAGCAGTTAACTGTAGTAGTGAGGTTCAACCATTTTGTTACTTTGTTCTTAGCTACTACCTCAAGACCTGCATTTTGACGACGAGCTACATTCTCGAATGTGGTGTACATCACATCGCCATCCAAATAACGCACTCGCTCGATTGAGTTGTCGGAAAATCTATAATACAACCCTGCCGATATTGCATGGTCGTCCCATGTTTTCAAATAGTTAAACTCTATAGCACTCGATATCTCTGGGTTCAACAATGGGTTACCAAACGAGATGTTTGTCGAGTCGCTCATATCGCGGAAGGCATTGATCTGACGACCGCGTGGACGATTGATACGACGTGTATAGTTGGCTTGCAACTCATGATTGTTTGGGAATGCATACGACAAGAAGGCTGTTGGATAGACTTCGAAATATCCACGACGTGTTGACGACCATGCCGACTCTTCTTCTACATCACGCGTGCGAACATAGGTATTAGTATATTCGCCACGCAAACCGAGCGACATACTTAATGGTCCAAATTTTGCTCCATAGGTAGCATACATAGCAGCAATCCACTCTTCGTAGTCGAAGTCGTTGAACTGAATCAATAGGCTATCTTCGCCCTCCACATTCCATGCACGCGATGGCGACAAACGTTGTTGCCATGAGCCATAAAGTCCTGCCTCGACTTTTTGTGTTTGTCCGATTTTTTGTGTATAGTCCAATTTGTAACGAGCACTCTGATTCTTACCATCCTGACGTTGAATTTGTGTATATTCAGGGCTATAACCCCTCAACGCCTCTTGCACATACACATAGTCGCCCGAACGCTGATGGCCAGAATATTCGATGCTTGTGCGCACCTCCGAGCCTTTGCTATCTATCTCATAAGCATAATCCAACGACGCTGTATACGATGGACGCAATCCATTCTGTGCATTAGTACGACGATAGATTGTAGTATCCATCACATCCCAATCTACTCGAGTGTAAATGTTCTCATTAGCCGAATTATTCGTACCGCCATGTCCCATCAACGAGATTCCGATTGTGCTCTTTTTCGTAATATGGAAATCGGCACCCATACGTCCAAACAAGCCTAAGAACGAACGACCACTTGCCGACAATGTATTCAAATACGAAAGTGTATCACCCCATTGGTCGCGCACATCGTCATACGAATCCATTGGCAAACGCTCGAACGAATAGCGGTCAGTTACATTGTCCGACTCGTGACTCATATAGCGCACGCCAAGATTGACATAAAAATCAACCAAACTACTATTATAGTTAAAGTTAGCACCCACATGAGCACCTGGCGCAGGCGAACCGATATTATACATACCACCTGCCGACACCGAGCCATAATAGCCAGCTTTACGGTCTTTTTTCAACACGAGGTTGATGATACCAGCCGTACCCTCTGGATTGAATTTTGCCGATGGGTTGGTGATAACCTCCACTGCCTCGATGCTACCTGCTGGCATCTGTTCGAGGATTTGTGCGCGGTTCTCTTCTGTCAAACCCGATGGTTTGCCGTTGATCCACACCTCCACGCTCGACGAATTACGGAGTGACACATTACCCTCATTATCTACATCTACCGACGGTATGCTTTGCAACATCTCAGATGCCGATGCACCCGATGCTGCCAAGTTTTGATCTACGTTAAACACTTTTTTGTCGATATCAAATCGCATTTGCGAAGCCTGACCCACTACTTCCACCTCGCCCAACATTTTGGCATCT
>JAZLDO010000092.1:0-4419 GCA_045614825.1 Candidatus Aphodosoma sp. | reverse complement strand
CTCATAATGGACCTCCTCAGCGCCATCCAACCCAAAGCTGTGCTATTCCTTGGCAAATGCGGTGGATTGAAAGACAAAAACAAGGTGGGTGACTACATCCTCCCTAGTGCTGCCATTCGTGGCGAGGGTACATCCAACGACTATTTTCCTCCCGAAGTGCCTGCCCTCCCCGCTTTTAATATGCAACGCGCCGTGAGTTCCAACATCCGTGACTTTGGCAAAGACTATTGGACTGGCACCGTCTTCACCACCAACCGTCGCGTGTGGGAGCACGACGAAGAGTTCAAACAACACCTCAAAACCGTGCGCAGTATCGCCATCGATATGGAGACTGCCACTCTCTTCACCGTCGGATTCCACAACGCAATTCCTACAGGCGCACTCCTTCTCGTTAGCGACATGCCTATGCACCCCGAAGGTATCAAAACCGAAGAATCCGACAAACACGTAACTCAAAACTTCGTAGAAGAACACCTAACCATAGGCATCAAAGCCCTCTCAAGCCTACAACACAACTCGCGCACTATCAAACATCTTCGCTACGAATAAATACACACTCTCAGTGTATATTCATATAAAAAAAGCTCCGTGAGAGAAAAAAACATCAGTGAGAAAAAACATGTTCTCCTGTCTTCATGTCTTTCAAAAAAAACTACTAAAATATGGCTAAACAAGCAGGCATAACATATCAGCAGATTATCAACCAAATGAAATCGGGCGATTGGAAACCCATCTATCTCCTACATGGCGAAGAGGACTACTACATCGACCTAATAGCCGACTACATCGAAAAAAATCTGCTTACCGACGACGAAAAGGAGTTCAACATGACTCTTCTCTATGGCAAAGACACCTCTTGCGACGAAATAATAATGGCTGCCAAACGCTACCCTATGATGAGTCAATACCAACTCATAATGGTACGCGAAGCTCAAAATATCAAAAATTTCGACAACCTCAGTGCCTACCTCAAACAGCCTCTCAAGTCAAGCGTCATAGTCCTCTGTCACAAACACGGCACTGTCGATGGACGCAAAAAGTTTGTTAAAGACATTGCAACCACTGGCATTCTCTTCGAATCTAAACGCAAATACGACAACGAAATCCCTTCATGGATTACTGCTTACGTGCGTGAACATAATGCCGACATCGAACCCAAAGCCGCCAATCTCCTTGCCGAATTTCTTGGCACTCAACTCAGTAAGGTTGTCAACGAAGTGGACAAACTTCTCATCCTTCTCAACAACTCCGAAACTCGTCGCATCGACTCTGCAATGGTCGAGCGCAACATCGGTATATCTAAGGATTACAACAACTTCGAACTCGTCAAAGCCCTCGGCGACCGCGACATTCTCAAAATCAACCGCATCATCGACCATTTCGCCAAGGACCCTAAAAACAACCCTATCGTTGTAACTACCACCGTTGTCTTCAACTTCTTCTCTAACCTACTGCTCTACCACTCACTCAAAGACAAATCGCAAGCCAACGTAGCTGCCGAACTCGGTATCAATCCTTACTTCGTAAAGGACTACCAACACGCTGCCACTATCTACAACTCTGCTCGCACACTCTATGCCATCGGCCTCATACGCGAACTCGACGTGCGCAGCAAAGGCTTCCACGACACTGGCACCTCACATCGCGACCTACTCCGCGAAATTATGTTCAAAATAACACACTAAATCTATTTTTTAGACAGAATGACATAAAGACAAATTTATTTTATTATAACGTATACTTCGCTAAAACTAGGTTTCATCTCAGCAAAAAAATGACAAATTATAATACCCAAATAATAGAACAATTGGCGAATTTAAACTAGATTTATTAGTTGAAAATAGTGTTGTTGTTGAAATAAAATCTGTTACACAAATAATTCCAGCCCACGAAATGCAATTAGTAAATTACCTAAACATCACCAATATAAATAATGGTCTTTTAATCAATTTTGGCAACATAGAAAAATTAGAAATCAAAAGAAAATACCGATTATATAAACCAAAACAAATATAATCAAACGCAGAAAGGTCTGTCATTCTTTTACCGAGATACACCATAGGTATAGCAAGGTATATGTAAAGAAAAAATATGTTCTTATGTCATTATGTCTAAAAAACAAAAATAATTAAAATTATGAATGTTCTTTTAACAACCAAACTCCCTATCGAAGGATTCGCCTCTATTAGCGAGCATAACATCATTATGCCCGAAGCCCCAAAATTCACTCCCGAAGAATTAACTGCACGCCTTGCCGATGCCGACATACTTCTCTCTACTTTCGACTACAAAATCACAGCCGAAATGATTGTCGCTGCGCCTAATCTCAAACTTATAACCAACTTTGGCGTAGGCTTCAACAATGTCGACATCGCCGCTGCTCGCGACCGTGGCATTCCTGTAACCAACACCCCTGGGCCTGTCATCGAACCTACTGCCGAGCATGCCTTCACTCTCATGCTCGCCATCTGCCATCGCACAGCCGAACTCGACCGCCGTATGCGCCAACCTAATTCCGATATCGAATTTGGCGTGATGAACAATCTCGGCATCGCTATCTATGGCAAAACCCTCGGTATCATCGGTATGGGCAACATCGGACAATCTATCGCAGGACGTGCTGTAGCTTGTGGCATGAAAATTATCTACAACAACCGCCGTCGCCTCCCCGAAGAAATCGAACACCGCTACAATGCCGAATATGTCGATCTCGAAACCCTATTGCGCACTTCCGATTTCGTATCGCTCAACCTACCTTACACGCCTGATTCGCACCATATTATGAACGAAGAACGACTCTCGATGATGAAACAAGGCGCCGTGCTTATCAACACAGCACGTGGAGCCCACATCGACGAAGCTGCCCTTGTGCGCCATCTCCGCAGTGGTCACCTCTATGGCGCAGCACTCGATGTATATGAATTCGAACCACACGTCACTCCCGAACTCCTTGAGCTCGACAACGTAGTCCTCTCGCCTCACATCGGCACAGGCACCATTGATGGCCGTATTGCCATGTGTCACTGCTGCTGCGACAACATCAACTGGTTTCTCCACGGCGAACACCACAAAATGAACCGCGTAAACTAATACACTCCTCCCCGTCCCCAACGGGGTAACAGAGAGTTATATTGTTGTTTATTAGCATAATAAAGAGTTAGATTTTCTGTTGCACCTACGGCGATCATTGTCCGGGGGGGGGTAACACCCCCGTCTGGATTATATCGCCTCTTCGAGGATTACAATTTTATCGGATAGTAATGATAAAATATCCGCTCTTTACGATTTGGTAGAGAGCGGATGTTTTTTATGTTTCATTAATTTAGTCTAAAAAAATGAAATGGCAAGGTATGCAGGTATTATGAGTTTTACAAAGTTTGGCAATATCGTAGTATAGTTGAAATAAGTTTGACTTTGCGTTACTAGTTTTTGCGAACTTTGCAAATAGTTAGTATAAAAGTGGCTGTTTTCTTCGGTACAGGTTGCTTGCACCTTGCTTGAGGTAAAGGCAAAACTGCAAAATAGATAATGTAAATGTGAATTTAATATAATTTTTATTTCATTGAAAAAACAAATTTTATATAACACTCACATTAAACTAAAGAAAAAGATACTTTCAATAAATCTTTTTCAAATTTAATATCAGACATCTCGATATATTCCAATGCATCTTTTGCTTGCTCAATATGTCGAGGACGTATACTAACCAATTGAGTTTTAGTATCAACTTCTATTCCATTAGGGATTTTATTTTGGAGGAAAGAAACTGCACTTGAAATTACAAAAGATGTTGCACCACCACAATTATAAGAAATAGATATTTTATCGTTACTTACTTCTATTATATTTAATTCTAATTCAATGGAAGGTAGTAGCACCATAGGGTTATAACTGATAGCTACTTTTTTAGTTTCAATAAAGGTAAAATTTATAGATAAGTTGAATTTCTTTTTAATATAGTCAGAAAATTCATCATACGTTACTACAATATTCATATTTTTTTAATTTTGCTTCTAGATAAATTATTTTTTCTTGACCCTAAATTAAAATACTTATTTCCTATTTCTAATGATTTTTTTGATTTAAAATGGCATTTTAGCAACCTAATAGTTGATTTAAGGTAGTTTCATCGTAACCTAAATCTTTTGCCAAAGTATTAAAATATATTTTCTCGGCAGGATGAATTTGACCATCTGCTGAATAGTGTCCCCAATAAGCAAGCAGAAAGCATAGGGTCGTCTTTAAATAATTTCAAATCTACATTTTGACGTTTTGGATTGTTAATTTCAGCATAAAGTTGTGTTTGTACTTTTTCAGAAAGAGTCAAAGACGATGCTATTTGTAACAAAAGATTCTTTTCATCCTCACCATAAATTCCATCAACTAAAGCCATATTCATTAATACACGCATACGATTCA
>JAZLDO010000091.1:0-8245 GCA_045614825.1 Candidatus Aphodosoma sp. | reverse complement strand
GACAGGACCTGGGGTGTTGGTAACAGGGATACCATGGTCGCGAGCTGCAGCGATGTCGACATTGTTGAAACCTACGCCGGAGTTGGTGATTAGCTTGAGGTTAGGCGCAGCGGCAATCATTTCGCCTGTGATTTTGTAGTCGAAAGTAGATAGAAGTATGTCGGCATCGGCAAGATGCTTGATGAGTTCGGTTGGAGTGGATTTTGGGGCTTCGGGCATAATGATGTTATGCTCGCTGATAGAAGTGAAGCCTTCGATAGGGAGTTTGGTTGTTAAAAGAATATTTATAATTTAAAAGTTGAAAGTTGAAAGTTGAAAGATGAAATTTAATACCGCATGGTAACTTTAAATTTTAAACTTTCACATTTCAACTTGATTAGTGCGTTATTTTGAACATAATTTCGCGGAGTAGGTCGCGGTGAGAGGTGCTGGAGTCGCCGAAACCTTTGCTGCGCACGTCGAGTTCGCGGATTAGTCCGATGGCGTAGAGGGTGCGAGCAGAGTTGTAGATTGAGGCAGCGTGTTGGTAGTCCTTTACGAAATAAGGATTGATTTTGAGCTCGGCAGCTACGTTGGCTTGTGATTTATCTTTGAGTGAGTGATATAACAATAGGGTAGCGAAGAAGTTGAAAACAACGGTGGTAGTGACTACGATAGGGTTGTTTTTGTGGTCTTTGGCGAAGTGGTCGATGATGCGATTGATTTTGAGAATGTCGCGATCGCCAAGGGCTTTGACAAGTTCGAAGTTGTTGTAGTCCTTAGAAATACCGATGTTGCGCTCGACCATGAGAGAGTCGATGCGACGAGTTTCGGAGTTGTTGAGCAGGATGAGGAGTTTGTCGACTTCGTTTACCACCTTGCTGAGTTGAGTGCCGAGAAATTCGGCAAGCAGATTGGCGGCTTTGGGTTCGATATCAGCATTATGCTCGCGCACATAGGTGGTGATCCACGAAGGGATTTCGTTGTCGTATTTGCATTTAGATTCAAACAAGATGCCTGATGTTGCAATGTCTTTGAAAACCTTTTTGCGACCATCGATAGAGCCGTGTTTGTGACAAAAGACTATGATGCTTGATGCAAGAGGTTGTTTGAGATAGGTGCTGAGATTGTCGAAATTGCGTATATTTTGAGCTTCGCGGACCATAATGAGTTGGTATTGACTCATCATAGGGTAGCGTTTGGCAGCCATAATGATTTCGTCGCAAGAGGTATCTTTGGTGGCATATATGACCGTCATATTGAACTCTTTTTCGTCGTCGGTGAGCAGATTTTCTTCGACATAGTTGGCTATGAGGTCGATGAAGTAGTCCTCTTCGCCATGTAGGAAATAGATGGGTTTCCAATCGCCCGATTTCATTTGGTTGATAATCTGCTGATATGTTATGCCAGCTTGTTTAGCCATAAATATAATTTGAAAGATGAAAGTTGAAATTTGAAAGTTAATAACTTTGTTGTTGATTTTATTTTTAAAGAAGCAAATGAGTTTATTTAACTTCCAATTTTATTCGTAGCATAGGTGTTTGACATATCACAACTATTTTCGGTTTTTGTTTTTATGGTTTTTTATGTCAACAGTCTATAGTCAACAGTTGAATATATTTTTAGTTTTTGATTATTAATTCGTTATATTTGGGCCATTGCTCTGCGAAGATGTATTTATGGTTTTCGAAATCTACCTTGCAGAGAAAGTGTTGTTGTCCATTGCTGACGATGAGGTATGGTACGTGGAGTTGTAGATTGTAGGTGGCAATTTGATCAAATACACGTTGGGTTATTTCTATGTCGGAGCGTTTGTATTCAATGATTATGAGAGGATTGCCGTAGTCGTCGTAGATGATAGAATCGCATCGCTTGGTTAGTCCGTTGTATGTGATAGTTACTTCGTTTGCTATGCGAGTCATTGGTACTTCGAGGGTATCGGATATGTAGATGACTGTGTTTTGACGTACCCACTCCTCGGGTGTTAGAACAAGCCATTTGCCTCGTATTGAGTCGAATATTTGCAATTGGTCGTTGTGCTGACGCAGACGAATACGGTTGCTATAGTCGGGCATGTTTAACAATTCAAGATTCATTGGTTGGGAGATGTGGAATTGGCTATGTTAATTTTTTTTGTTTTTGTTGTTTTTTTTATTTTGTGTATCTTGTAGTTTTATATTTTTGTTTCGTAGATCGATTGTGCCGTTGCTGAGGTTGTAAAGGTCGTTGAAGATGATTTCGTCGTTGATTATATCTTGATTATAGGTATGATAGCAACGTTTCATGAAGTTGGCAATCAATATTAGTAATGGTTGTTGAGAGAGGGTTGTTTGGTCGGTGGATATGCGTTGGATGAAGTTGTCGATGAAGCGTCCGTAGTGGCGTTCGCGTATTTGTTTGTTGGGTAGGGGTATAGCTTCGGGTGTAGGGTGAATGTCTTCGGCTGGAGTGATTTCGTAAGGGTAGTCGATGTCTAATTGAAAATTAGACATTAGAGCGAGATGGTCCCAAAGTTTGTGCTGAAAGGCATCGTTGTCGCGAAGATATGGAAAGAGGTTGCCCATGCAATTGATGATGCTGCGAGCACAGCGGTTGCGTTCGGCTCGGTCTTCGATGGTAAGGGCTATTTCGACCATATTTTGTATATTGCGTCCGTATTCGGGGAGGATAAGTTCTTTCATTTTTGTTTGTTTTTTAGACAGAATGACATAAAAACATATTTTTTTCATATACCTCGTTACACCTGCGGTGTATCTTGGCGGAAGAATGACATATTTGAAAAAATGTAATTATGAAATTTTTTGTGGTGTGTAGAACTCTTTGAGGTAAAATGGCTCGTAGTAGGCTACGTCTTCGAATTGTTGGTTGCGATAAGCATCTTCTGCGAGTTTGACCATCATATTGGCAGTAGGTTTTACAGATGTGATGAATTGGGCGTTTGGATTTTTGATTACTGTTGAACATTTTTGGGCTCCACTGCCGCAGAAATAGATAGGGTGGTTGATATCAGCAAAACTTGTTTCATCGATTATTTTAGCTTCGGCTGGAGATATTTCTTTTAGTGTATTGTCGTACATTGCGGTGTAAACCTCCATGCGACGTGCGTCGATTAATGGGCATATTATGGTATTCGCAAGTATATTGTCTTGCAATTCTGTTGCAATGATTTTGAGTGTGTTGATAGCAATAAGTTTACATTCAAGGGCATAGCAAAGACCTTTGGCGGTGGATACACCTATGCGGAGACCCGTGTATGAACCAGGTCCACTGCTGACAGCAACGGCATCGAGTGAGATGTTTTGTTCGCGGATCTGTTTCATTGCAGCTTCGATATACAAAGGTAGGTGAGTTGCGTGCTGCATTGCTTCATCGCTCATTTGTAGATCAATGATTTTACCATCGCTTTCAATAGCAACGCTACATGTTTCGGCTGATGTTTCGATTAGTAATATATTTGCCATTCGTTGAAAATATAGAATTTAGGGATTATAATCTAATTATGCAAAGTTACAAAAATTAGATTAAACAGACAATTAAAAATAAAAAAATGTTGAAAAATTTGGTGGTTTCGTTTTTTATGTCTAAATTTGCACATTCAAACGTTAAAAAATATAATTGCCTATAAGTTTACTACTACCATTGTTTTTAATTTATAATTGAAAATTGAGGATTGAAAAATTATTCTTTGTTTTTGATGTATTTATTTGTTAAAAAAAATGGCAGTTAATAGATTAGTTTTCACTGATGAGGAATTAGTGATTAGTTTTGCAAAAGGCGATAATGATGCGTTTGAAACTCTTTTGATGCGTCATAAGGACAAGGTGTATAACTATATATTCAATATAGTACGAGAACACAGCATCGCCGATGATATTTTCCAAGATACTTTTATTAAGGTTATTACGACTATTAAACAAGGTCGTTACTATGATGCGGGTAATAAGTTCGTAGGGTGGATTATGCGTATTGCTCATAATCAGACGATTGATTATTATCGTCGTTTGGCCGCAGAGAAGGAGGTTTCGAATGATGAGTACGAGAAGAGTGATTTGTTTAATTATGTGAGTCTTTGTGATTATTCGGTTCAAGATACAATCGAGAAGGAGGAGACATTGCATGATATTGAAACACTGATTTCTATGTTGCCAGATGATCAACGTCGCATAGTGTTGATGCGTTATTATCAGGATTTATCGTTTAAAGAGATTGCTGATTTGGAGCATATTTCGATAAATACGGCTCTTGGTCGTATGCGTTATGCGTTGATAAATATGCGGAAAAATGCTGTGCGATATAATCTTGTGCGTGATTTTGAAAAGATTTTTGATTGATAAAATATATTTCTGAATAGATGAAAAAAGTTGCATTATATTTTGGTTCTTTTAATCCCATACATAAAGGTCATATTGCTTTAGGTGAATATTTATTAGAAAATTCAGATGTTGATGAGTTATGGTATGTAGTATCGCCTCAAAATCCATTGAAAAAGCGTACTGATTTATGGGATGATGAATTACGTTATCGACTTGTTTCTATGTCTATAAAACATAATACGCGTTTAGTTGCATGTGATATCGAATTTCATTTGCCAATTCCTAGTTATACTGTAAACACATTGCGAATATTGTCTGAAAAGTATATAGATTATCAATTCTCTTTGTTGATTGGAGCTGACAATTATCAAGTATTTGATAAGTGGTATTGCTATGAGGAAATATTAAATAATTATAAAATATATGTTTATCCACGCGAAGGAGTAGAGGTTGATAAGTCTAAATTTGCACAAATGATTTGGTTAGACGCTCCTTTCTATCCAATATCATCTACTATGATACGAGAGAAATTAAATCAAGGACAGTCTATTGATGATTTAGTCCCATTTTCTGTAAATGCAATAAAAAATAACGATTAATCAATTGTTGATTTAATCGTTATTTTTTTATTTTGTTTGATAAGTTTATAAAAGAGACGATGTGTCATAACGCCCAAATTGCTGCGTTGTTTTGATTTTATCGAGTCTGTCAACACTCAGCATAGTCATAGTGAACTTGACTCTGCTTTTGTTTAAAGACGGACTTCAATATTAAGCCTCAGTCATGTACTTCAGTACACTCCTTGCGACTTAAATTTCAATGCCTTGCGCTTTAGACGTTCTTTAGATTCTTGCTTCGCTCATCAAAATAAGTAAAACTTCTTTTGTTTTCGCTTATCGCAAGAATTCTGACGCATCTAAAAGAGGCTGAGTCAAAATTTACATTTTGACACAGCCTCTTTGTGTTGTCTATAGTCGATTGTGTATCGATTAGATCATGAAAGATGCTACGAGGGCAAGGATTGCGTAGAACTCAGGGAGAGCGGCGTAGATGAGTGTGTTAGTCAATACGTCGTTGCCTTGAGCGATTGAAGCGATACCATCGGCACATACTTGGCCTTGACGGATAGCTGAGAAAAGACAGATTGCACCTACAGCAAGACCTACGCAGAAGAGCATCAAGCCATCAGCAGCATAGTCTTTGCCCATCCATGCGAGGAATGCTACGAAACCGTAGAGACCTTGAGTTGAAGGAAGAGCTGAAAGAATCATGTAAGATGAAGATGCACCTGGATTTTTTTTCAATGCGCCTTCAGCAGCTTTACCTGCGATTGTTGTTCCGATACAAGAACCGATGCCAGCAAGACCTAACATGAGGCCCAAACCGAGATAACCTAAAAGTAAGTTCATAATGTTTAAAAAGTTTTTAATTGTTAGTAATATTTTATTTATTTGAAATTTTTTGATTTCTTCTTAACATAAGTACAAATCTTATGTTTGTAGGTTTATAAATTAGAATCTTTATTTTTAAGTTTTGTAAGGACAATTACTTTTTTCAAGTACAAGCCCTAAATCATGACTATTATCTATATTTTATTGATACAAGGGATGTAGTTAAATAAAAAATAGTCAACTCACATAATAAATAAAAAAGAAACAAACTTAATTGTCCTATAAATTTAATCTGTACTTCTGTTAAATTACTGCTATTATTCAACTCTCTTTGAGAGTGGTGCGTATTTTTCGCCTTTGCCTTCGTAGCCTACGTTTTTGAAGTATTCAACGAATGTGAGACGCAATGGGTGAACGAATGCACCGAGAGCTGACATGGCAAGGTTGAGTACGTGGCCGATGACGAGGATGATGATGAAACCTGCCCATGTGCCGATGTTTGGATTTTCGCCTAATACCATTGTAGCGATGCTATTGAATGCACCACCGAGCATACCACCAGCCAAGCCGAGCGCGTAGAGACGGATGTAACTCAATACGTCGCCAAGGAGGCCAGTAATCATGTTGTATGTGTCCCAAAGACCAGCACCGATATTGATGAGTGGGTTGCGTTTTGGGTCGTTGAATAGGTAGATGCCGAGTGCCGAAATGGCTCCGATGGCGATGATAACCCATTGTGTAACCTCAGGTGAGAGAACTTTCATCATAGCCAAAATGGCTGTGGCGATGCCACCTAAGATGAGGAGTAACCATCCCCAATTGCTGAGATTAGCCATGAAACCATCGCGTTGAGTGAAGCAGATGGCTTTGACTATCATAGCAAGGCAGATGTGGAACACACCAATGATGAGCGCCATAACCATCTGGATGTCGAAGCCCATGACGTTGCCCTTAATCATGACAGATTTGAGCGCAGCAGGGACAAACTCGGCATTGTAGAGGTCGACACCAAAGGCAGTGCCAAGGAAAACGCCTACGACGGCTGTAACTACGCCAAGAGCGGTGATGATGCCACCCATACCGTCGAACATTGCGATTTTGAATTTCTCGAATTTGATAGCAAGTCCGATGAGTATCAAGAGGATGCCATAGCCTGCGTCGCCCATACATAATGCGAAGAAGAGCAAGAAGAATGGGCCAAGGATTGGCGTTGGGTCGTATTCGTTGTAGTTAGGCATACCATACATGCCAGTGAGTGGTTCGAAAAGACGAGTGAAGGCGTTGTTGCGCAATTTGATAGGCACATTGTCTTCATTCGATGGTTCAGCCGACTCGTAGTATACACCCTCTTCTTTCAACATAGCCTCAAGCGCATCAGTGGTGTCAGTAGGGCAGTAACCTTCGAGAATCATCACTGTGTTGTCTGCTGCGCGGCGTGTGTTGATATGTACGCGGTCGATGTCGATTACCTCACTCACTTGCGATGACAAGTGTTGGAGATTAGCAACATTAGCCACAGCGAATTTGAGGATTTCGGCTTGTTTTTCGTTGTATTTAGCTTGAGCTGCAGCAAGAGCTTCGGCCAATTGTTGTGAACCTAGAGGACTGATTTCGAAGCGTTCGGCCTCGATGTCGGCAATAGGTTCTTTGGTTACAGTCACAAAATAAGTAGTATTTGTGCTGTTGTCGATGATGAAAGCATTGTGCGCCTCTTCCCATTCGGGATTGTAGATGCGAGAAGCACAAGTGTAGAATCCAATCTTGAATCCAGCTTCGGCAAGGCGAGCGAACTGCTCGGCAGAGTAGTTGCCCCAAGGAGCCATGCGTTGTTGCTCGCGCTCGGCAGCTATCACCTCTTGACGAAGTAGTTCGGCTTCGGCTTGCAATTTCTCGAATTGATCGAGTAGTGCAAGACCTTCGTCGAGCGAGAGATGCAAAGCAGGAGCCACAGTGAGAGGCGTAGCACCTTTGACCGAATTGTGAGCAGAGATGAGAGCCGATGCTGTATCTACCGATTTGTCGATAGAGGCACGCAAAGCAATCTTCTCACGCACGAGTTCGAGATTGGCATCACCTTCTTCCAAAGTGGCTACGTGCAAGACACCGACAGCCCTCAATTTCTCAAGGAAGTCGTTGTATTGTGCGTGAAACACAAGGAAGTCGTATTTAGTCATTTTTGTTATCATACAATAAAAGTTTAGAGTTGAGAGTTTAGAGTTGAGAGTCACCCTCGGCGAGAGTTGCTAATTATTTAACACTATACTCTACACACTATACATTTAACTATTTTACGCGCGCTTAGCTTTTACGATTTTTTGTGATGATTTAGAGAGGTTTTCTTCATCTTCCATGAATCGTTTGATTTTGCGAATTGCATCTTCGTAGCCCGGAATTTGTACCTTCTCAAATAGATTCACCTTTTGAGTAGTTTTTTTGCGGGCATATTCGAGGAGTTGCAATTTCTGAGCGCAGAATTCACGTTCGATACCAACTTGAGCCAAATTTTTGAGTTCAGAGAGTCCGTCGGCATACCATTTAGGTGCGCTGAAAACGCTGAAAGGC
>JAZLDO010000090.1:0-30094 GCA_045614825.1 Candidatus Aphodosoma sp. | reverse complement strand
TACTATAAAGAGGTGCATGGACGTAATAGTTTCGATGGTAAAGGTGCTCCAGTTTATACATTTGTAGATTTTAATGACCCAGTTTATTATAAAGAATGGACAAATAATGCAGCAGCAAGTGGTGCAGAACCATATTTTGTGGCTGTAGGTTGCGGTACTAAATGGACAAATGATTTGACTAACTTTGGTTCGTTTGACTTGTTAGCGCACGAATATGCACACTTGGTTGTGGCTGCAAATGGTCGTGGTGGATTGGAGGCTGCTGGCGAATCTGGTGCATTGAATGAAGCTATTGCCGACTGTATGAGTGTGGCGGCAGATATGTATATCAATGACGATAAAGCAAATTGGCAAATAGCTGATGGCGTTACAGGCAACGGAGTGCCTAATATGCGCGATTTGTCAGATCCAAAAATGTCAGGTGGTGGAGTTTTCAATTCTTCTACATTGTCATACCCACAACCAGATACTTATCAAGGTGAGAATTGGGTAGATCCAGCCAATATGAGTTACGACAATGGTGGTATTCACTTCAATAATGGTGTATTTAACTATTGGTTCTATTTATTGACTGAAGGAGGCGAAGGAGTGAATGATAATGAACAATCATACAAAGTAGAGGGAATTGGCATTCAAAAAACTGAAAAGCTTTTGATGCATATCATTCTCAATTATCTCGAGCCTGATATGGATTACGCACGTATGCGTATAGCTTCTCAATATGCAGCGGCTACACTTTGGGGCGATAAATCTGTAGAATTAGAGCAAGTAAAAAATGCTTGGTTTGCAGTAGGTGTGGCTGATAGAACTCCAATTGAAAAAGTTGAAGCTAAATTATTTAATGTTTATACAGCCGAAGGCAAAGTTGTTGTTGAAGCAGCAGAAAATTCAATGATTGAAGTTTATAGCCTTGTAGGTCAATGTCTTGCTACAGTAGAAGCAGAGACTGGATTTACTGCAATCCCAACGTTTGATGCAAATGTTGTTATTGTGAAGGTTGGTAATGATGTACAAAAAGTGGTGATTAAATAATATGTGTTTGATGTATTGATGTATATATTAGGAAAGCAACTCTGTATTTAATGCGGAGTTGCTTTTTTGCAATATAACAATATAAAAAGCGACAGATACTTCACAGCATCTGTCGAATCAATAAAAAACACTTTTATGAAAAAATAACTACTTATATTCTGTTAGATTTTGTTTGCACTGCAAAGTTACAACAAAAATTGTAATTAACATCCGAATATTTTTCGCAATATACAGATAAAAATACCCAAAAGATATGTCTCGTAAAATATCACAAACAAATATATCTGCATATTTTAGTCAGCCGATACGTGGTGATTTTCATTTGTATCGTTTTGCTACTACATTGTTATTGCCAAGAGTATTGCGTAAATATGATAAATGTTTGACTGGTATATGCACTCGAGGTGAAGCTCGTTTTACTCTATTAGGGATGAAACGAGTTATTAAACCAAACGAAATATTTTGCTTTCTTCCTGGTCATTTTGTTGCTATCGATAGTGTTAGTGATGATTTTGAGGCTCACTATGGTATCATTAGTGAAAGTTTTATGAAGGATGTAACATCAAGATTTCCGAATGTGATGTTTGATTATTTAATTGCGCATCCTTCTATGTCAATGACTTCGATTGCAATGGATGAAGCTTTGAGATATTTTGATTTGATTGAGTTAAAAATAAAAGAGAAATATAACCTATTTCAAAAAGATATTATTTTCAATATTTTATATAGTTATGTGCTTGATATGTATAATATGATAAATCGCGATTTACCTAATTTACCATTAGGAAAAACAGCAAATGAGCGCATATTTGATAAATTTACATTGTTGGCATATCATCATATAAAGGAAAATAATCCAGTTACATACTATGCGGATGCTCTAAATATTACACCGAAACATTTGAGTAAAGTGGTGAAAATTATAAAAGGAATCAGTGTAAAACAATGGCTCGATGAGTTTATGATGCAAGAGTTGAAGCAGACTTTGTTGAGTACACAAATGTCGGTTCAAGAGATTAGTGATGAATATAATTTTTCATCGGCCGATGCTTTTCATCATTTTTTTAGAAAGCATGCAGGTATGTCGCCTTCTAATTATAGGTTGCAGACCGATCGACCTGTCGAACAACTATTGATAACAAGTGATGATTTAGTTATAAAATAAATTTTAAATGATAAATTACTATGAAAAAATTGAAAAATTTAATTGTTTTAAGTGCATTTTTATTAGTCAATATTTTTGCACTAAGTGCAGCAACTGAGGTTGCTACTATTGCTGGCCTTAAAAGTTTGACCTCTGATTCAAAGGTTCTATTTACTGGTGAGTTGACATTGCAATATGTGTCAATAAGAGAAGGTGGTAGTGATTATTATGCATTTGATGCGAATAATGATTTTATTCGTATTCGTTGCTATAATTGGGCTGCATTATTAGAAACTACACCATTGGAAAAAGGTGATAAAATTAAGATAGCAGCAGAAGTTACTTATGTGAATGATACAGAAAACTGTGTAACATTGGATTTGACAACTGCAGCCGTTAAAACTATTACAGTGGAGGGTACTGCAGCTCTTAAATCGCCTGAAGTAGTAACTCTTGCTATGTTGAAAAACGATGCAGAAAAAAAATATAGTGCTAAATTTGTGAAATTGCAAGGTGTTTCTATCGAGTCGGTAATTGATTTTAATGTAAGTCCGTTCCCTATAAATAAAATTGTATATGGAGAAGATGCTATTGATTATTCTATGGATTTAATCGAAACAACATTCCCTTCTGTTGCTGATGTTTCAGGTTTTGTATATTATACAAATGGAAATCCGGCATTGTTTATTCCTCAAAGTGAGGGTTATGTTAAGGCCTCTGCCTATAATACAGTTGCTGGTTTGAAAATGATGGAGGGGGATATCGTATATAGTGATATTGCTTTTAATGGTAAAGTTTTGATAACCGATGTGCGTGAGTCTGGTAATAATGTTGTTTATGTAGTACAAGGAAATAATGCATCTGGACAACCTGTTGCGGTTGAGATGTTGGTGGCAAAAACTGAAAATGTAACTTGCGCAGTGGGAGACTCGGCTATGTTTGATGTTGAGGGTTCTTACAAACCTTCTTCTTATAATGTAGGGGCTCTTGATAAATTAACTTCTGCTAGATTTACTGTAGAGAAAGTGAATGGAATCTATGTATCATCAAAAAATAATATGGTTAATTTCATATCTTTTGGTGATGTATTTACCGAAAATGGTTGGATTAAATACGACAATTGTCTTGTGATAACACCCAAAGGTACTGTTGTTGCGGATAATAGATTCACTTCTATTGGTTGTATTGGTTTGAGAATTAAAAATGATGTATTGGGTAAATATGATACAATTCCCGTTGTAGATACATATTACAAAGAGGCAGGTAGTTTGTCTTCGGTTGTATTGAAAGGTTTTGTTTCTGGATTGGAAGTAAATGGTGTGTCGTATGCGGTTTTGTTACCACGTTCTAAAGATGATTTCTTGAAGGATTTAGTAGAATTTGATGATATTGCAGCAATGAAAGCAGCAGGTAAATCTCCTTCTATTGATATTTCTTATAAAGTAACAAGTGATATGGTTATAACTGGTTTTGCCTCAGAAAAATTTGATGTAGGTACATTTTACCATATTTTTGCTCAAGATGCAACTGGTGCTATTCAATTAAATCATCAATCTGCAGAGACACAAAAGAAATATAAAGTAGGTGATGTGATTACAAATGTTGTGGGTTATTATACTTCTGGTGGAAAAACATACGAGAAATATAATTCTGTTTATTATGCTTCTGCTCCATCTTTAGATATAAAAACTATTGAGGCATCAGATGCAGAACTTTCAGTAGTTCCTGTCGAAGTATCTTTGGCTAATCTTGATGATTCTTATGCTTCTATGTTGATAAAAATTAAGAATGTGACTTATAATGCAGCGAATACGGTTATGCTTAATGGAGAAGGAGTTGAAAAACCTACAATTAATCAAGGTAAAAATTGGGTTATTGTTTCAGATGAATATGAGTATGCTGCAGAGATGGGTTCTGTTACAGGGGTTTATTATCTTTCGGGTGTTTTGACAAAACTTCTTCCACGCTCGCAAGTTGATATTGTTACCACTGGTTATCAAAAACCAGTAGCGGTTGAAAATGTTTCAGTTGATAATAATTTGTTTGTACAAAATAATGTAGTTTACGCAGAAGGTGCAACAATTGAAGTTTATGATGTTATGGGTCGTGTGATAGCATCTGGCGTTGATAATGTTGTTATTGATAATATCAATAATTCTGTTATTATTGTTAAAACTACCTATTTTAATAATATGCAGTTTGTAACTAAATTGGTTAATCGTTAATTGGTTATAATGTAAAAAAGCGCATCATGCTATTAGTGTGATGCGCTTTTTTATATTAGTATGTATATGTTTTTAAAATAGCCCTACTATTTTATTATCAATTACATCCATTGCATTTGATGCAGGTACTTTAGGTAATCCTGGCATTGTCATAATATCACCCATGAGAGCAACAATAAACCCAGCACCGATAGAAGGCTTAAATTCGCGAACTGTTACCACAAATCCGTGAGGACGACCGAGTAATTTGGCATTGTCGCTGAGCGAATATTGGGTTTTTGCTACGCAGATTGGTAGTTTGTCCCATCCATTTTCTTCGAATGTTTTGATTTGCTTATTGGCTGTAGGAGAATATTCTACAGCATCGGCTCCATATATTTCGCGAGCGATGATATTCATTTTCTCTTTGATTGGTAGATTGATATCGTAGAGATGGTGGAAGTGACAACAACCATCGTTTTGTTCGATTTTACGAATTACTTTGTGTGCTAAATCTTCGCCACCTTCGCCACCTTTTGCCCATACTTCGGTAAGGCTTATTTCATGGCAATTGGCTTTTGCCCAATCGAGGAGAGTATTGATTTCTTCGTCGGTGTCATTTACGAAACGGTTGATTGCAATGACGTATGGGACACAGAATTTTTTTACATTTTCGATGTGTTTATTTAGGTTTTCAATACCTTGCAATAATGCATCAATATTTTCTTTTCCTAAATCGGCTTTTGCTACGCCACCGTGCATTTTTAGAGCACGAATAGTAGCAACAATAACGACGCAACTTGGTGCAAATCCACCATAGCGAGCTTTGATATCCATAAATTTCTCAGCTCCAAGGTCAGCCCCAAAACCGGCTTCAGTGATAACGTAGTCAGCTAATCTACGTGCCATTTGTGTTGCTATAATTGAATTACAACCATGTGCAATATTGGCAAATGGACCTCCATGTATGAATGCAGGATTACCCTCGAGTGTTTGCACCATATTTGGTTTTATGGCGTCGCGCATAATCATAGCTACAGCACCTACGCAGTTGAGGTCAGCCATTGTTACGGGTGTTTTATCGTAACGATAAGCAATTACGCATTTACCAAGGCGAGCTTTGAAGTCTTCCATATCTGTAGCAAGACACATGATAGCCATGATTTCAGATGCCACTGTGATGTCGAAGTGGTCTTCGCGAGGAATACCTTGTAGTGGACCACCCAATCCAATTGTAATATTACGCAATGAGCGGTCGTTCATATCCATACAACGATGCCAAACTATGCGTGTAGGGTTGATATTTAGTTGATTGCCTTGATAAATATGATTATCAATAAGTGCAGCTACGAGATTGTTGGCTGTTGTAATGGCATGTAAGTCGCCTGTAAAGTGTAGGTTTATGTCTTCCATTGGGACTACTTGTGCATAACCTCCTCCTGCTGCACCTCCTTTTACACCCATTACAGGCCCTAATGATGGTTCGCGGAGAGCAACAAGTGTCTTATGGCCAAGGCGGTTCATTGCATCTGTAAGACCAATCGTTACGGTTGATTTGCCTTCGCCTGCTGGAGTTGGGTTGATGGCTGTAACTAATACTACTTTACCCTGTTTTTGGAATCTATCGTCCATAGCATCTAAACGCACTTTGCATTTGTATGGACCATAATATTCGATATCTTCCGGAGTTAAGCCTACTTTTGCGGCTATATTTTTTATTTTTTCAGGTTGAGCTGCCTGAGCAATTTCTAAGTCTGTCATAATGTTTTGATTTTAGATGATAATAATTTGTTTTTTGTGACGCTTTTCTAGCTTGTACCTTGCTTATACCTATTGTGTGGCTATTGTTGTCTTATAGGGAATAGGTATGATAAGGATAGTGCAATGTTTTGGCATGTAGAAGATTTGAAATATTCGGTAGCTGAGTTGCCTAATATATTATTTAACCCAAAATGGTATCTTGCGTCAATGGTATAAATTCCATACTTGGTATTAAATTCGAATCCTAATCCCCCAACAAGTCCGTAATCAAATCGATTTTTTATTTGAGACGTATGTTGTATGCTATTAGATGTAATCGGGTTGTCTTGTATCATATATGAGACTTCTGGACCTAAATCTACAAAAAAACGAAATAATTTTTGTCCAAAAGTGATATGTGTCATAAAGGGTAATTCGATATAATCTAATCTTCGATGTCCGTCTTGATCTTTGAATCCTCGTTGTGCATAGTTGAGTTCAAGTTTTATGCCAAAATATTTTTCAGACACCATACGGAATTGTGCTCCTGCATGGTATGTTAAAGGCATCGATGGCTGAGCTATAGGTGGATTAAACCACATAAAAGACCATGTTGTACCACCGCGTACACCAATAGCATATTCGGGATATTGTGCTGCACAATGTGTAATGCACAATGCACAATTTATAATTAAAAATAGTATAAATTTTTTCATTTTACTATTCTTTATCACTTATGTTTTTTATTGTGATGTTATCCCAAAAAAGTAAATAGTAATTCATATTTAACCATCGGTTGTCAATGAATTCTAATTGTGGAGTTGATTGTAAGAAATTTATCTCTTTGGTGTTTATATTTAAAGTAGAATCCTCAAAATAAGTAATCCCTTTTAATACCAAAAGGGTTAAATCATAACCCAATAGGTCATATTTTACGCCAACAGTCTGTTTTCTTGTGCCAAACCAATTTTTATAGTTAGTTTTATATTTTTCAGTCTCATTAGGGTAGAAGAGTGAATAATACAAAGTTTGAGGATATTTCTTTATCAAATTAGTTCCCCAATCTTCAAATCCCCACACTTGTAGGTTAGGTAGTTGATAGCGATTGAGGCTATCGAGCACACCTGCAACGTCATTGATTTTTGCAGATGCAAGTAGTAGAACAGTGGTGTCGGTTTTAGAAATTGTGTTAACTAAAGAATCAACATATTCGGGTTTGATAATAAGTTCTTTGAATTCTTTGTTGTTTTCGGTCAATAGGGTAGATAGGTCGTTGGCAAAGATGTTGCCTTTGTTGGTACAATTTTCGAAACGGGCTAATATGTATTGTAAATTGCGATGCTCGAATGTATTTCTGATTATAAATTTGAACAATGAATCTTGAGGTGGGTTGAATTGTATTAATTTTGGAAAATAGTAAGTTGAGTCTATTTTATTTGAAAAAGGAACTATTGTTGTTATATTATTTTCTTTTGAGAAAGTTAATATTTTGTTCAATTGTTCCGAATAAGCTGGACCTATAATTACCTCTATGTTCTTATTCGTTAGCGAAAATAGTATAGAGTCTATTTTGTTTGTGTCCTTTGGTAAATTATAGGTATATATGTTGGCAGACATGCCATTTTCTTTTGCTTCGTTCAAGGCTAAAATTGAACCACGATAAAACTCTACAAAGCGTTGAATGTTTTTTTCATCGTTTGTGTTTTCGGCAATTAGAGGTAGGAGGTAGGCTATATTTATTGTGTTGGTATTTGATATTTGAGGTCGAACCACGATAGTATCTTGGGGTTCTGTTGTTTCTATTGTTTTTGTGATGGTAGTAGTATCTACTATGGCGGGAGATTGTGTATTATTATCTTCTTTTGTTTCTATTCTTTCTCCTTTTATGAGTATTTCTGCACCAGCTTTCAAACCATCTTTTAATTCAGGATTGAGTGCAATTAGGTCATGAATAGCAATATTATATTTTTTTGAAATTGAATATAGGGTCTCTTTTTTTTGTACAATATGCGTAATACTATTAGTAGAAACAACTCTTTCTTGTATTACTTTTGGTGTAACGTGTTCTATTTCGATTTTTTTATCTTTTGATATTATGAGAACTTCTCCTGTTTTTATACCAGTTTTTGCAGATGGATTAAGATCAATAAGAGTATTGACACTGACATTATATATTTTAGAGATGCTGTACAATGTTTGTTTTGCTTCTACTACGTGAGTAGTCATAGCCTCAAGTGTTTCACTTGATTCATTTGTTTTGATAGGGATCAGTATTTTTTCTCCAACTTTGATGTTTGTTGAGAGATTTTCATTTGCATCGTGCAAATCATTTTGTTTTATTCCGAATTTGCGAGCGATAGCAAATAATCCTTCTCCTGGATTTATGGTATATTCATAATATTTTTTGCCTCCCTTTTCGATAATAGGATATTCGGTTTGTGAAAATGCACAAAATATGGTGCATAATACACAGATTAATAGCATAAATCGTTTCATAATTTAAGTATTTTAATCACATAGCGCATACAAATCGCCACGTGGATTTATTAGCATAGTTGGTATATTGGTGTTTTTTATTATTTTTCTTTCTTTGGGACCAAAAATGATGTCGTCGAGACCATAATCGCGCGATGCTGAAATTACAAGTAGATTGTTTTGTTCGTTTTTATTTAATATTCCAGCTTCTAATTCAATGCCATTGCTATCTTTTTTTCCTTTTTTGACAATGTATTGCAATGAGAATGAATTGAATAGTTGTTTCATTGCTTCGATATTGGTTGCGGCTTTTGAGCCGTAATCATTTGGTTGATATATTGTTATATGGCAACCAAAATGTCTTGCAAACGAAGAGGTAAATGGACCTTTTTCGCGTTCTTCTTCGAGATTAGTTATTGGTAAAAGTATGTTTTCTATGTTGAAGTTATTTGGAATTTCGTTTTTTACAAAAATATAAGGTATTCGTAATTCGCGGCAGTTATTTAAATAATTTTGTATCTCTTTATCTGAATTGAGACCGATTATTAATAGAGCAGCATCTTTGTCTTCAATTAGTGTGTTGATATTATCAAGATCAGATACTCTTATCTCTTCTACACTAAAATCCATACGTTCTGCTATTGTATTTGCAACGTATAGGCTTGTTTTATTATTGTTCGTTATTTGTAATATCGGTCGCATTGTCTTGATTACGTTTTTTTCGTTTGTTTTTTCGTTCTTCTTGTTCTTGTTGTTTTATTAACTCTTTTTGGTTGTCAATGTCAGCTTGTGTTAAGCGTTTAGGCATGCGGAATATGTCATCTTTCGATATAGGTCGAATATCTATTTGCCAAGTGTAATTAGTTAAATATAACATATTTTCTGTGATTTGCGACATTGGATACATTATGGCGGTAGGGGATGGATATACATTAAATCGCTCTAATTTTCCATCCTTGAAAAATACAGTCATATAACTACTTTTAATAGTATTTAGCCCAATTAAATCACCTTGGTCATTAGGATAGAATATTGATTCAACATTACCCGAAATGTCAACATGGTGCAATTCTTCTTTTTGAATATAAGCTATAATTTCTTTGCCTGACACTTGGTTGTAATGTATGGTATCTTCCTCTTGTATCATCATTGCATTATTTACTACATGCATTCTATTAACAGTTCCATTTTTTGGATAAAGGTGTATTGTGTCTCCTGTTATTTGTTGATTTTCATTCCAAATAATAGGCATTTGCATCATGTGTAGGATAGAATCGCCAGAGAAGAATGTAAGTGAATCGCATACACCTTGAAATTCGTTATTGAACAATCTTACATTGTGGAATGCAAGTGTCATTTTTTCATCTTCACTTTGTGCGTATGAGTAGAGAGTATCTCCATGAATGTATGTAGTATCTTTTTGCGAATATTCAATCATCATGGCAGAGTCGGTGATGATGCCTATTTCGCCCTCTTCTTTGTAGTAGCCATAATTGCCACAGAGTGATATCTTATTGAGAGAATCTTTTAATATTACATTTTGGAATGCTTCGCCTATGCCCTGGAGTTTGTCATAGAAGATAGTATCCCCAGCAAGCGATTTTCCTTTGCCATGGTTGATTAATGATTTTTTTAGTAATTGAGATTGATCATTTTCGCTATTATACCAACCTAATTCAGAATAAATAGTTGTACTATCAGAGTGATGTATATGTGTAGGACCAAGTATGGTTGCTATTTTTGTTTCTGTATCGTATGTCAAAGTATCACTTTCGATAGTTGATTTATTATTTACTCCAACAACGTCATATTTAAATTCTGCAATTTTAGTATTTGAATAATAATAGCCGTGTTTTGATACGAGGGTATTTAATGAGTCAACCAATTTGCCTCCACATGTATAGTAGCCTAATTCTTTTTCGCGTTCATATATCAATGTATCTGTATATAGTGTAACTTCTCCATTTATCATTTTTACATCATGAAACAGATGTCCAATGCGGGTATTACCATTATAATTTAATCGTTTAGAATAAATTTCAAGAGAATCGCCTTGTTTTATTTTGATGTGACCGAACGCTTTAAATGAATTTGTATTTTGATTTAAATGTGCTGAATCGCAATAAAGATATACATCGTCATGACGAAGAATTACATTCCCTATTAACACTTGTATATCAGGAAGATTTTCGTTGTCAAAGCGAACTAAATCACTACGTTCAAGATATATAAGTGTTTGTTTACCCGTTTTTTTTACGTTATCTTTTGAGGTTGATATATTTTCTTTTTTAACTTTTGTTTGTTTTTTTATTTCTGTTTTTTGGGGTTTTTCTATTTTGGGTAGATTGGGATTTGTAATAAACTCAGTTGGCATTTGGGCAAAAACGACACAACTGCACAGTAATAGAAATATTACTGGCAGTAGTCTTATTATTGATATGTTTATAAATCTTATTTTTTTACCCATTGAAATTCAAAATCGCATTCACGCCATTCAGGTGATATGTAGATATATGTGTCGGCTATTTTTTTGATTAACCATTCTTTGATTGTTTTTTCACGAAGTTGATTTTCGCACATGTTTTTTAGTGTTTGATAATCGTCCGTGATATTTGCTTTATGACTTGGTATTTGATTTTTAAGTTTTACGATAGCATAAACATCGCGACCAAGTTTTTGTGAAAACATAGTAAATGGTTCTGATATTTCTCCTGGTTTCATCATATATACTATTTTTGCTATTTCAGGAGCCAAATCTTGATATTCAAATTTTGATGAACCATTATTTTGATTGGTCATTATACCATTGTTCATGCGCGTATCTTTGTCTGACGACATTAAAGATGCTGTGGCTTCAAATGATATTTTTTCAGTACGAATATCATGTGCTATACTATCTAATGTGTTGAGAGCTTTGATTTTTATGTCACTTGTGATTTTTGGACGGAGTAGTATATGACGGCAATTTACTCTATCATCTCTACGTTCAATTAATTGTATAAGGTGAAAACCAAACTCAGTTTCTATTACACGGCTAATGCTTCCTGGTTCTGTTAATGCAAATGCTGCATTGGCAAATTCTGGTACAAATGTACCTCGACCAGCAAAGCCCAATTCACCACCTTGCTTGGCACTTTCTGTATCATCTGAATAGAGGCGAGCTAACATTGAAAAATCGGCTTCTCCATTTTTTACACGATCAGCATATTCGCGCAAACGATTTTTAGTTGCCTCGATAACTTCTTCAGGTATAGGTGGTTCTATTGTGATAATTTGTACTTCTACTTGCGCTGGAATAGTTGGAATAGAATCATCCGATAGAGCAGAGTAGTATTTACGGACATCCGAAGGTGTTACTTTGATGTTTTGCACCAATGATTGTTGTACTTGTTGTACAAGAGATTGGTCGGCAATAGTTTGACGCATCTCTTCTTTAATTTCCGAATATGTCTTGCGATAATATTCTTCAAGTTTTTCTCGCGAGCCAATCTGACGAATGAAGAAGTTCATTTGTGAATTAACTTGACTTTCTACTTGTCCGTCGTTTACTTCAATACTATCTATTTTTGCTTGGTGAATAAATAGTTTTTGTATTGCAATTTGCTCTGGAATGATGCAATATGGGTCTCCTTGTATGCGTTGCCCTTCATATTGAGCTCGAATGCGTTCTTGTTCAACATCTGAGCGCAGAATAGCCTCGTCGCCAACAACCCATACAACACCATCTATCATGTTTTTTTCTTGTGCTATCACTTCAATGCACAATGCACAATGCACAATGCACAATATGATTAATATTATTTTTTTCATATTACTATTATATTATTATTTTAATTTTCAATTAAAGATTATTGCTTTGCTCGGTATAGTGCAAGTAAACTTGGCTCTCTCTCGCTTACCGCAATAATTCTCAATTTTCAATTCTCAATTGTATTTGATTGTGCTTTATTGCATAATCATATATTTCATTATCAAAATTATTTAGATATTCTTTTTTTTGTTGGTTATATAGAGTTGATCTAACTTCTTCTTTGACCATTTCTATTGGGGCAATTTCTCCTTGATTGATATATTCCATCACGTTTATTAGTGTTAGATTTAGGCTATCTCTCTCTGCGTAATACCCTGTTTTTGTTATTTTTAAATTAGTTTTTTCAATGTCTATAACTTCATTCAATGGTTTCCAATATTCAGTAAATAGAGTATAATCTTTTGCATATTGTAGAGCGTATTTTTCAATCTCTTCAATATTATTATTGATATCTTTGAATTTGCGTTCTATTGTTTCTGATTTGATATTATTAGGTATTTTTATTAGAGCACCTTTAATGATTGGTTGATTTAATAAAAATAGTTCTTTATTGTTGTTATAAAAATTGATAGTTTCTTCGTCTGTTGGCATTTTCACTTTTTCATTTACCATATCTTGTTTATAGTAATGAATTGTTAGCGTACGACGATAGTTTTCAACCATTTTATTTATTTCTGTTTGATTAGAAATATTGCGTTTTGCATTGTCTAAAATTAAAATATTTGTAGCCCAACGTTGTATATAAGCTTCTACTATTAATGCGCTGTCTGCACTATTAGTTCCTTGTGGCACAATGTTTTTTATCTCGTCTTTGTATAGGTAATTATCTCCTATTATAGCAATAACGCCCTCACTCTCACGCTCTTTTATATATTGTTCTATATAAGAGCATGAGGTAAAGGCAATGCATAATGCAAAATTCACAATGCACAATGATATATTTTTCATTGTATTTTTCAATTTATTATCTGAGTGAATTTAGAACTTCTTGATTGATTTCTACAGCATATTTATTGCGGAGAGTTTCAATCCATTTCTTTTCAAGATAGTTTTGATAATCTGCCATAATTGTACCGCGAACATCGGTATAAGTTTCTGGTTTTTTCAACATTTTGCCAACTACTATTGTAATTGGTAACTCTTCATCAACTGTAACTTCTGCATTTGGTACTTTAAATTCAGTCAAATCAACGTAACCATTTTCTCCTTGTTTCCATAATCCACGTTCAACCGATGCAAATGTAATAGAATCATTATTTACTTGTTTGCGAATATAATTTACAACAGAGTCAGGATTCATTTTTTTGATTTCTTTTTGCAAGCGTTTTGCTGTAGCTTCGTCTTTGCATTTCACTACAAAGCCTTTGTAGCGAGGTTCACTCCAAGGATAATTTTTCTTATTTGATTTGAAGTATTTTTCTAAGCCTTTTTTATCTTTGATAGCTTTTTCCCAAACCTCTTTGTTTGATACCTCAAACAATAAAATACCATCGTGATACTCTTTCATTAAGTTTGCAAAGTCGGTATATTTGTTTTCCAATTGCGAATCTTCATATTGCATAAGTTTCATTTCTGCAATTTGAGCTACTTTGTCCTCTATCTCACCTCCCATCATTTTTGTAGTTGCATAGTATGCAATCAATTCGCTTGTTGGTATTTGTTGATCTGCGAATGTCATAAGAATACCTTCAAATTCCGCGCCTTTAATTTTTAGTAGTGAGTCATTGTCTGCATATTCTGCAACAAGTGCTTTTGCGTTTGCTATTTCATTGTCATTTATTTGGAAATTGTATTCTTTTTTCAATTTATTCACAAAAGACGTTTTAGCCGCAGTGCTGCGATCGTCGTATTGCATCATACGTTGGATTTCAGCTTTTTTCTTTTCAAAAGGTTCAACTCCTTTTTTGTCAGTGACATTGATGATGTGGTAGCCAAATTGAGTTTTGATAATTTCAGAAGTTTCGCCTGAATCTAAAGCAAATGCTGTTTTTTCGAACTCTTTCACCATGCGTCCAATGCCGAACCAGCCGAGATCTCCACCTTTTTGCGCTGAACCTTTATCGTCGCTTAGTTCCATAGCCAATGTAGCAAAGTCTTCGCCAGCATCAAGGCGTTTTTTGATTTCTACCATTTCTTGGTATTTCTTGTCTTGAGTTTCTTGAGGCAAGCGGTCGCTACACATTTTCATGATGTGGCGAGCATTCACTTGTCCCCATGCAGCACGACGATTGTGTACTTTGATGATGTGGTAGCCGTAGTTTGATTTGATTGGAGTTGAGATTTCGTTTAGAGGTAATTCGTACATTGCTTTTTCGAATGGCCATACCAATTGCAAGGCTGTGAACCATCCTAAATATCCATGATTGCGAACAACTGATTGGTCGGCAGAAGTTTCGTCTGCCACTTTAGCAAAATCTTCTCCTGCTTTAAGGCGGTCAATGACATTAAGGGCTTGGTTATATGCCGAGAGTGTATCTTCGCCTTCTGTGCGGATAAGAATATGGCTCACTTCGCAATCTTGGGCAAAATGGCTATATGCTTCTTGATATAGAGCTTCTTCGAGTTCTGTATCAGTTAAATATGGTTTAGCCAATTGTTTGCGATAACCATTTAATTCGCGTTTAAATGTTTTTAGCGTATCAAAACCTTGAGCTTTAGCTTCTGTTACTTTGAGTTTGAAGTTTATGAATAAGTCAACATATTCGTCCAATGTTTTTTTGTCAATGGCATTGTCGCCGTTGTTTTTGTTATAAATATATTCAAACTCAGCTTTTGTTACTGGCTCGCCATTGATTGTCATCAACACCTCGTCTTGAGCCTTAAGATTGATGCACAATGCACAATGCACAATGCACAATAATGATAATAATGATTTTTTCATAATTTTATGTTTGTTTTTTTGTTTTTACTTTGTCCCAAGAGCATCAACCAAGATGCTCCTGAGTATTTCATTCTTCGCCAAATCCTCCGCGAGGGAAGAAGCAAAGTTTACTTTGATTATTCCGAGTGAAGCAAAAATCATGAGCGAAGCAAATAATTTTTAATTCTAAATCAAAGATTTTCCTGTCATATCAGCAGGGGCTTCGATGCCCATAATTTTGAGGATAGATGGAGCCACGTCTGCCAAAATACCATCTTTTACTTCGCCTTTGTATGAATCTGATACAAATACGAATGGCACTGGGTTCAATGAGTGAGCTGTGTTAGCCGAACAATCAGCATTCATTGCATTGTCGGCATTTCCGTGGTCGGCAATGATGATAGTTTGATAGCCGTGAGCGCGAGCAGTTTCTACCACTTGTTCTACGCATTTGTCGATAGTTACCACAGCCTTTTCGATTGCTTCATACACACCAGTATGACCAACCATATCGCCATTTGCAAAGTTCACAATTGCCAAATCGTATGTTTCTTTAGCCAATTCTGTCGAGAGTGCATCAGCCACTTCGAATGCCGACATCTCTGGTTGCAAGTCGTATGTAGCCACTTTAGGCGAGTTAATCAAAATACGGTCTTCATTTTCGTATGGAGTTTCGCGACCACCATTGAGGAAGAACGTAACGTGTGCATATTTCTCAGTTTCAGCAATATGTAGTTGGCGAGCACCAGCTTTTGCAACCACTTCACCGAGAGTATTTTCTACGTTTTCTTTATCGAAGATGATGCTCACGCCAATGAATGAAGCATCGTATGGAGTCATACAGTAGTAGTCTAATTTCAAAGTTTTCATGCCTTCTTCTGGCATATCTTTTTGAGTGAGCACTTGAGTCAACTCTTTCGCGCGGTCATTACGATAATTGAAGAAAATCACCACATCGCCATCTTTGATAGTAGCCACTGGCTTACCTTCGCCATCCACGTGCACGATAGGTTTGATAAACTCGTCAGTCACCTCGTTGTCGTATGATTTTTGTACCGCATCAACAGTATTTACTGTAGCTTCACCCACGCCATTAACTAACAGATCATAAGCAATTTTTACACGTTCCCAGCGTTTGTCGCGGTCCATAGCATAGTAGCGACCAATGATAGAAGCGATTTTACCGCCAGTAGTTGCAAGGTGTTCTTCTAATTGAGCGATGAAACCTTTACCCGAACGAGGGTCAGTGTCGCGACCATCCATAAAGCAGTGAACATAGTGATTAGCCAAACCATAATGTCTAGCAATATCGCATAGTTTGAAGAGGTGAACTAATGATGAGTGTACGCCACCATCAGAAGTTAAACCCATAAAGTGAACATCGCCACCATTTGCCTTAGCAAACTCAAACGCCTTTTTAATAGCCTTATTTTCAAGAATAGAGTTGTCGGCACAAGCGCGATTGATTTTCACCAAGTCTTGATACACAATGCGACCAGCGCCAATATTTAAGTGACCTACTTCAGAGTTGCCCATTTGTCCATCAGGGAGTCCTACGTATTCGCCTGATGCTTGTAGTTGAGAATGAGGATATTTAGCTAACAAAGAGTCCCAATAAGGAGTTGGCATTTGTGAAATTACGTCAGATTTTGTTCCGTTACCGATTCCCCATCCATCGAGAATCATCAAAAGAGCTTTGTTCATAATCTAATACTAAGTTTTTAAATGGCAGAATAATAGTGATTTAACTGCCTGTTTATTGAATTAATAATTTATTATTTAACGTTTTTTTGTTTGTAGTTGATACATGAAACTACTAATCTGCAAATTTACAAAAAAATATTCAAATATCCAAGTCTCTATATGCTTAAAAAACACTAAAAAATATGGTGGTTTTTCTATGCTCAAGATGTTGATAGTTTCTTATCTAACAGCAATCTTTTTCATAGGATAACCATACCTGTGAGTTGAGGTCAGTGAGATTGAAATAGGTGGTTTGGGGATGGGTGATTTTCACAGAATACACACTCAGAGTGGTTGTCTGTTTTCTACGGCACACATTGCTTGCACCTTGCTTGATGTTTGGTGAGGGAGTACACACTGTGAGTGGGTATTGTAGGGAGGGGTAAAGTGGAGCAAATAGGGAGCAGAATGGAATTATGTTTTCGATTATGCCGAAGTGAAGCTATTTTGCAACGAAGTTACAAAAAAATAGAGACGAAATGTGTGTGGTATGCGTCTCTATTGTTGTTATAGTAGTTTTTGGGGTGGGATTATTCCCACCAAATTTTTGTTTTTTAGCTTCTGTTAGATGTACTTCCCAATAGCGCTCTAAAGCCAATATTTCATTAATCTCTTGAGAGTTTTCTGTTGTGTAGGTGTATTTGTTTGAGCCATAGTATATAATCATTTTTTTAAGTAAAAAAATAAAGGACAATTCTAATTAGAATTGTCCTTTATTTGCAGTATACCCGGAGGGGCTCGAACCCTCGACCCATTGATTAAGAGTCAATTGCTCTACCAACTGAGCTACGGATACATCCTAAAAGTTGAAAGTTGAGAATTGAAAGTTGAAACCATTCGGAATGAACTTATATGTTCTCATTTTTTCGATTGCAATAGTTGTACAAGCTGAAAGCAGAAGTCAAATTTATTTAGCTTATGCTGAAGCGAAGCCGATTATCGCATTGCGAGTGCAAAGTTACAACTTTTTTCTGATATATTTATTAAAAAAGTGATATTTTTTTTAATTCCTCATTTCTCACTCCTCATTCCTAATTTTCAAAGAGTTGCCTTCAGAGTTAGCATCTACCACAACTTTTTCGCTCTTCATTTTGCCAACAGATAGCATCTCTTCAACTATCAAATCTTCCAAATGTGTCTGTATTGAGCGTTGCAGTGGACGTGCACCATACTGCTTATCATACCCCCTATCTGCCAAGAAATTAACACCCGCATCTGTCACCTCCAACTCAAATCCCAACCCCTTACAACGACTCCTAAATTTATCCAATTCGAGATTGATAATTTTATTTATATCGTTGCGAGTCAATTGATTGAAATTGATAATCTCATCAATACGGTTAAGGAATTCGGGTGCAAAAGTTTTTTCCAATGCTTTGCGCGTAACAGAGTGTGCATACTCTTGATTATCTGTTCTATCGGCAGTTGCAAAACCTACACCACGACCAAAATCTTTCAATTGGCGTGTGCCTGCATTTGAGGTCATAATGATGACAGTGTTTTTGAAGTCGATTTTACGACCCAAACCATCAGTGATGAAGCCTTCGTCGAGAAGTTGCAACAAGATATTATATACTTCAGAATTAGCTTTTTCTATTTCATCGAACAATACGATAGAGTAGGGTTTACGACGTATTTTTTCGGTCAATTGTCCACCTTGCTCGTAACCAACATATCCTGGAGGAGCTCCAACCAAGCGAGATACAGAGAATTTCTCCATAAATTCGCTCATGTCGATGCGCACTAAGGCATCGACTGAACCAAACATATATTCAGCCAATTTCTTTGCCAACAATGTTTTACCTACCCCAGTAGGTCCAAGGAATATGAATGAACCAATAGGTTTATTAGGGTCTTTTAATCCTACGCGGCTACGACGGATGGCGCGCACTACTTTTTGCACTGCGTCGTCTTGTCCGATGACTTGTCCCATCAAAGACTCACCCATTCGGAGTAAGCGTTCGTTTTCGCTTTCTGCAATGCGTGTGAGTGGCACACCTGCCATGTTTGATATTGTGGCAGTGATGTCATCACCTGTTACCTCTACACGACTTTCTCTACTTTCGGCTAACCATTGCTTTTTCTCAAGTTCGAGTTGTGAGGCTAGAGTAGCCACTTGGTCACGATATTTAGCTGCAAGCTCGAAATCTTGGCGCAAAACAGCCTCTTTCTTCAACCCATCGAATTCAGCAATATTATTTTCAAGTTCCTCAATATGAGCAGGTACACTGAGGTTTGTCAAGTGCATGCGTGCGCCCGATTCATCGAGTGCGTCGATTGCTTTATCAGGGAACGAGCGATCGGTGATATATCTCTCGGTCAATGTTACGCACAACTCTAATGCCTCATCAGTATATTTCACTTGATGGTGGTCTTCGTAGCGGTCTTTGATATTGTGGAGAATTTGTAATGTCTCTTCTTTAGTAGTAGCTTCAACCAAAATTTTTTGGAAACGGCGTTCGAGAGCTCCATCTTTTTCAATAGATTGACGATATTCGTTGAGTGTTGTTGCACCAATGCATTGAAATTTGCCACGCGAAAGAGCGGGTTTCAACATATTTGCAGTGTCGAGCGAACCTGTGGTAGCACCAGCTCCTACAATCGTATGTATTTCATCTATAAAGAGTATGATGTTTGGATTTGCTTCTAATTCGTTCATCACCGACTTCAATCTCTCTTCAAATTGGCCACGATATTTTGTGCCTGCAAGCATAGCAGCTAAGTCGAGCGATACAATTTTTTTATCGAACAAAGCACGAGGTACTTGACGGTTTACAATGCGTGTAGCCAATCCCTCAACAATAGCTGATTTACCTACACCTGGTTCTCCTATTAATACTGGATTGTTTTTCTTTCTACGGCTGAGTATCTGTATTGTACGTTGTATTTCTTGTTCACGACCAACTACAGGGTCTAATTCGCCCTCTGCTGCTGCTTTTGATAAATCGCGTGAGAAGTTGTCGAGTGCTGGAGTGCTTGAATTAGGGTTAGATGAGGTAGTTGTTGTTTTAGGCGCACTACCTATATTTTGGCGAGGCATACCATTATCTTCATCTTCCAAATCATCATCGTCGTCATAAACTGAACCCATCTTTGGTTGTGGTACAGAGGTTATTTGCGATTTGAATTTATCGTAATCAATACCCATTTCGCCAAACAACTTGACTAAATCAGTATCTTTTTGTCTTAATATTGCCATTATAAGATGATGAGTGTGAACCTCTTGTGAATGAGATAGCTTTGCCTCTAAATTAGTTAATAATAATAAAGATTCAGTCGTACGGTGTAGAGATGCTAGATTAGCATCAGGTGTGCTAATATTTTTTATATCTTCTAACTTGGTTTTCAATAAGTTTAAATCAACTCCTAATTTGTTTAATACATTCATTGCTGAACAATCATTTAATCTCATCAATCCAAGCACAACATGATTAGGAAATATCTGATTATCTCCTAATCTCTCCCTTTCACCATTGCTAAACTCAATAGCATTTTGTAAGTTATTGGTTATATTATTATTGAAATTCATTATGAAATAATTAAGAATTAAAAATTATGACAGAAAGGAATAATTAATAATTCAAAAAGCAATTGCGATGATAAATTATTTATTATTAATTATTCATTGTTTAAAATCCATTATAAAGGATTTTCATACGCATTGGAGAATGTTCGTTTTTACCACTGCGGATAGTTGTTGCGGCTAACTGTGTCAATGGCTTAATTGACGTAATTGATGTTGCTCCAGTTGTTGTTGTCGCAGCTTCTACAATGACAGGCATCAAAATCATTTCAATTATATCATTTTCTTCTATAGTTTCATTGCGAAGGTATTTTGTAATGAAATGGGCTAAATCTAATTTATAACCACCCTTATTCGCAACGTAATTAGCAATAACTGCCGTTGTGTCAGTTGCTGAAGGTATAGAATTATATTTTAAGAAGTCATCAAACTGTTCTGTTGTTAGTGCAAGTAGATAGTAGGGTTGTCCCATATATACATCAGTACTATCGTAGGCTATATTCTCAATTATTATTTCGGCTGCGTTTACATTTAGTTGTTTGTTCCCAATAGTACTATATATTTTTTTGCTCATTTCACCTATTGGAATACGTATTTTAGGGTATATGCCAGCTGCAGATTTTATATAATTTATACTATCGTTGCAGACAGCAATTTCTTCAATATTAGGGTGTGTAAATTTGTTTAATTGGCGTACCTCCTTATTTGAAGGGAAAATAATAGAGGTATTTACGATAGTATCTTTACCATTTTTTTGATAAGTGTAATGATAGTAAAGATACATACTTATTTGATTGAAACAAATCATAGTTGAAGTACCATAGCGTGTTGTTATATACATTCCTTTGAATTCGTTGAGAAATGCATCTTCATTTTTATACACCTCTTGAGGCATATTAAAGAATCGCTCTAATTGTGTTTGGTCAAATTTATATTTTACATAAGGTGTTGCTGCGGTATCTTCTCTTACAGAATCGGCACGAGAAAGGTCAATAGATGTCATGAGACGTTTTCCCATTAGAATAGTAGAATCGCAGAAATCACCAATATTTAAGTTTGATAAATATTGTGTGTTATAGTCAATTGATTGTTTATTTATTTCATATATGCTGAATTCAAGTGGTGCGTATGACGAGCCAAACCAAGTATCATAATACATCATTAGCACCAAAGAATCAGGTTGTGGATTGTATTTCGCTTCAGGAAAACGATAATCGATAGGTGGAGCTATCTGTAATAGTAATTCAGCTTTGGTTGTGCCATATTTAGCGCTATAAAATTCGCCTAATATCATAGAATCGGCTTGGGCAGAAATTGCTGGAACGTAATAATTTTCACTTTCGATAATGAAAGTGTCGCTTGCAACAATTATTTCGTCTTCTTGTGGTTGAATCGTAATTCCCACAGAATCATCGTTTTTGCACGCTGTTAGAATTGCTAATAAAGCAAATATAACATATATAAAATATTTTTTCATTTTGTTTAGATATTATATTTACTAAAACACACTAAAAGGGAATTAGCCTATGTAGTAATTCCCTCTTTGTTATAAAATTATATTAATTAATTATTTTAATCTTCTTCACCTTCTTTTAGTTTAGGATATACTTCGCAGAAAAAATCCCAATATTTGTCAGGCATGTTGTCTTCTTGGTAAGGAAGGTAAGGTATGCCTTTTTCTTTGATATATGATTCTAACTCTTCTGATATTGAGTCAGAGGCAGAAATAACCGCATCTGAATAGTTGATGGCTATTTTGTTGAGTGTTTCGGTTTTGAGCAAGTCGCCTTTAAGTATCTCAACTTCACTAAGCTCTATATCGTTGTACAACACACGATTGTCGAAACCTTCGCGTATAGGACATTCAAAATTATCTTTATAGATAGAATAAATTATTTTAGAGTTAGCAAAGAATGGGTCTGACGCGTAAGATTTTTTAATATAGAGTGGAGCTAATGCAGATATCCAGCCATTGATGTGGATAATATCTGGAGTCCAACGTAGTTTCTTTATTGTTTCAAGTACACTGCGTACGTAGAAAATACCTCTTTCATCATTGTCGTCAAAGAAGTTGCCTTCTTTGTCTTTTGCTATACCATTGCGGTGGAAATAGTCTTCGTTGTCAATGAAATAAACCTGCATTCTTGTAGCTTGAATAGTTGCTACTTTAATGATAAGAGGGTGGTCATTGTCGTCGATTATAACATTCAATCCTGATAAACGTTGTACTTCATGTAATTGATTGCGACGTTCGTTGATGTGGCCAAAGCAAGGCATGAAAGTGCGAATTTCACAACCTTTATCTATTGTGTATTGTGGGTATTGGCGACATATATCAGCAATTTCAGTCTCTTTGATGTAAGGATTGATTTCTTGTGTGATGTACAGAATTTTTACAGGTTCTTGGTCTTTCATAAGAAGTTAGTGTAGTTAATATGTAGTGTTTTTGGTAAACAATTTTTGGACTGCAAAGTTACAAAAAAAAACTGATATGGGCAAGTGGAATTTGAAAATTGAGAATTATTGCTGTTCCTTGAAAATGGTATAAAAAACACGAGATAAAAAGATTTTAATATCTCTAATCTCGTGTTTAATAATTTTTTTATGGTAAAATATATTTATTTGCGATAGATTTTGTGAGCTTCTTGGCTGTTGTGGAAGTTTACGATAACCATATACAAACCTTGTGGTAATGAAGATACGTTGATTGTTTTTACGTTGCCTTCTGAGATTACTTTTTGGCCTTGGAGGTTAATTACTTCTACTGATTTAATCTCTTCTGTTGTTTCAATAAACACAATATCCTCTGAAATTGTAGGGTGTAGAATGCAGTTAGATTTGAATTCAATGTTTTCTACATCAGTCCATTCGCCAAATACATATTCAGATGGAATTTCTGGAAGTTGGATATATTGTGCAGTATAGACTTTTACTTCGCCAGCTTTAAGTGTTATTTTCGAGCCTTCGTTGATAGAAGTGGTGCTATTTGTTAGGTAGTCGTACCAATTAGCAGTGCCTGTTGGAAGTGTGATTTCTTGAGGCTCGACACTGATATTAGAGACAATGAATACACGATTAACACCTTCGCCCCAAGTTATGCTACGAACAGGACGACCATGAGCTATATCTTGTGCAGTAGGATTGCCTTCAAATACTTCAGGTAATAATTTAGTGCGAAGTTGATTGATTTGTCCAATCATTTGATATTGCGACATACGCATAGGGTCGGTATAGAAACCTTTTCCTTCTGGTATTGGTTTTGGTTCTGTACGATAGTCGGTGCTATATGTGTCGTCGGTATGTTTGTATGTTATAGATACATCGTAGCCTAATTCTTCCCACATCCACATCATTTGAGGGCCGTTAAGCATAGTGCTCATAGCGACGTATGATGCTACACGGCTCAAGCGAGTAGCTTTGTCTGTTTTTACAGCGCCATTGCCATATTGCATAGCTTTGTATCCACAACGTTCTTCATCGTGGCTTTCTGCGTATGATACGTAGTTGTCTCTATTGGCATTATTTAAAGCACTGCTATTTGAACCATTGTGCCAGCCCATAGCGAGTTCGAAATAAGCGTGAGTAGTATTATCCCAACACATCATGCCTTTATTGATGAGGGCCGGTTGCTCGTTCCAACGATTCCAGTGTTCAAGGATGAAGTATGCGTCTTCGCTTACAGCTTTAATACTATTTTCGTAGTAGTCTTCAAGTATGTGTTGATTGCCATAGTTGTCGCAGTTTTTGCCACAAAGACCATGAGCTAAGTCCATACGATAACCATCGATTTTGTATTCTTCGAGCCAATATTTAAGTACGCGGTGGAAGTGATTGCGAGTGCCTTCAAAATCATGGTTCCAATCTTCGAATACATTGTCGCCGTGAGGAGGCGTTACGTTGTAATATGGGTTTTCTGCCAATGGGAACATTTTGTTTTGAGGAGCCCAACCTGTTGCGTGGTTGAATACCATATCAACGATTACGGCGATGCCACGTTTGTGACATTCGTCAACCAATTTTTTGAACATATCGTCAGTTCCGTATGCTTTGTCAAGAGCAAAATAGTGAGTAGGGTTGTAGCCCCAAGATATGTTGCCTTCGAATTCGCTAATAGGCATAAATTCGATAGCATTTACACCAAGATTTTCAATGTAGTCCAAGCGGTCGTAAATAGCCTCTAATGAGCGAACAGGGCAAAAGTCATATACCCATAATTCGTAGATGATGAGGTTGTTTTTGTTAGGACGTTTGAAGTTGAGTGTAGCTTCCGACCATTCGTATGGTTTGCGAGCTGTTTGGATTACTGCACAAGGACCATTTGCCTCTTTTGGATATGCCAATTGATTTGGATAGATTTCTTCTGAGATATAGTGGTCATTCGGATCTACAGTTTTATGAGTGAAAGGATCTGAAATTTGAACAGTTGAGCCATCAGGACGTATAATTGCATATTGGAAGATATACTCTTTGCCAGGTTCTAATCCTGTGATGTCCAACCAAAAATAGCCAGTTTCGCCATCTTTTTTCATTTGATAATCGGTTGAGTATGTCCAATTGTTGAAGTCGCCCAACACGAATACGTTTTGTGAAATTTCGTTTTTGTTGTTTTTACTGTACAACGATAATGTTACTTTTGTAGAGTCATCTTCATAGTAAGTAATACCATCTTGCAAACCTTCAGGGCGAGCTTCGTTGATAGGTTTATCTATAACGCATACAATGACAGTATCAGCTTTTGTATCATTATCTGTTGAAGCTTTTGCTACGCAAGTGTAGTTGCCTGTTTCAGTGAATGTGTAATTAACAACTAATTCGGTACCTTTTCCTCGTTTAATTGATTTATTATTGACAGATAATACAATTGTAGCTTCTTCTGATGTGTTTATTTTGAAATCAATAGATGTTTCTTTTTCGATCAATAAGTTACCTGCTGGATCAGTAAATTTGACATTCAAACCAGGTTCAGCCAATTCAACGTATATATCTTTGCCATCTTCAGTTTTGCCTTCTTTGCTTCCATTTGGACCATCGTTGAAGACAAATGCTAACTTTAATATTTCTTCAGTTTCAGGACAACCATAGAAAGAGTATAATTCAGGAATTCTCAATACCCAAACATCTCCTTCTTTTGTCATTTTGTATTTTTCTTCACCTTTACGCCATTCTGGGGCATATTTCCAATCGCCACCATCTTTACTTTTTGATGTGATAAGACCTGTGTGAGCGTAGCATGCCGTAGCATCTGCCATACCACCATTACCTTCGGTAGGATTGAATTTTACAACAATTTCTCCAGCATAGTCTTTAGGTATAAAGGCTGGCTCTGTTGTTACTTGTGCATTTGTTATAATGCACAACAAAAGTACATTTAGTACTACAAGTAATCTTTTTACCATAATCATTTGTTTTATTGTTGTTTTAAAAAAAATAATCGTACTCTTTACAATAAGTGCAAAGGTACGATTATTTTTTTAATTATGCAACTATTTTGTTGGTATAAATTAATTATTTACGATAGATTTTATATGCTTCTTGGCTATTTTCAAAATTAACGATAACCATATATAAACCTTGAGGCAAAGAAGATATGTTGATTGAATTCACATTGCCTTCTGAGATTAGATTTTGTCCTTGTACGTTGATTACATTAACTGCGGTAATCTCTTCTGTTGTTTCAATAAATATGATATCTTCTGCAACTGTTGGATATACAACACATTTCGACTCAATTTCGATATCATCAAAGCCTACATTTTCATTGAATGCGTATTCTGTAGGTACATCTGGCAATTGGAAGTATTGAGCTGTATAGACTTTTACTTCACCAGGTTTCATTGTTACTTTTGTACCGGCTTTCATAGCATTAGAATTATTTGCGAGATAGTCATACCAGTTAGTTGTTCCTTCTGGTAAGTTAATATCTTGGTTGCTAACGCTTACGTTAGATACAACAAATACGCGATTTACTCCGTTGCCCCAAATTACACTGCGTAGAGGACGACCTCCTCCCAAATCTTGTGACGTAGGATTACCTTCAAATACTTTAGGTAAGATGCGTGTACGGAGTTGATTGATTTGTCCTATCTTTTGGTATTGAGCCATGCGTGTAGGATCTTTGTAGAAACCATTTGCTTCAGGTACAGGTTTTGGTTCGGTTCTGTGTTCTTCTTTGTTTTCTGTGCTTCCTTCTTTGTAGAAGATAGAAGTATCATAACCCAATTCCTCGAACATCCATAACATTTGTGGACCATTGAGCATTGTACTCATTGCTACGTATGCAGGTACATAGCTTAAGCGAGTAGCTTTGTCTGTTTTAATTGCACCATTACCATATTGTGTTGCTTTGTATCCGCAACGTTCTTCGTCGTGGCTTTCTGCATAAGAGACATAGTTGTCGTTGTTTGCTCTATTCAAGTCACTTTTGCCTTCATTGAACCATCCCATAGCAAGTTCTTGATAAGGTTCGCCTGTGTTTTCCCAACACATCATGCCATTGCGAGCGTAGTCGTCGCGGTTACCATCCCAATGTTCAAGTATGAAATATGCGTTAGGGTCAACTGCTTTTACACCTTCGTTGAAGTAGTGGTACATAATGCGTTTTTGTTCATTACAATTTTTACCACAGAAACCATGACTCAAGTCCATACGATAGCCATCGATTTTATATTCTTTGAGCCAATAGTTCAACACGCGAGTAAAGTGGTTGAGTGTCAAATCGAATTCGTGGTTGAAATCTTCGAATACATTGCCATCGTGTGGTGCATTTACGTTAAAATAAGGATTATCTTTTAGATTATCGTAACCACCAAAGAGTTTATTGAACGGAGCCCAACCTGTAGCATGGTTAAATACCATATCAACGATTACGGCAATACCACGTTTGTGGCATTCGTCAACCAATTTTTTGAACATATCGTCTGTTCCGTATGCCTTGTCAACAGCGAAATAGTGAGTTGGGTTGTACCCCCATGAGATATTACCTTCAAATTCACTAACAGGCATGAATTCAATAGCGTTTACGCCAAGATTTTCAAGATAATCTAAACGATTAATAACACCTTCGAATGAACGAGTAGGGCAGAAATCATATACCCACAATTCATAAATGATGAGGTTGTTTCTGTTAGGACGTTTGAAGTTGAGTGTGGCTTCAGACCAAGCGTATGGTTTGCGAGCTGTTTGAATAACTGCACAAGGTCCATCTGCTTTTTCAGGATAAGCTGTTTTGTTAGGGTATATATCTTCAGGAATATAGTGGTCGTTAGGGTCAACAACTTTGTGCGTGAATGCGTCTGAAACTTGTACCATCGCACCATTAGGACGTTTCACTGCATATTGGAATACATACTCTTTGTTTGCTTCTAACCCAGTAATATCAAGCCAAAAATAACCAGTTTCGCCATCTTTTTTCATTTGATATGCTGTAGAGTAAGACCAATTATTAAAATCGCCTATAACAAATACATTTTGTGCAATTTTATTATTGTTGTCTTTATAATAAAGCGAGAGAGTTACTTTCGTAGGGTCGTTATCGTAGTAGGTAATACCATCTTGCAATCCCGAAGGACGTGCTTCGTTTTTTGGTGTTGGTGCAACACAAATTACAATAGTATCGGTTGCTGTTTGTTCGTTGAGTGTTGCTTTTGCAACGCAAATAAAATCACCAGTTTCTGTAAATGTATATTCGTGTGCAAGTTCAGTACCTTCGATTTTATTGATTTCTTTATTGTTGATAATCAAAGAGACTAAGCTTTTTTCTGATGCCGAAATTTTGAAGTTTGTTGTGGTGTTTTTGTCTATCAAAATGTTGCCTGTTGGATTTTCAAATTTTACGTTTAATCCACCATCAACCAAGTCAACAAATATGTCTTTCCAGTCTTCTGTTTTTCCCTCTTTTTCTCCTTTTGGACCATCATTGAATACAAATGCCATTTTCAAAATCTCTTCTGTTTCAGGACATCCATAATATTCATAAATATTTGGTATTGTCAATGTCCAAACAGAGCCATTTTTGGTCATTTTGTATTTATCTTCACCTCCACGCCATGTTTTTGTGGCATATTTCCAATCGCCTTCATTTTCACTTTTAGTAGTGATAAGACCTGTATGAGCATAACATTCAGTGGCATCTACCATTCCTGCATTGCCCAATGCAGGGTCAAATGTTATTATGATTTCTCCTTTATAGCCTTTTTGAATAAAAGCAGGCTTGGTTGTTACTTGTGCATTGACGAACGCACAAAGCAAAATTACGCATAATACGCCGAGTAATCTTTTTACCATAATTGTTTGTTGTTATTGTGTTTGTTTATATAAAAAATTGCAACTATGCATTTAACATGCAAAGTTACAATTTTTTTCTGTATTAACAAAATATTATTTTTCCAAAGTTACAGTAAATTTATATTTCCACCTATCGAAATATAAATTCTCTTTTTCTGTTTCGCATTCGCCTCGTTGAAAATCCACTGTTTCCGAGCGTTCGAATCTTTTTTCTGGAGTCAATTTTGCACTCCAATCTGTGTTTACGATTAATCGATAGGCATCCATTCCACCAAAATAGAAGTAGCGTTCTTCTTCGGTTTTGCCCCACGATTGTACACCGAATGATGGGTCAACGGGTATCCACCCCATGCCCTCGATGTAGATTTCGCACCAGTCGTGTAAATTGTCGTAGCCTGGGTGTAGCATAAATCCACTTTGCCAACGTGCTGGTATGCCTAAATAGCGACACATTGCGATGTAGAGTAGTGTCACTTGACCACAATCGCCGTGGCGGTTTTCTATTACATATTCTGGTATGTTGTCGATGATGCTATATTCGCATGCCCCTGCCCATGGGTATAATTCTCTGATTGCAACAAATAGTTTACGCGCTTGATAGTATGGACGTTTTTCTTTGCCTACGATGTTGTCTGCCAAAGCTTTCACTTTGTCTGTAAATAGACAGTGAGGCGCTCTTTCTACAAGATATTGTTTTAGTTCGGCGTTGTTAGGGTCTGTTTTTTTGTGCTTGAAGCATCGTGGTAGTGGATTGTATTCGGCGTATGTTGCGAATTCATACACAATGTTGAACATCGTAGTGTCGTGGGCATTGTAATTGCCCTCCATGTATGCCGTAGAGTGCACGCCAGTGTTTAATTCTACGCTTCTATTAGAGTGTTTTATGCTTATGTCAGTTTGGCGTGCTTGTCCGGTTGGGGGTAGAGGCAACCAAACTTTGATTAGTTCGCCATTCTCTAATCTTGATTGAGGGGTAAAGTATAGTCTGTAGTCAAACTCCCACTCTTGACGTACAAATAGTTTTTGTTTAGGCGACTTTTTATGTTCTGCCAACACAGCTCTAATGTGATTCATTACCACAGTATCTCTACCTGCGCGTTCTTTGCCTTCTAATCGAGTTTTCAATGCTCGTGCCTCGGGGTCAATGCGAAATAGATTGTCGGCAGCGCGACGGAAGTACCATTTCTCGCCATTGATGATGCGATATTCCAAAGCTTTCGACTCCTCCCATTTTGCAATTTGGGTTGAATCTACATCGGGGTAGTATTTTTGGATATAG
>JAZLDO010000089.1:0-3605 GCA_045614825.1 Candidatus Aphodosoma sp. | reverse complement strand
GTCGATAAATTCGCGTGAGAGGTCAACGATTGTTTCGCCACGATAGAACATACGCATACGTGCGCGGTCTGTGACATCTGCCACGTGCACCACTTCGATGTTCTCTTCGGCGCAATATTGCATGAACTCTTCTTTATCTTTGGCTTCAACTACCACCGATACGCGCTCTTGCGACTCGGAGATAGCCAATTCTGTAGCATTCAAGCCACTATATTTTGTTTTCACTCTGTCAAGATAGATATCAAGACCATCAGTCAACTCGCCAATAGCCACTGACACACCACCTGCACCAAAGTCGTTAGATTTCTTAATCAAACGTGTCACCTCAGGACGACGGAAGAGGCGTTCCAATTTACGTTCTTCAGGAGCATTACCTTTTTGTACTTCCGATGAGCATGTCTCGATTGACATCACGTTATGCTCTTTAGACGAACCTGTAGCACCACCTACACCATCGCGACCTGTGCGACCACCAAACATCAGTACGATGTCGCCAGGAGCTGGAGATTCGCGACGCACTGCATCGGCACGCACTGCACCTGCTACGGCACCTACTTCGAGACGTTTTGCCACATAGTCAGGGTGATAAATCTCACGAAGGTGTGTTGTTGCAAGACCGATTTGGTTACCGTATGATGAGTAACCTGCTGCTGCTTTTGTTGAGATAATGCGTTGTGGCAATTTACCCTCCATAGTCTCCGACACTGGAGTATAGATATTACCAGCACCTGTCACACGCATTGCTTGATATACGTATGCACGACCTGATAATGGGTCGCGAATAGCACCACCAAGACAAGTAGATGCACCACCAAATGGTTCAATCTCTGTTGGGTGGTTGTGTGTTTCGTTTTTAAATTGGAGCAACCAGCGTTGGTCTTCGCCATCTACGTTAACATTAACAAATATAGAGCATGCGTTATTCTCTTCGCTTTGTTCCATATCGTTGAGGTAACCATGTTTTTTGAGATAGCGTGCACCGATAGTTGCCATATCCATGAGGCAACGGTCTTTGTGTTCGCGACCGAGCTCACGACGCATATTTTCGTAAAGAGCAAGGCTCTCTTCGAGTTCCGATTTCATGAACGACTCGTCGATTGTTATCTCTTCGAGCACTGTTGTGAATGTTGTGTGACGACAGTGGTCTGACCAATATGTGTCGAGAATCATCAACTCTGTGCGATATGGGTCGCGACCTTCTTTGTAGAAATACTCTACCACACAACGCAAGTCATCAGCATTCATAGCCAAACCATTCTCTTTGCAGAAAGGCACAAGGTCGGCATCTTGCATATTGCGGAAACCTTTGAGTATTTCAACTGGCTCTATCTCAGTATTCTCGTTGATACCAAGCACCGACATATCTTTTTCGCGGCACTCTACGGCATTGATTGTATATTTGCGAATGCGAGCGAGTGTTGCTTCATCCAATTGCTCATTAAACAACAACAGACGAGCACAACGAATGCGCACGTCTGCCTTTGGGTCAACCAATTTAACACAATCCACCGCACTTGCTGCGCGTTGGTCGAATTGTCCTGGAAGACTTTCAATAGCAATATACGAACGACCTGCAAGGTCAAGCGCATCAAATACATCATCGGTTACTACCTCGCCAAATACACCATAGCGAGTTTTCTCCAACAACTCAGGAGTGAAATCAAAAAGGTCGTAAACATTCACAAGACGCATCTCACGAAGGCTCAAACCAAGATTTGCATTTAATTCGCGTTGCAAACTCTCTGCCTCAACACGAAAACGAGATTTTTTCTCGACAAATATTCTGTAGTCCATATTTTTTGTTAATTCATAATGCACAATGCATAATGCATAATTAACCTTCGGCGTTAACCTAAGCGGCAAAATTATGTATTATGAATTATGAATTATGCATTGTTTTAATTTACTTTAAAATCGTATTTAACAGCTTTCAAATCTTCATTGGCTTTAACAATTTTAGATTTGAGAGTCTCTTTATAATCAACAAGTTCTTGTTTAAGTCGAGCATCGCCTACTGCCAACATCTGAACTGCCAACAAACCTGCATTCATAGCTGCATCAACACCCACAGTAGCCACAGGTATTCCCGGAGGCATTTGCACGATAGCAAGCAATGCATCCATACCTTGCAATGTTGCCGAAATTGGCACACCAATCACAGGCACCGTAGTCGAAGCCGCAATAACACCAGGCAAATGCGCCGCCATACCTGCAGCCGCAATAATAACCTCGATACCACGACCCGCAGCACCTTTTGCAAATTGTTCTACTTCAACCGGAGTGCGATGTGCCGACAATGCATGCATCTCAAACGGAATCTTAAAGTCATTGAGCACTTTAGCCGCCTTCTCCATCACTGGAAGGTCACTCGTGCTACCCATAATAATACTTACTCGTGCAGTCATATTTAGTATACTTTTACATTACGACAAATTTAACACGCAAAGATAATAAAACTTTACGATTCAACAAACAAAATTAACAATTAAAATAAATATTTTTTGTGTTAAAATTCACATTTCTCTAAAACCCTCAAACACAAAGCATGTTAAACCCCTCAAATGTTAAAATATTCCATCAAAAACAAAAAAAGTCGCATTTCAAAAAAAACTCGAAATGCGACTTAATATATTATCCACAAAAATCTCTTTTATCAACTAACATCCCCTTGATATGTTCTATCCAACACCTCACCCGTTTGAGCCGAAACATAATAATCCCAACGGTCAAACATCGAAATATTAACTCTTATTTTATAAGCCAAATGCGGAGCCTCTCCCAAATCTTTATGAATCAACAACTCTGGTTTCGTCTCTATAACATCATCAGTTATAGCACTATCACTCCGTTTCAAACACTCCAAAGCCTCTTTTTTCGACAATCTCGGCTTAACCGAAATATCATTATAAAACAAACTTGTTCCTGTTATCAACACCTGTGTTGTCGAAAACTCATCCGTTTCATGATCTCGCATTGGATGCAATGTAATTCTATGCCCATCAACCCAAACTTTCTTATAATACACTTCGAAACGAAAATGATTTAATCCCGTTAAACTCTCTATAACCTTCAATTCGCCAGTTGAAAAATTAACATTTATCCCATCCAAATAATCTTCAACAATCTCCCTTGCCTGCTTTTCACTCAATTCCACTACCCCAAACGGATTAGCAACCTCTTCATTGATAAAATCCTCCGCCATTGGTTCGTATGGCTCATCTTCATACAAATCTTCCCTCTCACACGAAACACAAGCAACTACCATAAGCATAAACGATAACAAAAACAACTTTCTCATAATTACCTCCATTTTAGTAGGTTAATAAAATAATACCGCAAAGTTAAAACATTTTTTACAATATAACAATACCCCCCCCATTTTTAACATTACTTAACAAATACTCTTTCCTTACCCTCTCCTATACTATAACATACTATAAATATAGGATAAATATACTATAAATATAACCCGTTGGCGGAATTAAATTAAAGTGTGTTTAATTTTCCCGATAGGCTTATTGTTTATAAAGTTAATATATTGTAAAACAGTCATAGTAGCTATTTTATTTTTAATACGAGTAAATACACCTTTGGGTTGTTTTGCG
>JAZLDO010000088.1:0-14127 GCA_045614825.1 Candidatus Aphodosoma sp. | reverse complement strand
AGGTGCAGTAGTAGACTGCAACCCATTCGAACGTAAAATAGCAGGTGCTAACCTTCGCGAACGCTTCGAGAACAACCTCCAAGACGACAACGTATTGACACAAAAAGGTCTTATCGAAACATTCGATGCCACTATCGGTCGCTCGACAGTGTTGATGCCATTCGGTGGTAAATACCAACGCTCAGAAACACAAGTGGGTGTACAAAAACTCCCAGTTGATGGTTTCACCAACGATGCAAGTATGATGGCGTATGGTTTCAACCCATTCGTATCGGCATGGAGCCCTTATCACGGTGCAGCTTATGCAGTAGTAGAAGCATGTGCTAAAGTTGTGGCAGCAGGTGGTAAATACGACACAATGCGCTTCTCATATCAAGAGTATTTTGAACGCATGTCGAGCACAACATCTTGGGGTAAACCACTCAGCGCATTGCTCGGAGCACTCAAGATGCAATACGAACTCAAATTGCCTTCAATTGGTGGTAAAGACTCGATGAGCGGTACATTCCAAAACATCAACGTGCCTCCAACACTCATTGCGTTCGGTATCACTATGGTCGATGCAAGCAAAGTAGTCTCAACCGACTTCAAAGCAGCAGGTGAAAATATCTATCTCTTACGTCATACACCAAAGGCAAATTATATGCCTAATACCGACATGTTGAAAGCCAATTTCGACGCATTCCACGCGTTGGTAGAAGAGGGCAAAGTATCTGCCGCATACACAATCGGTATGGGTGGTATTGCCGAGGCAGTGACAAAAATGGCATTTGGTTCGAATGTAGGTGCTAACATCAATCTCTCAGAAAATGATTTATTTAACTATAATTATGGTTCTATTCTTCTTGCGTCGTCGGAAGAATTGAACATTCAAAACCTTGAAAAACTCGGAACGACAACAGCCGAAGCAACATTGGTTGTTAACGGCGAATCGTTCGAACTCGACTATTTATATAAGGTAAATACTGAAAAATTTGCCGAAATCTATCCAGCTACTGCTCCAGCTGAAGATATGGAAGACTTGACTAGTCAACAGTCAACAGTCAACAGTCAACAGACTTATCCAGGCGAAGCAGTAGAGCATCCAGTTGTTTACATTCCAGTGTTCCCAGGTACAAACTGCGACTACGACATGGCTAAGGCATTCCGTACAGCTGGTGCAGAGGTGCGCACATCGGTGTTCTGCAACCTTACAGCTGACGACATTGCACGTTCAATTGAAGTGATGGCTCGCGAAATTAAGGGTTGTCATATCTTGGCACTCGCAGGTGGTTTCTCATCGGGCGACGAACCTGATGGCTCAGCTAAATTCATTGCTACAGTATTGAACAATAGCGACGTAGCACGCGAAATTCATGCACTCATCGATCGCAAAGGTTTGATTATTGGTATCTGTAACGGATTCCAAGCATTAGTTAAATCAGGCTTGTTGCCTTACGGTCGTTTGGGTATGGTTACACCAGATAGTCCAACACTCTTCCGTAACAACATCAACCGCCATATCTCACAAATGGTTACAACTCGCATCAGCACAGTGAAATCGCCATGGTTGGCAGGTTTCAACGTTGGCGACGAGCACACTATTGCAATGAGTCACGGCGAAGGTAAATTCGTTGTGAGCGAAGAGTTGGCTCGTGAGTTGTTTACTAAAGGACAAGTGGCATTCCAATACGTAGATGCAAACAGCAATATCACAATGCAATCGCCAGAAAACCCTAACGGCTCAAGCTATGCAATCGAAGGTATTATATCGGAAGACGGTTTGATTATCGGTAAGATGGGTCACACTGAGCGTTACGAAGAAAATATCTTCAAAAACATCTCAGGCAACAAACGCCAACCACTCTTCGAAAATGCAGTGAGCTACTTCCGTAAAAAATAAGAATTAATTTGAAAGTTGAAATTTGAGATTTGAAATTTCAGTTTTCAACTTTCAACTTTCACATTTTATATTATGAATTCAGAATTATTATACGAGGGTAAAGCAAAACAGATATATGCTACCGAAGACCCTAATGTAGTGGTGGTGCACTACAAGGACGATGCTTCGGCATATAATGGCATCAAGCGTGCGCAGATTACCAACAAGGGTATTTTGAACAACAAAATATCGTCTATCATCTATGCGCAACTTGCCGATGCTGGCATTAAAACCCACTTTATTCAACGCCTTGACGACCGCAACCAATTGTGCCATAAGGTGGATGTAATTCCTATCGAATTCATCGTGCGCAACTATGCAGCTGGCTCTATGGCGCGTCGTTTGGGTATCGAAGAAGGCACCAAATTGCCAACTACAATCTTTGAGTGCTGCTACAAAAACGAAGAACTCGACGACCCAATCATCAACGAGCACCATGCCGTGTCGCTCGGCCTTTCGACTTATGAAGAGATGGCAGAGGTGCACAAAATAGTGGAGAAAATCAACAATCTTTTGATTCCTTTGTTTGAGAAACTCGACGTAATTTTGGTTGATTTTAAAACCGAATTCGGTCGCCTCGAAGATGGCACACTCGTGTTGAGCGACGAGCTCAGCCCAGATACATGTCGCCTTTGGGATGTAGAGACACAAGATAGTCTCGACAAAGACCGCTTCCGTCGCGACCTCGGTCGTGTCGGCGAAGCCTACCAAGAGATACTTAATCGATTGATGAAACTTTAAAAAATAATTATTTTTAGACAGAACGACAGAATGACAATTTTTTAACTTTATTGACATACGCCTTGCTAAAAACTAGTTTTTATCTCGGCGAAAAAAAGACAGATTTAAGTTACATTTTTTAATATGTCATTTTTTTATCAAGATACACCATAAGGTGTAGCGAGATATATGTGAAAAAAAGAATATGTTTTTATGTCATTATGTCTAAAAGAAAGAAAATATAAAATATGAACTCATTAACAGCAACTGAATATAACTTCCCTGGTCAAACCAAGGTTTATCACGGCAAAGTACGTGATGTTTACACAGTGTCGGGCAATCGTCTTGTGATGGTGGCAACCGACCGTATCTCAGCTTTTGACGTAATCCTTCCAAAAGGTATTCCGTTCAAAGGTCAAATCCTTAACCAAATCGCTGCTCAATTCCTTGATGCTACAGCCGACATCTGTCCTAACTGGAAATTGGCTACTCCAGACCCTATGGTAACAGTAGGTGTGGCATGCGAAGGTTATCCAGTAGAGATGATTGTGCGTGGCTACCTCTGCGGTAGTGCATGGCGTGCTTATAAGAGCGGTGTGCGCGAAATTTGCGGTGTGAAACTCCCTGAAGGTATGCGCGAAAACGAACGTTTCCCAGAGCCAATCATCACCCCTACAACTAAAGCCGAAATTGGCGAACACGACGAAGATATCTCTCGCGAAGAGATTATCGCACAAGGTCTTGTGTCGGAAGAAGAATACAAAGTGTTGGAACAATACACATTGGCTTTATTCAAACGTGGTTCAGAGATTGCAGCTAAACGTGGTTTGATTCTTGTAGATACAAAATATGAGTTCGGTAAATGCGATGGCAAAATCTACCTCATGGACGAAATTCACACGCCAGACTCAAGCCGTTATTTCTATGCTGAAGGCTATGAAGAAAACTTCGCTGCTGGTAAACCACAACGCCAATTGAGCAAAGAATTCGTGCGCGAATGGTTGATGGAAAACGGTTTCCAAGGCAAAGAAGGTCAACAAGTACCTGAGATGACCGACGAGGTAGTAGCAGGCATTTCGGCTCGCTATCAAGAGCTTTATGAAAACATCGTAGGCGAAAAATTTGTTCCTGCAGCTGACGGCGAAGACCTACTTGCACGCATCGAACGCAATGTAACAGAATACTTGAAATAAATTATTTTTTTGTTTTCAACATAAGTACAGAATTAATTTATAGGCTTATAAATTTTTAATCTGTATTTCTAACTCTATTAGGATAATTACTTTTTTAAAGTACAAAAAAATATGTACTTATATTAAAAAAGAATTTTGTACTTATGTTAAAAAAATCACAAGGCATGTACTTATGTTGAAATAATAATATCTTAAAAAGATGAAAAACGAAATTCACGAAGAGTGCGGTGTATTTGGTGTATGGGGTGTGAAAGATGCCGCTAATCTTGCCTATTACGGATTGCATGCGTTGCAACATCGTGGTCAAGAGGCATGCGGTATTGTTTGTGTCGATGAAAACAAACAACACAACCGCGTAAAAGGCGAAGGGCTCGTAACCGAAGTGTTCAATGCCAAAAATCTCGTCAACCTCAAAGGCGATTATGCTATTGCCCATGTGCGCTACGCCACAGCAGGTGGTGCAGGTATCGAGAATGTGCAACCATTCCTCTTCCGTCATCATACAGGCAATTTTGCATTAGCTCACAACGGCAACCTCGTCAATTCGCGCGAGTTGGCTCGTTACCTTGAACATAAAGGTAGCCTATTCCAATCGACATCCGATAGCGAAGTGTTGGCTCACCTTATCAAAAAAGACAACAACACAAAACATCGTATCCACAATATCATCGATGCGCTCAATATGATTGAGGGAGCCTTTGCGTTCCTCATTCTCAGCGACACACGCCTCTATTGCGCTCGCGACAAATATGGCTTGCGCCCATTGTCGATCGGCAAACTCAATGGTGGTTATGTCGTAAGTTCTGAGACATGCGCTCTCGATGTAGTAGGCGCCGAATTTGTGCGCGACGTAGAGCCAGGCGAGATTGTGGTGATTGATGCCGACGGACTCCACTCGTTCACCTATTCACACTTCAAACGCCACTACATGTGCGCTATGGAGTATGTTTATTTTGCACGTCCTGATAGTGACATCGAAGGTTGCAACGTCCATGCCTATCGCAAAGAGTCGGGTCGCATACTCTATCGCGAATGCCCTGTAGATGCAGATATTGTCATCGGAGTGCCAGATTCGAGCCTTAGTGCCGCTATTGGTTATGCCGAAGAGAGTGGCATCCCTTACGAAATGGGTTTGATTAAGAACAAATATATCGGGCGTACATTCATCCAACCAAGTCAGGAGTTGCGCGAGAAAGGCGTGCGTATGAAACTCTCGGCCGTGCGCACTATTGTCAAAGGCAAACGCGTAGTGATGATTGACGACTCCATCGTGCGTGGTACAACATCGCGTCGTATCGTCAACCTCCTCAAGGAGGCAGGAGCCGTAGAGGTGCATGTGCGCATTGCATCGCCACCATATTGTCATCCATGCTATTATGGCGTAGATACAGCCACTTATGAGGAGTTGATATCATCGCGCATGTCGGTTGACGAATTGTGCAAAATGATAGGAGCCGACTCGCTACAATTCCTCTCAGTAGAAGGACTTTACAAGAGCGGACATCGCTCGGAACTCTGCACAGCGTGCTTCTCAGGTAAATACCCAACATCGTTGTATGGAGGAGAAATAAAGTGATAAGTGAGAGCAGAGGCAAAGTTTACTTTGGCTATGCCGAGCGACACTTTATTCTTGAGCTAAGCGAAAAAAGTAAAATAGTGTAAATAATACTTTTCATAAGCATAATAAAATCCGTTTTCATGTGATTGAGAACGGATTTTTCAATATTCTAATAAAATTTGACTTATATGTCAAAATTTTGTTTAGTTATGGCAGGACTATATATTCATATTCCTTTTTGCACGCAAAAGTGCATCTATTGCGATTTTATGTCGGGGACTAATCTTTCGCTTCGGGAGCAGTTTATCGATGCGCTGATTGCGGAGATGGATTGTTATCTTGATTTTTTTGATTCTGATCACATGCGTACCATCTATTTTGGAGGTGGCACGCCTTCGTTGTTGTCTGTCGCTGAATTAAAGCGAATATTTGATGCCGTTGCAGAGAGATGGGATGTGTCGGAGGTTGAGGAGTTTACTATGGAGTGTAATCCTGATGACTTGAGCGAGGAGTATTTGCGGTCGTTATGTGGCTTGCCGATAAATCGATTGAGTATTGGTGTGCAGAGTTTTGTGGATGAAGAGTTGAAGTGGCTTAATCGTAGGCATACGGCAGCAGAGGCTATTGAGGCGGTGAAGAGAGCTAAAGGTGCGGGGTTTGAGAATATTACGATTGATTTGATGTTTGCTCTGCCTGTGCAGACGTTGGATTCGTTGGATTATTCGATTGACAAGGCTCTGTCGTTGGATGTACAACATATATCAGCCTATTCGCTTATGTTTGAGCCTAATTCAAAAATAACAAAATTGATGGAGTTGAATAGATTAGAACCATTAGATGAGGATGTGGCAGCAGATATGTTTGATATGCTTTCTAAAAGGTTGGTTGAGGTTGGTTATGAGCAGTATGAAATATCGAATTATGCAAAAGTGGGGTTTGAGTCTCGGCATAATTCGGGTTATTGGCATGGTATGAGGTACTTGGGATTAGGTCCAAGTGCACATTCGTTTGATGGAGAAAAAAGGTGGTCGAATGTGGCGCATACTATTAAGTATAGTGCTTATTTTACTGATAGACACGAGATACGAGACACGAGATGTGAGATAAGAAATGTAGAGATTCTGACTGAAGATGAGAGGTTTAATGAGTTGGTGTTTACAGCATTGCGGACTAAGATTGGAGTGGATTTAGTGGAGTTGAGAGGTAGGTTTGGGGATAGGAGATGTAATAGATTGTTGCGACAGGCTCAGAAGTATATTGATAGTGGACGCATGGAGGTGGTGGATAATCGTTTGAGTCTTACTCGTGATGGGGTATATATTTCGGATTCGATTATTAGTGATTTTATGATTGTGTAGTAAAGGATAGGATTGGGGGGTAGGATGGTGAAAAATATTTGGGAAATATTTTGTGGAATGAAAAAAAAATTGTAACTTTGCATCCGCTTTTCACGCATTGTCGTGTGATGGGAAATTTAACTCTCTAAAAGAAAGCTAAAATTTTGAGTAACACATTTTTAAAAACAAACAAAAAGAAATGAAAACATTTGAATTGAAAGGTACAGTTCGTACTGATCTTGGCAAAAAAGCAACAAAAGCAATTCGTGCAAACGGTAGCATCCCTTGTGAACTTTATGGTTTGGGTGAAAACATCCACTTCTCTTCTACAATGGCTGATCTTCGTAAATTGATCTACACTCCAGAAATCTATGTTGTAGCTCTTAATATCGACGGCAAAGAAGTGAAAGCTGTTATGCGTGAAATTCAATTCCACCCAGTATCAGACCAAGTTCTTCACATTGACTTCTATCAAGTAACAGAAGAAAAACCAGTTGTTATGGAAGTTCCTGTTAAACTTGAAGGTCTTGCAGCTGGTGTACGTGCCGGTGGTAAATTGGCTCTCGAAATGCGTAAACTTCGCGTTAAAGCTCTTTACACTCACATTCCAGAAATCCTTACTATCAATGTAGAAAACCTCGAACTTGGTAAAACAATCCAAGTACGTGCTCTTGAATTTGAAAACCTTGAAATCCTTAACGCTGCTAACGCAGTAGTATGTGCTGTTAAATTGACTCGTGCTGCTCGTGGTGCTCAAGCAAAAGGTGGTAAATAATCTATATGAAGTTTTTGATTGTCGGGTTAGGTAATATCGGTAGCGAATATGCACATACCCGTCATAATATAGGATTCGATACATTGGACGCTTTTGCAGAAGCGTCCAATGTTGTTTTTGAGGATAAGCGTTATGGTGCTGTCGCTACTGCAAAGGTTAAAGGTCACCAGCTTATTCTGTTGAAGCCATCGACATATATGAACCTTTCTGGTAATGCTGTGCGTTATTGGATGCAGCAAGAGAATATTCCTCTTGAACAAGTTTTGGTTATTGTCGATGATTTGGCTTTGCCTTTTGGTGCGTTGCGCTTGAAAGGCAAGGGTAGTGATGCAGGTCATAATGGCTTGAAAAATATTCAAGAACTTGTTGGTACTCAGAATTATGCTCGTCTTCGTTTTGGTATTGGTAATGATTTTCATCCTGGTGGTCAAGTTGATTATGTATTGGGTAAATTTTCTGCCGAACAAGAGAGTGAAAAACCAAAACGTATTGCTGTTGCTTGTGATATTATTAAGAGTTTTTGCCTTGCAGGTCTTAATATTACAATGAATCAGTACAATAATAAATGAGGAATTTGGAGTGAGGAATGAGGAATTATGAATGAAGTAAGAATTGACAAATGGTTGTGGGCAATGCGTTTATTCAAAACGCGTTCGATTGCTGCAGAGGCATGCAAGAAGGGGCATATTATGATTGATGGTGTCACTCTAAAACCTTCGCGAATGATTAAGGTGGGCGATGTCATTCAAGTTCGTCGTCAGCCCGTGATATTTTCGTTTAAGGTATTGGCTCTCACTCAAAATCGCCTTGGCGCGAAACTTGTACCTGAGTATATGCAGCAAGTTACTACTCCCGACCAACTTGAACTTTGGGAGATGCTTAAACTCGATAAGGCTAATAACCGTGCAAAAGGTCTTGGTCGTCCAACCAAAAAAGAACGTCGCGACTTGGATGAGTTTTTCGATGACACTCCTTATTTTGTTGATGAAGAAGACTTTGAAGATAGTTATTAATGAGTAGTTATTAGTTATTAACGAATTGATATGAAAAGAGATAGTGTGGTTTTTGAAAAAAGTAGAGCTTTTGCGTTGCGTATTATTAAACTTTTATAATTATATGAAATCAGAACATAGTGAATATGTTTTGTCGAAGCAATTATTACGTTCAGGAACAAGTATAGGTGTAAATATAGCAGAGGCTGAGTATGCAATAACTAAAAAGGATTTTTTATCAAAAATTTATATAGCATTGAAAGAAGTTTCTGAAACCAAGTATTGGTTAGATTTATTGAGAGATGCAGAATATTTGAGAAAACAAGAATATGATTCGATAGTATTTGATTGTGAGGAAATATTAAAATTATTGACTAGCATAACAAAAACTACATCTAAAAACGTTAATAACTAATAACTAATAATTAATCATTAGATAAATGGAAAATAAAGATAAAAATCAATTAAAAATTGAACTTACCCCTGAAGTAGCAGAGGGTATTTACTCAAACTTGGCGATTATCTCTCACTCGTCAAGCGAATTTGTTGTTGACTTCGTACGTATTATGCCAGGTGCTCCAAAAGCGAATGTAAAATCTCGTATCATTCTCACTCCTGAGCATGCAAAACGCCTTTTGTTTGCGTTGCAAGACAATGTGGCAAGATACGAAAATCAATTTGGTAAAATCAAAACAGATAACGGTTCAAACAATGGTGGCACTTATATTCCTCCAATGTTTGGCGGTGGTGAAGCTTAATTGAAATATATTCGTCGACAAATACAACGATGTGCACCGTTGCAAGACGCAAAACGTCTGCTTGTAGCGGTCAGCGGAGGACCTGACTCGATAGTATTGCTTGATGCTCTATGTCGAGAGAGGTTTTCTGTTGTCATAGCCCATTGCAATTTTCATCTTCGTGGCGAAGCTTCAGATGAAGATGCTCAGTTTGTTCGTCAATTGTCGGATAGATATCAAGTGCCTTATTGTCAGGTTGATTTCGATACTGTGAAGATTGCCGAAGAACGCAAAATATCGATTGAAATGGCTGCTCGTGACCTTCGTTACGAGTGGTTTGAGCAGATGGCTGATGAGCACGATTGCGACCTTATCGCCGTGGCACATAATGCCGATGATGTGGTCGAAACATTCTTTCTCAATCTTACTCGAGGCTCAGGTTTGCAAGGTTTGTCGGGAATGGTTGAGTTGCGTGGTAGGGTAGTGCGTCCTTTGCTCAAGGTGTCGCGCAAACAAATTATGGAGTATATCGCTGAGTATCAGTTGCAGTATCGCATAGATGCTACTAATCTCGAAACAATCTATACTCGTAATAAATTGCGTCATAAAATTCTCCCGCAGTTCGAAGAGATAAATCCCTCATTCCTTGACACAATGGCTAATAACATGCGATTTATTTCCTCTGCGCAGACTATTGTCGAGACTTATGCCATCGAGGCGTATCAACGAGTTGTAGCAATTGATAATGAGCGAGTTGTATTTGATTTGCAGGAGTTGAAAAAATGTCAAGGTATTGACACTTTGTTGTTCCTTTGGTTGACCCCTTATGGATTTTCGTCTGATGTGGTCATGCAATTATATCGCAGTCTTGATGATAATTTGTCTGGCAAGCAGTTCTATTCTGCAACTCATCGCATTGTGGTTGAAAGAGAGACTTTGGAGTTAGGAGTTAGAAGTGAGGAGTTAGGAGTTAGAAGTGAGGAGTTTGTTATATCTCAAGTTGACGCTCTTCTTGAAATTCCATTTCGTTTAGAAATAAGCAATGTTGATATTGCCGATTTCCAACTCATTAAGTCGTCAAATGTAGCTTGTTTAGATGCAGATAAATTGCAATATCCATTGCGATTAAGACATTGGCAGCAGGGCGATTGGTTTATCCCTTTTGGGATGAAAGGGCGCAAGAAGTTAAGTGATTTTTTTGTCGATAAAAAGTTCACTACAAGCGAGAAAGAGCAACTTTGGTTACTCACTTCGGGCGATGATATAGTGTGGGTTGTAGGGCATCGTGTGGATGCTCGTTATGCAGTTAACGGAAAAACTAAAAAAGTGAAAATATTTATATCATGAAAAAAAATCTATTTTTATTACTGATGTTAGTATGCTCATTGGGAGTATATTCACAAAACAAATTATCGAATTATACTCGTGCCTATTTATTAGGTGCAGAGCATACTCGTTGCGAAGTTAAAGGCGAAAAAGAAGCTTCGCAAGTTTCAGCTTTTGTGCATTTTAATGGTGCTATAGATGTAGCATTGTTAGAGCAATATGGAGTTGTGGTTGAGAGTCAATTCGAGTCGTTAAATTTAGTGACTGCTACAATTCCAGTTAGTCAACTAGAGGAATTAGCCAATGAGGATGCTATTTTATATATCGAAATGGCAACGCCAATTTATCCTCAGTTGGATTTGGCTCATATTGAGAGTGGTGTTGATAAAATCCACATGGGTACAGATCAATCAACACGTCCGTTTTTGGGTAAAAATGTAGTTGTTGGGATTATTGATTATGGTTTTCAATATACTCATCCAGCATTTTATAACGCTGATGCCACAGCAACTCGTATCGAACGTGTTTGGGAACAAGAGACTGCCAACGGTACTAGACCAACTAAATTCAATTATGGTCGTGAATATACAGCAGCATCAGATATATTGGATAAGAAGTATGATTCTCAAGTAGATAATATCGGTCATGGTATGCACGTTGCAGGTATCGCTGCTGGATCAAACAATCAATATAATTGTGGTTATAGCGGTGTAGCTCCAGAGTCGCGTGTAGTATTAGTTTCTTATCGCATGAATCAAGTGTCAACATCACTAGCTAATGCAGTGGAATATATATTTAATTACGCTGATGAAATTGGTCGTCCTGCAGTAATTAATATGAGTTTAGGTCAACAAACAGGACCACATGATGGTACATCAACATTAGATAAAGTGTTAGATGAATTGCAAGGCGAAGGAAAAATCATTTGTGGCGCAGTGGGTAATGATGCAAAACGTAAGATACACATGTCGAAAGAATTTACCGAAGAGGATACATTAGCTCGTTCGTTTGCAGATTTTTATTATAAATCACCACGTCAAGTAACAGTTGATATGTGGGGTGAATTTAATAAGAATTTCGAGGTAAAAGCTATTGTTTATGATGCAGACAATGACACAGTTTTGTATCACTCTGATTATTTTTCGACAGCGAATAGCGAGGCCAAATCTTTCTTTGGTTTGATGAAAAGCGAAGATGGAAAGACTAATGTGGTAAATGTAAAATTTACTATCACAACAGAGATAAATCCATTGAATCAAAAACCACATATTATGTTTATACCTAACGTATTGGCATTGCCTGCAGGTAATGTATATGTAGGTTTTGAGTTGAAAGCAAAAGATGGTGGTGTAGTTCATGCTTGGGCCGATGGATCTACTGGTGGATTGTCAAATAAAGGGCTTGAAGGATGGATTGATGGAGATAATCAATATACAGTGAATGAGATTGGAGGTACGGCTAAACGCGTGATTTCTGTCGGAGCTTATACTACTCGCGAACACGAGAAATTCAAAGAGACACTTGGTCATCGTTGCAATTTCTCTAATATTGGCCCTACAGCCGACGGTCGTATCAAACCAAACATTTTGGCTCCAGGTTCGGCTATTATTTCGTCTATCACTAATAGTCCGAATGTTATGCCAAGCACAACAGCCTTTATCGAGGCATCTTCGGTTAAGTTCAACGGAGATACTCACTACTATGGTTATATGGATGGTACCTCAATGGCTACGCCATATGTTACAGGGGTTATCGCAACATTGCTTGAGCATAGATGGGAATTAACACCCGAAGAGGCTATGAATATATTGGCAGAAACTGCTCGTAGTGATGAATTTACAGGTTCTAATTTGCCTAACAACGAGATGGGTTATGGCAAAATAGATGCATATAAAGCTTTATTGAAAGCATTAGAATTATATACAGGTGTTGAGGATGTTGAACGTGCTGGCGCTATGATGTTGTATCCTAACCCTACAAGTGGCGCATTCAATCTTGGATTCACTCGCGATAGCCACAATGTTCATGTCTCTGTATATACTGCTAATGGTCAGTTGATCAAGATGGAGTCTGTGGGTGACGTATATCAAGGACAAGATATTCAATTCTCGCTTGATAATGTTGCAAATGGCGCATATATCGTGCGTGTTGTAGGCGAGAATATCAGCGAAACTTTCCGTCTTTTGAAAGATTGATATACTAATCCGTTCAATAAATAGGGTATTTGTGATATTTGTGGGCGAAAAATAAATATGAGCTTATCTTTCAATCATCCCGAATTGGGTCTTGTGCAACTACGCACTCGTTCCAATGTGCGCCGTCAAATCATTAAGGTTACACAAAACTTGGTGATTATCACCGTGCCTCCAGGATTCGAAGATCATGTATTCCCACTTTCGCAAGATACTATCGACAAAATATTGCAACTGCGAGGTCGTGTAGTTGCCCGCAGTGGCGATGGTCGTTTTAAGTTAGACGAACCAATTGAAACTCTCACATTCACCATCCGAATAGGCTATCAAACCAATCCTCGTTTGCGTATATATGCAGCTCATCTCGAGGATGGCGTTTTGCAAATATCTATGCCTGTGGGAGTTGATATTAGTGATGATGTGGTCCAAAAGGCACTGCAACGCATAGTGTTCAAATTTTTGCGTCAAGAGGCAGAGCGAGTTTTACCCGAGAAGATAGAGTATTGGTCGGCTCATTGTCAGTTGCCATATCGTACGTTGAAAATCGATACTGCCAAATCGCGTTGGGGCTGTTGCTCTTCGTTGAAAGATATCAAACTCAGTTGCTATCTCATGCTCTTGCCTGAGCGGTTGATAGATTATGTCATAGTGCACGAACTCTGTCACACTCGCGAGATGAACCATGGTCCGCGATTCAAAGCATTATTACATAGCTATTTCAACGACTATGCCGCCATCGAACTTGCCAAACCCCGTTGGGACCGCAAAGTCGCATGGCTCAAAAGATAAAAAAATATTCAAATATGTATTTGTATATTGTAGAGACGCAAATTTTTGCGTCTCTTTATGTTTTTTGAATACACACTCTCAGTGTGTATTCTTCTGCCCAACTTTCAAGCAAGCTTCAAGCAACCTGCAAGCAAGGAAACAGTCATAAACCAACAACCACTCACAGTGTGTATTCATCCACTAAAATCTAATTAAACTTATTCGGCAAATTAGACTAAAAACGCGTATTTGCAGTTTGCAAAATTGCAAGGTTAATATTTTAGTTGGGACTATTGCACAAACGATATAATTTTTGTATCTTTGCAACTTAGTTTAATTAAGAATTAAGAATTAAGAATTAAGAATTGTAATTAAACTTTATTTAATTGATAAATAGTAATATAAATATAAAATAGTTTGATTGTTAAATTATTAAATTTCAACTTTCAACTCTCAATTTTCAACTTGATTTATGGCTTCACAAGAAGATGTTTTCAAAAAATTAGTTGCTCACTGTAAAGAGTATGGTTTTGTTTTTCCATCATCGGAGATTTATGATGGTCTTGGCGCTGTGTATGACTACGGCCAAATGGGTGTTGAACTCAAAA
>JAZLDO010000087.1:0-2323 GCA_045614825.1 Candidatus Aphodosoma sp. | reverse complement strand
ACATTCTCTTCCGAACCACATAGTTGTATTTAAGACTCTATAATTATTAATGCAACAGAATAATTATTTTGTAGAAACTCTTTATAAATGTATCAAGAACATAACAACTTAAAACTGAATATTATATAGAACTCCTGTCTAATGAGTTTCTTATCTTCTTTCTTGGTTGCTTTCTTTGCCATATTTGGGGTTACTTCATTTTATGCTCAATAAATCGCTGTCTAATCTCCATTTCGTCTCGAAGAACTTGTTTACCATATTTACTCATCTCTTTTACAGCTTTGGCATACAACTCCTTGCGACGATACTTCTGTTCATCATCTAAAAATGGATTATTATCAACACCTTGATCGTGAATTTGTCTAATTGACTGCATTACACTTTCTACCTTCACATCATCAATACTAACACCTTCACGAGCAAGTCGTTGTAATTCTAATAATTCGTTATATAGGTCTAATAGTTTGTTCATATGTAAATCATGGCTTTAATTTATCAATTCCTTCGTTTCTACATTTAGTGTTTTCGCAATTTGCGACAGCATCTCCAACGATGGTTGCATTTTGTTAGAGCACCATTTAGAAACTGTTGAGGGGTCTTTGCCCAACTGCTCGGCAAGCCATTTGCCGGTTTTCTTTTGTTCAACCAATACTACTTTTAGTCTATTTAAATCTTTCATTATTTACACATTTTATTGGCGTATACCGCAAATTTAGTGATAATATGCGAAACCGTGTCTTTTGTTAGCAATTTTTTTTATCACATAAATTGTAATTTTTATAATTTAAGAATGAAAATTCCGATAGTGTATATGATTATTCGGAGTATAAAATTTGCGTATAAAGCGAATGTATTGGCAATGCAAAAGCACCATATCCTCCCGACTTTGGAGGGTGGATACCGATAGGTAGTTTTGGGACGCCGAAAACATTTCGGGTGCCCCAAAACACAACTTGCTATGCTCGCTTGATCAAAAATTTTCAGTGCCTGAAAATTATTACGCATCACCTTCTTTTTAGCTCAATAATTAGCCTGTTTGAATGATGTTGGTCATATGGTCTGTTATGACCAACACATAATGGTTGGCTGGTCTGTTGATTTGTTGGTTTGTTGCAACCATTAAACTAACCTACCAACGGTTAATGTGACCATATGACCTACCGACCATCTTGCAACTTGCTTATTGTCTCCAAAATGCAATCTAATGACACTTGATGACATGTAATGTCGGGATTGCAGAACGTATTATTTTTGGTTATTACTTAGCGTTTGAAAAGCGAATGTTTAATGTAAAACTAAAATAGTTATGGAGATTATCAGCATTGAGAAAAAGACCTTTGAGGAGCTCGTGTCGCGCCTCGGGCAGTTCGTTAAGCGAATGGATAGCATCAACCGCCAGCACAGTGGCAGGCGTATGAGCGATTGGATGGACAATCAAGATGTCTGTCAAGTATTGAAGATTAGTCCTCGCACATTACAGAGCTTGAGGGATAATAGGCGATTGCCGCACTCTAAAATCAACAACCGCATCTACTATCGCCCCGAAGATATTGAGCGACTTATCGCAGATTGTAATGATGCTTAACCTATAAATTCTATGACTATGAGTAATGAAGTTATCACGCACAAACACGAGTGGGTACGCGGTCTATTCTCGGAACTTGACCGCATTGCCAAAGATGCAGCTACGATAGCAGATGAGAATCAACCACTATTGGGTGGCGAACACTATTTAACTGATAGGGAGTTGGCGCAACGGCTGAAAATCAGTCGTCGCACCTTGCAAGACTATCGCAACAATGGTATTTTGCCGTATCGCCAACTGGGTGGGAAAATCCTCTATCGGGAAAGCGATATTGAGCGAGTGTTGCAAAGTTGCTATCGTAGTAAGTTTTGATTTTATACCCTATCAGGTATAAAACTTGCACTAGGACAATAAAATTATACCCGATAAGGTGTAAATTGAAAATCTTTCATTATATTTGCACCCGATAGGGTATAATTTATTGCATATATGGAGCAGACAACACTTTCAAAATATGTAAAGGCGATGCGTAAGCAGTATAATCTTACGCAGGTTGAACTTTCCGAGAAGTCGGGGGTGGGCTTACGTCTTGTTCGAGAATTGGAGCAGGGCAAGCAGACCTTACGCCTTGATAAGGTGAATCAGATATTGAATCTTTTTGGCAGCGAAGTGGGTGTCGTGCCAATGACCAAAACCGATGAACGATGAAACAGGCTGTAGTATTTTTGCGTGGCATAAAAGCCGGTGTCTTGACAGAAGATGAGAACGGCTATACATTTGAGTATGATGCCAATTATT
>JAZLDO010000086.1:0-59286 GCA_045614825.1 Candidatus Aphodosoma sp. | reverse complement strand
TTTGAAAGTTGAAAGTTGAGATTTGAAAGTTGAAAAATTATACTTCCTCATTCCTCACTCCTCATTCCTCATTCCATGAGTTTGCGATAGCGGATGCGTTTAGGTTCTTCGTCGCCCATACGCATACGTTTATTTTCTTCGTATTCGCTATATGTACCTTCGAAGAAGAATACTTTAGAGTCGCCTTCGAAAGCCAAAATGTGAGTACAGATACGGTCTAAGAACCAACGGTCGTGCGAGATAACAACGGCGCAACCAGCAAAGCCTTCCAAACCTTCTTCTAACGCACGTAATGTGTTAACATCGATATCATTCGTAGGCTCGTCGAGCAACAATACGTTAGCTTCTGATTTCAATGTCAATGCCAAGTGCAAACGGTTACGCTCACCACCCGACAAGACGCCACACAATTTTTCTTGGTCGGCACCTGTGAAGTTGAAGCGACTCAAGTATGCGCGAGCATTGATTTCTCTGCCTGCAACACGGATAAACTCTGTGCCACCAGAGATTACCTCATATATAGTCTTATTAGGGTCGATATCTTTGTGCATTTGGTCAACATAGCCTACTTTCACAGTTTCACCCACTTCGAATGTACCGCTATTCACAGTCTCGGTGCCCATAATCATGCGGAATAGAGTAGTTTTACCAGCACCATTAGGACCAATGATACCTACGATACCGTTAGGTGGCAACATGAAATTCAAGCCTTCGAACAGCAATCTGTCGCCAAATGCTTTTGATACATCTACAGCATTGATAACTTTATTACCCAAACGAGGTCCGTTAGGGATAAAGATTTCTAATTTTTCTTCTTTAGCTTTTTGGTCTTCGTTGAGCAATGCATCGTAAGAATTCAAACGAGCTTTACCTTTTGCGTGACGAGCCGATGGTGCCATACGAATCCATTCCAACTCGCGTTCAAGTGTTTTGCGACGTTTGCTTGCTTGTTTTTCTTCCAATGCCATACGAGCAGTTTTTTGGTCGAGCCAGCCCGAATAGTTTCCTTTCCATGGAATACCTTCGCCACGGTCCAATTCCAAGATCCAACCTGCTACGTGATCCAAAAAATAACGGTCGTGGGTTACGGCGATTACCGTACCTTTATATTGTTGTAAGTGTTGCTCCAACCAGTCGATAGATTCAGCATCCAAGTGGTTGGTAGGCTCGTCGAGAAGTAATACGTCAGGCTCTTGTAACAACAAACGGCACAAAGCCACGCGACGACGTTCACCTCCCGAAAGATTATTCATTACTGCATCTTCGTCAGGACAACGCAATGCATCCATTGCACGTTCCAATTTTGAGTCAATATTCCATGCGTCGTGTGCGTCAAGAAACTCTTGTACTTCGGCTTGACGTGCTAATAATTTATCAAAGTCTGCATCAGGGTCGGCAAAGGCCTCATTTATTTGTTCAAATTCAGCCAATTTGTCCATAATAGGTTGTACACCTTCTTGTACGACCTCTTTAACTGTCTTATTTTCGTCAAATTTAGGCTCTTGTTCGAGATATCCTACCGAATATCCTGGCGAGAAAACAACCTCTCCTTCGTATGATTTTTCGATACCCGCAATAATCTTCATCAATGTAGATTTACCCGAACCATTCAAACCGATGATACCAATTTTAGCACCATAAAAGAACGAAAGGTAAATGTTTTTCAATACTTGTTTGTGCGGAGGGAACGTTTTGCTTACGTTCACCATCGAAAAAATAATCTTTTTATCGTCAGCCATAAATTAAAAAATAGAATCTAAATGCGAAATTAAAAATAATTATTAAATAAATAATGTTGATTTACTGTGTATTTATAACAAATTGTGCGTCTATCTCTATTTTACAGTCTAGATGCAATAAATCAAATATAATCTGCTTGCAAAGTTACAACATTTTTTTAATTGACAAGCGAAAAATGTATTTTTTTTTCTTGTATGATGAAAATAGTTGTTTTTTTTATAAATTTTTATTGGTGTCCGATAAAAAATAAATAAACTGCAGAGGATACTAATAAGTAAAAGTAAGGAAAGATAAATTCATGAGAGGGGGGGTGCGTTTTTATATTTTTTATTGTTCGACCCATTTAGGGTCGTGTTTGGAGTGGATATTTTTTAGCCGCAAGTGATTTTTTCGCTTTGCTCAAAATTACATGCGGTTAGATATTGTTCGACCTCGTTGAGGTTGATAGATTTAGTATTATATGAATTAGCGTATGAACGAGCTGTGTATTTATATTTTGTGCTAGCCTGATGGCTGAAAGTACACGGCTCGCCGTGTCGCTATTTTATGCGTTGAATTGAGGCCTAAATTATAATAATTAATTTTTATCGGACAGCAATGATAAATTTTATTGTTTTTGACGTGAGATGAGGTTGGGAAATCTTAAAATTTGAAATAAAAAAAGAGTTTCAATCTGAAAAAAGATTGAAACTCCGTTTTTGTGATCCAGCTGGGGCTCGAACCCAGGACCCCAACATTAAAAGTGTTGTGCTCTACCAGCTGAGCTACTGAATCATCATAATTCTTGTTGCTTGAAAGTTTCCTTTCAAAAGCGAGTGCAAAGTTACTGCTTTTTTTTGAATTGACAAAATATTTTTTAATATATTTTTAGATTATTTGTTATTGTTTGTGTTATATTGTTGATTTAGTGTGTTTTGTGATTGTATTTGTTTTCAGGTGTACTATGGAAAAAGATGTTATATAACATATATTTAATAGGTATAAGTAAAAGTGTGTTGAAAAAATATAAAAATATAGTACAATGTATTGATTTTTTTTGTAACTTTGTACGATTTTTGTTATAATGCGGTAGTAGATTTAATCGAAGCGTTATATTGTTGAAAATCTTAGTATTGGAAATTTTTAAGAAATAACGAATAATACATTATTTGTCTTATGATGAAAGAAAAGAAATTTATTACATGTGATGGTAACCAAGCAGCTGCACATATTTCGTACATGTTCAGCGAGGTGGCTGCTATCTATCCTATTACTCCGTCAAGTACAATGGCTGAGTATGTTGACGAATGGTCGGCAGCTGGACGTAAAAACATTTTTGGTGAAACTGTACTCGTGCAAGAGATGCAATCTGAGGGTGGCGCTGCTGGTGCTGTTCACGGTTCACTCCAAGCAGGTGCACTTACTACTACTTATACAGCATCACAAGGTCTTTTGTTGATGATCCCTAATATGTATAAAATCGCTGGCGAATTGTTGCCTTGCGTATTCCATGTGTCTGCTCGTGCTTTGGCTTCGCATGCACTCTCTATCTTTGGCGACCACCAAGACGTGATGGCTTGCCGCCAGACTGGTTTTGCTATGTTGGCTGAAGGTTCGGTACAAGAAGTTATGGACCTCGCTGCTGTGGCTCACCTTTCTACAATTAAAAGCCGCGTGCCATTTATCAACTTCTTCGATGGTTTCCGTACTTCACACGAAATTCAAAAAATCGAGATGCTTGAGAATGAAGACCTCGCTGGTCTTATCGACCAAGATGCCCTTGCTGCATTCCGCTCTCGCGCATTGACTCCTGAACGTCCTGTGGCTCGTGGTATGGCTGAAAACCCTGATGTATTCTTCCAACACCGCGAAGCTTCTAACAGTTTCTATAATGCTGTGCCTGCTATCGTAGAAGAGTATATGAACGAAATCTCTAAAATCACAGGTCGTCAATATGGCTTGTTTGATTACTATGGTGCAGAAGATGCTGAACGTGTAATCATCGCAATGGGTTCGGTTACAGAGACTATCCGCGAAGCTATCGACTATTTGATGGCAAAAGGCGAAAAAGTTGGTCTCGTTGCTGTTCACCTCTATCGTCCATTCTCTGCTAAACACTTCTTGGCAGCTCTTCCTAAATCGGCTAAACGTATTGCTGTTCTCGACCGTACTAAAGAACCTGGTGCAACAGGCGAACCTCTTTATCTCGATGTTAAAGATGTACTTTATGGCGCAGAAAATGCTCCTATCGTAGTAGGTGGTCGTTATGGTCTTGGCTCTAACGATACAACTCCTGCTCAAATCCTCGCAGTATACGAAAACTTGGCATTGCCTCAACCTAAAAATCTCTTCACTATCGGTATCGAAGATGATGTTACATTTACTTCTCTTCCACAAAAAGAAGATATCACTGTCAACGCAGGTAATATGTTTAGAGGTAAATTCTATGGTTTGGGCGCTGATGGTACTGTGGGAGCTAACAAAAACTCTATCAAAATCATTGGCGACAATACTAATAAATATTGTCAAGCTTACTTCTCTTACGACTCTAAAAAATCGGGTGGTTTCACATGTTCTCACCTCCGTTTCTGTGATACTCCTATCCGTTCTACATATTTGGTGACAACACCTAACTTCGTAGCTTGCCACGTTCAAGCTTATCTCCGTATGTACGACGTGACTCGTGGTTTGCAAAAGAATGGTACATTCCTCTTGAATACTGTATGGAGCGACGAAGAGTTGGCTAAACACTTGCCAAATAAAGTGAAACGCTATTTCGCACAAAACAACATCACTGTTTACTATATCAATGCTACTGCTATTGCTCAAGAAATTGGTCTTGGCAACCGCACTAACACTATCCTTCAATCGGCATTCTTCCGTATCACAGAAGTAATTCCTGTTGACCTTGCTATTGAGCAAATGAAGAAATTCATCCTCAAATCTTATGGTAAAAAAGGTGAAGATATCGTAAACAAAAACTACGCTGCTGTCGATCGTGGTGGCGAATACAAACAACTTGCAGTTGACCCAGCATGGGCTACTCTCGAAGATGAAGCAGTAGAACCAAACAACGACCCAGCATTCATCAACGAAGTAGTTCGTCCTATCAATGCTCAAGATGGCGACTTGTTGAAAGTTTCTGCTTTCAAAGGTATCGAGGATGGCACATGGATGCAAGGCACTGCTCAATACGAAAAACGTGGTGTGGCTGCGTTCGTTCCTGTATGGAATGCCGACAACTGTATCCAATGTAACAAGTGTGCGTACGTGTGTCCTCACGCATGTATCCGTCCATTCGTTATGACTGACGAAGAAAAAGCTGGCTTCAATGCTGCTACTCTCGAAATGAAAGCTCCTGCTGCTATGAAAGGTATGCACTTCCGTATGCAAGTTGGTGTACTCGACTGTCTCGGTTGTGGCAACTGTGTTGACGTATGTCCAGGTAACCCTAAAGCTGGTGGTCCTGCTCTCAAAATGGTGCCACTCGAAGGCGAATTGCCAGAAGCTGCTAACTGGGATTATCTCGTTAAAAACGTTAAAACAAAACAACACCTCGTTGATACTAAAGCTAATGTTAAGAACTCACAATTTGCAACTCCACTCTTTGAGTTCTCTGGTGCTTGCTCTGGTTGTGGCGAAACTCCATACGTGAAACTCATCACTCAACTCTTTGGCGATCGTCAAATCGTAGCTAACGCAACAGGTTGTTCTTCTATCTACTCAGGTTCTGTACCTTCTACACCTTATACAACTAACGAAAAAGGTCAAGGTCCTGCATGGGCTAACTCATTGTTCGAAGACTTCTGCGAATTCGGTCTTGGTATGACTCTCGCTAACGACAAAATGCGCGCTCGTCTCGTAGAACTTATGACTAAAGCTCAAACTTGCACTTGCTGCTCTGACGAGTTGAAAGGCTTGTTCAACGCTTGGATTGCTGAGAAAGACGATGCTGACCGTTCACGCGAACTTGCAGAACAAATCCGTCCTCTCGTTGCAGCTTGCTCTTGCGATATCTGCAAAGAGATTGCTTCGCTCGACCACTATCTCGTGAAACGTTCACAATGGATTATCGGTGGCGACGGTGCTTCTTACGATATCGGTTACGGCGGTCTCGACCACGTTATCGCTTCTGGTAAAGATGTTAATATCCTCGTTCTCGACACTGAGGTATATTCTAACACAGGTGGTCAAGCTTCTAAATCAACTCCTGTTGGTGCTATCGCTAAATTTGCTGCTGCAGGTAAACGCGTACGCAAAAAAGACCTCGGTATGATTGCTACTACTTATGGTTATGTATACGTAGCTCAAGTAGCTATGGGTGCTGACCAAGCTCAATGCCTCAAAGCTATCCGCGAAGCCGAAGCTTATCCAGGTCCATCACTCATTATTGCTTATGCTCCATGTATCAACCACGGTTTGAAAGCAGGTATGGGCAAAGCGCAAGCCGAAGAAGAAGCTGCTGTAGCATGCGGTTACTGGCACTTGTGGCGCTACAACCCACAACTCGAAGAAGAGGGCAAAAATCCATTCACTCTCGATAGCAAAGAGCCAAATTGGGACAACTTCAAAAATTTCTTGAAAGGCGAAGTTCGCTATGCTTCAGTAATGAAACAATATCCAGCCGAAGCCGAAGAACTCTTCCAAGCTGCCGAAGACAACGCAAAATGGCGCTATAAGAGCTATCAACGCATGGAAGGCAAATTCTAATAATAAATAATTTGCCAAGTAGGGACACGGCATGCCGTGTCCGTGCCTAGCAAATTGATAATAAAAAAACTTCATTCAGCATATTGCCGAATGAAGTTTTTTTTGTATCTTTGCGAGTAATAAAGTTTTTATGTCTCCAAAAATTTCAATACGTTTTTTTGATGATCGAGAGGTCCGTGCCATTTGGGATGATGCAAATCACAAATGGTGGTTTTCTGTGCTTGATATTATAGGGGTGCTTAATGGTGAGGATGATTATCAAAAGAATCGGAATTATTGGAAATATCTTAAGACTAAATTACGTAAGGAGAGTAGTGAAGTGGTTAGTGTCACTAACCAGTTGAAAATATTGGCACCTGATGGAAAATATCGTTTGTCAGATGTGCTTGATAATAATGGTGTTATTGCTCTTGCGCAATCAATGCCAAATACTAAATCTTCTCGGTTTATTCAGTGGTTCACTTATAGTGAAGAGACCATAGATGGTAAGAGTAAATCAAAGGCGTATGCGTTATTTGAGAGTGGTTTGATTGAAAGTATAGAAGTTGGTACTGTCAAAGGTTTGCAGCAGATACATGCCTATTTGTTTGGTGGTTTATATGATTTTGCGGGTCAGATACGTAATGTTAATATAGCAAAAGGTGGTTTTCAGTTTGCTATGGTGCAATATCTTTCGCAAACACTACAGCAAATAGAGGCAATGCCAGCAACATCTTTTTCAGAGATAGTGGAAAAATATGTTGAGATGAATGTGGCACATCCATTTCGTGAAGGCAATGGGCGTGCAACTCGCATTTGGCTTGATCTTTTGTTAAAGCATCAGTTAAAACAATGTGTCGATTGGAGCAAAATAGATAAAAAACAGTATTTAGATGCAATGGTGCGTAGTTCGGTTGATAGTACATTAATAAATAATTTATTGCATGGTGCTTTAACGGATAAAATCAACGATCGTGAAACATTTATGAAAGGTATTGATTATTCATATTATTACGAGCAAGAAGATTGATAATAAAAAACTTCATTCAATGTGTTGTTGAATGAAGTTTTTTTTGTACCTTTGCGATTGCTTGATTGTGGGGAATAATGGAATCCCGATATTCTCCCCCTATTTGTAGGGACGCACGGCTCGTGCGTCCGTAACGAGCGGAGAGGTTAAAGTTTATCGACTATCGACTATCGACTGTTGATTGTTGACTGTTGACTTTTGACAGTCGACACCCCGAATGGGGTATCTCAATCAAGCAAAGACATAATAATATGGCGTTTACTTACGCTTAGTTTTGACTCTTTAGAATTCTCGCAAAATTCAATTCCTGTCAAAAACAAAAGCAGCGGTGAATGTCCCGTAGGTGTGTATCTACATGCCTACGTTATGCTTGTATAGCCATTGGTGCGCTTTTTGCACTACTAATGGTAGATGATGAGTATAGCGTAGTGTAATTACATATCCAGCGTGGGCTTCGGCGTTGCTCGTTTCGACAGGAAGGGCAATGCGAGAAGCCTTAAAGAGTGAAATGAGCAACAATGCTGAATTTCACGCTTTTTTTATATCCTGTTTTTAAGCATATATAAGTATAATATATTGTTTATTTTCAGGATAATACGAATGGATATGGAATTAATTGATAATGTAAATAAAACACTAAAAGATGATTTTATTACCGAAATTAAATCTGGTAGTAAAATTGCTATTGCGGCTTCATGTTTTTCGATATATGCTTTTGAAGAATTAAAAGAGCAATTGAAAAATATAGATGAGTTGCGCTTTATTTTCACCTCTCCAACTTTCGTAACAGAAAAAGCTAATAAACAGAAACGTGAGTTTTATATTCCTCGTCTTAATCGTGAACGTAATCTTTATGGTTCAGAGTTTGAAATAAAACTCCGTAACGAATTATCGCAAAGGGCTATAGCTAGAGAGTGTGCCGATTGGATACGTCAGAAGGTCTGTTTCAAATCCAATCGAACAAATCAGAATATGATGGGTTTTATTAATGTCGATGATACCAATTATATGCCTATCAGTGGTTTCACTACTGTTGATTTAGGTTGCGAGCGTGGCAATAATGCTTATTCAGTAGTGCAAAAAACAGAAGCGCCATTATCTCAACACTTTCTTACTCTTTTTGACCAACTTTGGAACGATACAACTCGTATGCAAGTCGTTACCGAGGAGGTTCTCGACAATATAACTACAGCCTATAAAGAAAATGCACCCGATTTTCTCTATTTTGTTACTTTATACAATATTTTTAACGAGTTTCTCGAAGATATTTCCGAAGATGTGTTGCCTAACGAGGCCACAGGATTCAAAAATAGTTTGATTTGGAACAAACTCTATAATTTTCAGAAAGATGCTTGTCTTGCTATTATCAACAAATTAGAGAAATACAATGGTTGTATTCTTGCCGATAGTGTAGGTTTAGGTAAAACATTCACAGCCCTTTCTGTTATAAAATATTACGAGAATCGTAATAAGTCAGTGTTGGTGCTTTGCCCTAAAAAACTCAACGACAACTGGATTACCTATCGAAGCAATTATCTTAATAATCCTATAGCAGGCGACCGCTTGCGTTATGATGTACTTTTCCATACCGACCTTTCTCGCACTGGTGGTTACTCTAATGGTCTTGACCTCAATCATATCAATTGGAGTAACTACGACCTTGTTGTCATTGACGAAAGCCACAATTTCCGTAATGGTGGTAAGATTACAGCTACTGATGATGAAGATAATCCACGTGAAAATCGCTATCTTCAGTTGATGAATAGGGTTATTCGTTCGGGTGTAAAGACCAAAGTTTTGATGCTTTCGGCTACGCCAGTCAATAATCGTTTCAACGACCTAAAAAATCAAATAGCCCTTGCCTACGAGGGTGAATCGGATAAGATAGACGATTTGTTGAACACAAAAAGTAGTATCGACGACATATTCCGTCAGGCGCAACGCGAATATAACACATGGTCAAAACTTCCACCAGAAGAGCGAACAACAAAGCGTTTGCTTGACCGCTTAAGTTTCGATTTCTTTGAAGTGCTAGATAGTGTAACTATTGCCCGAAGTCGTAAACACATTGAGCAATACTATGATACTGCCGACATCGGTAAATTCCCTACACGTCTTACTCCTGTTTCTCGCCGTCCACATCTCACTGACCTCGATTCTGCTATCAACTACAATGAGATTTACGCCTTGTTGTCGCAATTGAATTTGGCAATCTACACACCATCAGTTTTCATTTTGCCAAGTTGTATCGACAAATATATTACGAGCGAGGAGGGCTATTCAGGACTCACAGTGCGAGGTCGTGAGAGTGGTATTCGTCAGTTGATGAGTATCAATTTATTGAAACGTTTAGAGAGTTCGGTCAATTCATTTCGCCTTTCTCTCAATCGTATTCTTGGTTTCATATCTGCTACTGTAGCCAAAATTGATAGTTTAAAAAATCGAGGTGATAAGACTTCTACCTATGTCGATAATTATGATTTCGAAGGACTTGACCTTGATGAGCAAGAAGATATTTTCATAGGTGGCAAGAAAACGCAAATAGCCCTTGAAGATATGGACTACACCTCGTGGAAAAACTATCTTGTGAAGGATGTAGAAACTCTCAAATTGTTATTGATAATGTTGGCTGACATCACGCCTGAGCATGATAGCAAACTACAACAACTCATTACTGATTTACATCATAAATTCGACAATCCTATCAATGGCAATAATAAGAAAGTTATCATATTCACAGCCTTCAGTGATACAGCCGAATATCTCTATGAAAATCTAGCTGAACGCATTAAGGATAATTGTGGCTTACACACAGCGCTGATTACTGGTAGTGCAGAGGCTAAAAGTACGGTGCGCCTACCGCAACGCGAAAAGTTAGATTTCAATAAAGTTCTAACACTATTCTCACCTATATCTAAAGAAAAATCGGCTATTTATCCTAATATTACGGCAGAAATAGATCTGTTGATAGCCACCGATTGTATTTCCGAAGGACAAAATTTGCAGGATTGTGATTACCTTATCAATTACGATATACATTGGAATCCAGTGCGTATTATTCAGCGGTTTGGGCGTATTGACCGTATTGGCTCGCGTAACGAAGTGATACAACTTGTTAACTATTGGCCTGATATGGACCTTGACGAATATATCGACCTCAAAGGACGTGTCGAGGCACGTATGAAAGTGTCGGTTATGACCTCAACAGGCGATGACAATCCAATTTCTCCTGAAGAGAAAGGCGACCTCGAATATCGTCGTGAGCAGTTGAAACGTCTGCAAGATGAAGTGGTTGATATTGAGGAGATGAATACAGGTATATCTATAATGGATTTGGGATTGAATGAGTTTCGTCTTGATTTGCTCGCCTATATGCAAGAGCATCACGACATAGAGCATACACCGTTTGGATTGCATGCTGTTGTTCCTGCTTCTGCCGATTGTCCGCCAGGTGTGGTGTATGTGTTAAAGAATCGTGATAATTCAGTAAACATCGACCGTAAGAATCGTTTGCACCCCTTCTATTTGGTTTATATTTCCGACGATGCCGAAGTTGTAGTCAATCACCTGCAACCAAAAGAGTTGTTGGATTGTATGCGATATTTGTGTAAAGGCAAGTCAGCTCCCGACAAAGAGTTGTGTCGTGAATTCAATCGTATTACTCGAGATGGAAAGAATATGCAACACTATTCCGATTTATTGGGTGATGCTATTTCATCAATTATCACAGTTAAAGAGGAGAGCGATATAGATTCTTTCCTTAGCGGAGTACAAGGCTCTTTGTTTACCGAAGAAATCAAAGGACTTGATGATTTTGAACTTATTTGTTTTTTGGTGATTAAATAAATTGGTTATAGTTGTCCTCGAAGAGGGCAAATTATGCTTAACCGCTGGTGACTGACAGAAAGGAAGGAACCTGCGGATATGTGAATATACTAATAACGTCCCCAAAGGGGGCGAATAATAATTATGTACGGCTTACCACAGTCAACCGAGACAAAAAAACAACTTCCAAAGAAAGCAATTTATGCGAAGTTCGATTTGAAACCCTCACAGCGTGAGAGTTTCGATGCCGATATTTCTCGTATTGATATTGTGAATGTTGTGTCACCTACTACAATACCAGCTATAGCCGAAGGAGTAGAGGTGAAAGAGTTTTATGTGCTGGCTGTGCAGATGAAACGTAAGGAGTATGACCCCAAAAACCTTTTATTGCTCACAAAACTCATTCTACAGCGTATGGTGTTTGCGTTGCATTTCGAAGATGAAGTGCAATTTGCTGTATATCATACAAAATTGATTACTTCAGATTGGGCAGAGCGGACACGGCATGCCGTGTCCCTACAAGGATTGAATCTTGATGCTGTATGGGATAATATAGTAAAGAGTATTGGTGGGATTGACGTAGCTGAAGGCAATACACTTGTAGAGCAAATAAAAGAGAACGCAGAACGCGAGAAAATATTAAAACAAATCGAAGTCTTGCAACATAAAATGGCAATTGAAAAACAACCTCGCCGCAAGCGAGAATTGTTTGAAGAGATAAAAGAATTGAAGAATATACTATTATGAATAAAATTGCACTCAATAAAAATTGTAAAAGGATATTGTTGGATTTAAATAATAATAAATATCCTGTGATAGCTTTAGAAAAAGATAAAAAAGATATAGATATTTTGGTGTATGAAGGACTAATAGAAACAATGTCATTAATCAATAATAAGCAAGGATTTCCAGTTTTAACAGCAAAAGGAAGTGCTTATATTTCTAGAAATCCTAAGTTAAAAAATCCATCTATTTTTGATGATATAAAATATTTAATTACAACATTACTTTCTATAGCTGCAATTATTATTTCTATAATAGCTTTATATAAATCATAACAATTATGGATAAATTAAAAATGCAGAGTCATGATGTGATTGGCTCGAATGTAAAAAAGATTGCTCAATTGTTCCCTAATTGTATAACGGAACGATTGGGTAAAGATGGTAAGCCTGAATTGGCAATTGATTTTGAGAAGTTGCAAGCTGAATTGTCTGATGAGGTGATAGGCGAGGGAGAAGAGCGTTATCAGTTTACATGGCCTGATAAACGTGCTGCAGTGCGTTTGGCAAATACGCCTACTACAATGACTCTCCGTCCATGTCGTGAAGAGAGTGTCGATTTTGATAATACACAAAATCTTTATATCGAGGGTGATAACCTCGATGTACTCAAAGTGTTGCGCGAAACATATCTCGGTAAAGTTAAGATGATTTATATCGACCCACCATACAATACAGGTAACGACTTTGTTTATAATGATGATTTTGCACAAGATAAAAATGAATTTGAGCAATCAAGTGGATTGTTTGATGACGAAGGAAATCAAACAATCGACCCAATGCAACGTAATACCGAATCCAATGGTCGTTTCCATACCGATTGGCTCAATATGATTTATCCACGTCTTAAAGTGGCAAGAGATTTATTAACGGAGGATGGTGTGATTTTTATAAGTATTGATGATAATGAGGTGGAGAATTTAAAAAAAGTAGGGAATGAAGTGTTTGGAGAGCAGAATTTTATTGGTATTTTGTCTGTCGAAAATAATCCAAAAGGTAGAAAAAATTCAGCATTTATTTCAGTAAGTTCAGAATATTGTATTATATATGCTCGAGATAAGTCTATTTCATATTTTATTGAAAATGTTCCTAAACAGGCTTCAGATATGACGATTGATGAAAATGGTCGTTATGTCCATAATAGTGGAAAACGTGTATTGGTAGGAGAAAATAGTTTTAATAATAAAGTAACTAAAGTAGAATCGGAGAAGAATTATTCTGTATATTACAGAAAAAAAGATGATTCTATTTATATAAAAAAAGAAGAATTTGGAGAAAATGATGAAAATTTAATAAATACAGGCTATAAAAAATATTTTTCTTATAGTCAAAATTTTCTTGTAGAGAATACTTATACAGAAACAAAATTATTAGAGTTATATAAATTGCATGCATTGGATTTTTCAAATGATAAAATTTACGAGAAAAATTTTAATGATACGATTAGAATAAAAAGTTTGCTTGTTAATAGAGAATATGAAGCAATAGTTAGAGGAGTTAAGCAAAAATATAGTATGGAATTAACAACAACAGGGGCTGGTTCAATTCTTAAATCTTTGTTTGATTCAAAAGATATTTTTACTGCTCCTAAGAATCCAGGATTTATAAAACTTCTTATGGGTTTAATAGATTCTAAAGAATTTGTTATTCTCGACTTTTTCTCAGGCTCAGCAACAACAGCTCACGCAGTAATGAAACTTAATGCTGAAGATGGCGGTAATCGTAAGTTTATTATGGTGCAATTGCCTGAAAAGACTGATGAAAAGAGTGAAGCATATAAGGCAGGCTATAAGAATATTTGTGAGATTGGTAAAGAACGTATTCGTCGTGCAGGAAAGAAGATAAAAGAAGAAGGTGGATTGCAGGCTCAAAACCTTGATACAGGTTTCCGTGTACTTAAACTTGATTCGTCTAATATGGAGGATGTTTATTATACGCCAGAGGAGTTTTCGTCTGAGTTGTTGTTTGACGGCAATGTGAAGGCTGACCGCACAAGTGAGGATTTGCTATTCCAAGTGATGCTCGACCTTGGTATTGAACTTTCTGCCAAAATAGAAACTCGACAAATAAATGGCAAAACTGTTCATTTTGTGGATGATACGTATCTCGTGGCATGCTTCGACCGTGATGTAAACGAATCTACTATAATCGAGATAGCTAAACAAAAACCTGTCTATTTCGTTATGCGCGATACCTCAGCATCAAATGACAATGTAATAGACAACTTTGAACAGATATTCCGTCATTATTCAGCTGATACTATTTGTAGAATTATTTAGTCAATGTTTTATGAAATTTAAATTCAAAATACAACAATATCAGACTGATGCTGTAGAAAATACGGTGGCGGTGTTTAGAGGACAACCATCGCATACGATGGCAGAGTATCGTAGGGATTTGGGCAAACGGTCGCAACAAAAAATAGATTTTGAGGGTGAGGTGGGGTTTCGTAATCATCCGTTAGAATTGAATACGAAAACTTTACTCGAGAATATTAATACGATACAAAATTTGTATGATATAACTCCTTCTGCAACATTGGCTAAAGGTGCGGGTGCTGTGAATCTTGATATTGAGATGGAAACTGGTACGGGTAAGACTTATGTTTATATCAAAACTATGTTCGAACTCAACAAGCAATATGGTTGGAGTAAATTTATTATCGTAGTGCCAAGTATCGCTATTCGTGAGGGAGTTGCCAAGAGTTTCACTATGCTCGAAGAGCATTTTATGGAACATTATGGCAAAAAAGCGCGTTGGTTTGTGTATAATAGTGGTAATTTGCAACAATTAGATAGTTTCTCCTCTGATTCAGGTCTAAGTGTGATGATTATTAATACACAAGCCTTTGCTTCATCGATGAAAGAAGATGGAAAAAGTAAAGAGAGCCGTATTATCTATTCAAAACGTGATGAGTTTGGTAGTCGTCGTCCAATTGATGTAATTGCAGCGAACAGTCCGATTGTGATAATGGATGAGCCTCAGAAGATGGAAGGTGATGCTACACAAAAGGGTATTAAACAATTTAATCCGTTGTTTGTGCTCAACTATTCGGCTACGCATAAAACTAAACACGACACAATTTATGCCCTCGATGCGTTGGATGCCTATCGTCAGAGGTTAGTGAAACGTATTCATGTGAAAGGTTTTGAGGTGAAAAACTTGCGAGGAACGAGCAGTTATCTCTATTTGGATAACATTGTGTTGTCGCCAAAACAGCCACCTATGGCTCGTATCGAAATAGAGATGAAAACAGCATCGGGTAGTATTGTACGTAAGATTAAAACTTTTGGGGTAGGCGATAGTTTGAAAGAAGAGTCGGGTTTGGCTGAGTATGATGGTTTTGTTGTTTCGGAAATTCACCCAAGTGGTTATGTAACATTTCTCAATGGTGTTACTATCTATCGTGGTCAAGTGATAGGTGACACTAACGAATTGAATATGCAACGTGTGCAGATTCGTGAAACTATTATGTCGCATTTTCAGAAAGAACGTCAATTGTTTAAACGTGGAATAAAGTGTTTGTCGCTATTCTTCATCGACGAAGTGGCAAAATATAAGAGCTATGATGAGGATGGCAATGAGGAGAAAGGTGTGTTCCAAAAAATATTTGAGGAGGAGTATGCACGATTGGTGGCGGATGAAAATCATATTTGGGATGAGAATTATAATGAATATTTGCGTCGTTTTATGCCACAGGATGTGCATCGTGGATATTTCTCGATAGATAAAAAGAGCAATCGTGTTATTGATGGTAAAATAGAGAAAAAGACGGGCTTGTCGGATGATATTTCTGCTTATGAACTTATTTTGAAAAACAAAGAGCGATTGTTGAGTTTCGAAGAACCCACACGTTTTATTTTCTCGCACTCGGCATTGCGTGAGGGTTGGGATAATCCGAATGTATTTCAGATTTGTACGCTTCGTCATAGCAATTCTACTACTGCTAAGCGTCAGGAAGTTGGACGTGGTTTGCGTATTTGTGTAGATAAATTTGGTACTCGTATGGATGCTGAATTTTTAGGCGAAGATGTACACGAAGTGAATAAATTGACGGTGATAGCAAACGAAAGTTATGCCGATTTTACTACTGCGTTGCAGCGTGAAACACGTGAAGTGTTGCGTGAACGAGCAGTAAAAGCTACAGTTGCATATTTCACAGGCAAACAGCTTAAGATTGGAGAGGCGGTGCATGTTATTAACGAATCGGATGCAAGTCGTATCATTGTTTATTTGGAAGATAATGGATATATTGATGAGAATAAAAATATAACATTAAAATATCGTGAAGCGGTAGCGAATAATGAAGTTGCGCCATTACCTCAAAAATTGCAACCAATAGCCGAAGGGGTAACTAGATTGATTAGTTCAATATTCGATCCTAAAGCATTGGACGATATGGTTGTTGAAGAAAAGACTACTACGCCAGATAATAAATTGAACGATAATTTTATTCGTGAAGAATTTCAGGCATTATGGAAAGAGATTAACCATCAATACGTATATACTGTAAGTTATGATAGTAGGGAGTTGATAGAAAAAGTTGTTTTGCATATCAATGCCGAGTTGGAGGTGAAGCAGTTACGCTATGTGATGATAGAGGGTACGCAAAATGAGACTGAAGTGGCGGAATTTGGAAATACTAGTTCGCATTCTCGCAATTTGACCGATGTTTGTACTTCGACAGTGAAATACGACCTTGTCGGTGATATTGCTAAAGGTGCAAATCTCACTCGTAAGACGGTTGTTCAGATATTGAAAGGAATTAAACAAGAGAAGTTATATTTGTTCAAAAACAATCCTGAGGAGTTTATTCGTAAAGTGGTGAGTATTATTAAGGAGCAGAAATCCACAATGATAGTTGAGCATATTCATTATAATATCACAGAGGGTAAGTATGATAGTGATATATTTACGATAAAGAGCAAAATGGATTTTGACCGTGCGTATGAAGCAAAAAAACACGTTACCGACTATGTATTTAGCGATAGTAAGGGCGAACGACAATTTGCACAAGACCTTGATGAATCGAGTGAGGTAGTGGTATATGCTAAGTTGCCACGTACATTCCAAATACCTACTCCTGTGGGCAATTATGCACCCGATTGGGCTATAGCAATGAAGCGAAATGATGTGAAACATATTTTCTTTATTGCAGAAACTAAAGGCTCAATGTCATCAATGGACTTATCGGCTATAGAAAAAGCAAAAATCGAATGTGCCGAGAAATTGTTTAATACCATTTCTACATCAGAGGTGAAATTCCATAAAGTGGCAAGCTATCAAGATTTAATAGATAAAATGAGTGTTGTGAAATGAAAATAATGACGCTTTATTAAAGAGCATTTTGCTATTGTGCTAAGAGTGAATTTTGCTTGATAGAGTAGTAATAACAGCAACGACCAACTCACAAAATCAGTGAGTTGGTCGTTTGTTTTTATAATGTGTTGTTATTTTAACATTGTTGAGATGGCATAGATAGGGTGGACGCTGACATTACGAATAGTGTTGGTTTCTTGGTCGGTGTAAGTAAATGTGCCAAAATTTTCTAACGAACAACGAATGGCTTGTGTGAGGTTTTTGTCTCGCATAAATGCCCATAAACTTTTCATTCCACCTTGTGTGCCTGCTTTTACTTCAATAGGTAATACCGCTTGATTATAGTTTGTTATATAATCAATTTCTGCTTGTGCGTTTTTTGCTTGTCGTACCCAATAATATAATTCATGTCGGAGGTTTGGCGTTCTGTAGCGTAGAATTTCAAGTCCAACGATTTGTTCTGCTATTGGTCCTTTGTTTACTAAATCGGCTACATTATCGGTGAGAATTTGTGTCGTAATTTGGGTGATGTCGCCTAATGCCATGTTTAGTAAGCGGAGCATGAGACCTGTATCAAGCAATAGAAATTTGCGATAGGTATTGTCGGTTTCGCTTCCGAGTGGTAATCCATTTGCATCGGTGTGTGTGACTGGAGTGAGAATACCTGCAAGTATCAACATTTCAAGTGCTTTTTTTACATCGCCTATCTTATAGCCTCCACCGACTTGCGTATATGTGAATTTTTGTGTTGCTTGAACGGCTGTACTGCGTAGAGTTAATCTGAGAAGTATAGGATCGACTTTTTTGCGATATTTAGGAAAATCGTCTTCATAACTTATGATTATGTCGTCTTGCACTTCTTGACATTTTAGATAATTGTGGGTTTTAATCCAAGTTGCAACAACTTCGGGCATACCTCCTACGAGCATATATGTGCGTAATAGTGTAATTAATCTATTGTGTAGAGCGGTTGGTAGTGGTGATGTGTATGAAGCTGAATTGCGGGCATCAATGAGTAATTGTTCGTTGTTAGCATTAAGAAATTCATCAAATGTCATGGGGTACATAAACATAGAATGAATACGACCAACCCCAAATGTTGGTAGTTCTTCTAATGCAAATTCTAATAAAGAGCCTGCGGCAATGACATGAAGGTCAGGTATCTCTTCCCAAAAGAAACGTAATGACATTATTGCTTCGGGACAGGTTTGTATCTCATCAAAAAATAGAAGTGTTTTGTTTGGTATGATAGATTTACCGCACAAAGCTGATATTTGTGTAATAATTCTTTTTACATCGAGATTCTCAAGAAAAATGGTTTTATATTCTGGCTGTTTTTCGAAATTTATCTCTATGTAGGTGTTAAATTTTTTGCCCAATTGGCGCACTGCTGTTGATTTGCCAACTTGACGCGCACCACGTAATAAAACTGGTTTATGTTTCTCTTGTGATGCCCATTCTGATAAATGAAAATCTATAAGTCTTTCGTAATACATGCTAATTACTTGTTTTTGTGGGTGCAAAGTTACGAAAAAAAAAATATCCAAACAAATAATTCGTCAAAAAATGAAATTTTCCAAAGAAATAATTTGCCGAAAAATGAAATTATCCAAATAAATAATCCTAAAAAAAGGCGTTTTCGAACTTTCGAACTTTCGAAGTTTGGGCAACTTTTCCCTACTAGATACATACTCTCAGTGTGTTTTTTTATCCCTTACTCAACAGCAACCCTCAAGCAACCTTCACCGAAGAAAACAGTCATGATTACACCATCCATTCGCAAAGTTATACCATAATCTGTCTATCTTTTTAGGAAAAATCAAGATGACAATAAATTTAGGAAAATGTCTATATTTTTAGGAAAATATAAAGGCAACTTTGCAACTTGCAAAGTGAGAGCAAACCGAGAGTAATCAAAATTTATTTTAGATTACCGAGGTGCAGCCTCACTTCGTAAATCTAATTTGCAAAGTTGCAAAGTTGGTTAATTGGTTGATTGTCTTAATGTTATGTAAATACAATTTTACCACTTTGTAAGTGTATAAAAGCTATAAAAGTTGTTGTTTATCAATGAGTTATCTCTGACTTTGCGAACTTTGCGAACTTTGCAAGCCCTTATATTTTACAAAATTCAATTGTGTGTGAATTTTACTTTCCTGTAAATCAATTGATTATGTCTAAATGCTTGATTTTTTTATGTGATTAATTAGCCTATTTTGGTAAAAAAAAACAACATATTTTCCTGTTTTTTTCTAAAATGGAGGACGTTTTTTTTATTGTTTTCTTAAATAAATAGGCTTATTTGACATGGGGGCAAATGTAGAATTTGTTTTTATGCGTAAGAATGAAGTCCTCCAAGTATGAAGTTGACACCGAAGTAGGTAATTATGACTGATAGAAAAGCAAGAATGTAATACCAATTGAGGAAACGTTGGTTTTTGAATATTTTTAGAGAGTCGTGATGTAGAGGGAGTGAGTAGATAAGCATGGTGATTAGAGCCCATACCTCTTTGGGATCCCAACCCCAATAGCGGCCCCATGAGACATTTGCCCATATTGCACCGATGAATATGCCTGCAGTGAGAAGGAAGAGAGCGAAGGTGAGAGTTGGGAGTTGAGAATTGAGAGTTGAGAATTGAGAGTTTGTTTTTATTTTTATAAGATTGACTATAGCATTTAATGTTATAATGGCAAATAGGACGTAGGATATCATTATGACCATCACGTGGATTGATAGTAATGGCGATTGTAGTACGGGCATGAGTAGCGTGATGCGAGGATTGAGTTCGCTCATTGTGGCTACCATGAGGGCGATGCCAGATATCAATGTGAAGGTTGAAAGTTGAAAGTTGAAAGTTGAAAGTTTGAATTTGTTTAATAACTTACATATAAATGGTGTTATTGCAGAAATTAGAGCTAAGAATTGCATAGTTTCGAAGCCGTTGGATAGAGGAAAGTGGTTTGCAATATAGCCTCGTAGGGAGATGGAAAAGAGTAGGTATAGGGCTGTTGGTGCAAGTATAAACCACGCCCAACGAGGTGTTTTATTGGTTATTATAGATACGATGTAGAGTAGAATGCCTATGGTCATAAGTGCCATGGCAAGAGGACGATTGTAGTTGAGGTGATTATAAATGCGTTCGGCCGAGATGCGCGCTTTAGAAGGGGCAGAAGTGCCGAGTTGACTCTCTTGATAGAGACGGATTTTGCGAATTAGGTCAATTGCTTCATTGTATTGTTTGTGTGCAATATAGTCGGCAATAAGACTCATTGATTTACGAATAAAGAGACTTTCTGCCTGTGGCATGTTAGCTGGGAGATTGTCGTTGAGGGAGAACCAATTAATCAATGCACAATTCTCAATGCACAATTCACAATTATCGTGATTTGTGGTGTTTTTTGATTGTGCATTGTGCATTGTGCATTGTGCATTGTTATATGGAAATGTTTTTAGCAATGATCCAGTTAGGTGCATTATTATAAGGTTGTATTTTTCGTCGGCAGCGGAGTAGTTTTTACCTTGTGAGCCTATGAGTTTATAGCCTTGAGTGGATGTGAAATCGTTGAATGAGGCGTATTTACCTTCGATGCCAAGAGTTTGTTGTACTTCTTTTCCTTTGATTTTTATCATAGGTTCATTGCGCCATTCTTCGTAATAGAAAAACCAGCCCATGAGAACTTGTTCGGCAGTAAAATCTTTGTAAGAGGTTTTACCTGTGAGTTTTATGGTATAGTCGCGAGCAAGGGTTTGTAGAGGGCAAATACGGTTGTTGTGATAGACGAGAAGGTTGCCAAATTCGTTGGCAACATCGTGAGGTAGAGTGGTTTGGCTATGCACAATACTCAATGCGCAATGCACAATTATGAATAGAAGTGAGAGTTTCTTCATTTTTTAATTAGTCTTTGGATTAAAAAAAGTGTCATTGAGGCAAATAAGAGGAAATAGCCGATATAGGTGAGGGTTATTCCGTATGGGTCGTGATATATAGATAAGATTGAACCTTGGAGGTCTGCATCGTAAGACGATTGATAGAAATGATAATTGCGGTATTTTAGGATGTTGTTCATTGAGAGTTGTTCATTGAGAGTTGAGAGTTGAGAGTTTTTTTGTGTTTCTTGTATCTTTATGTGAGAAACGAAATCCATAGGGTTGGTTGTGCCTGGATAGTAGATGAGTTGGAAATCGTTGAGAGATACTGTAAAAGGTAGTTGTTGTTTTTGGTAATTTGTATCGATATATGTAGTTTTTGGCTCTTCGTTGAGGCGGAGGTGGATTTGTCCGTTAATTCCAAAATAGTGGGTTATGGTTGCACCGATGAGAATTAAGACAAAAGAGAGGTGAAGAAGTAGAGTAATTGGGCGTCGGTATAAGTGGCGTTGGAATATATAGATGAGAGCAGAGATAGTAAGAATAGCCCATAAAAGAAGAAACCATGTTGAGCCATAGATGTTGGATGCTACCCATGGCGTGCCATAAAGTTTTTCGAGAATAGTGGTGGTGATGAGTAGTAGAATGATAAATATTAATAGTGAGAATGATATTTTTTTCATATTATTAGTGTTTGTTGTTTTCTGTATGCAAAGATAATAAATAAAAAGTAAAATAGCAAGTAACCTAAGATTAAGATTACTTGCTATTTTACTTTTTATTGTAAGATTAAAATTCTATTTTTGTTGTATTTGAGTTTCAAGTGTATGAATGCGAGCTTTGAATGTAGCATCAACATCCATTTGATTTTGGACTGTTTTGCATGCATAAAGAACAGTTGTGTGGTCGCGTTTGCCCATTGATTGTCCAATAACAGACAATGATGTATTTGTATATGTGCGAGCTAAATACATTGCAACTTGACGAGCTTCTGCAATTTTGCGTTCGCGACTTTTTGAGTTGATTGCCTCAAGAGGGAGCGAGTAGTATTGACACACAATATTACATATTTTGTCAACAGTGACGTCTTCTTTTTCTATAGTAGGCATTTCGACAACATTGCCAACAATTTTTTGTGCTAATTGGATGTTGATTTCGGCATTCATCAATGTAGAGTGAGCAAGAAGAGAAATAAGTACACCTTCGAGGTCACGTACACTGCTTGTAACGTTCTCAGCTATATAATCAATTACATCTTCAGGTATAATTATACCATCTTTGTATGTTTTGTGTTGAAGGATAGCCTTGCGGAGATTAAAATCAGGTTTTTCAACTTCAACAACTAAACCCCACTTGAAGCGACTGAGTAGGCGGTCTTCCATACCTTCGAGTTTGCTAGGTTCGCGGTCGCAACACATGATGAGTTGTTTGCCTGTTTGATGCAAGTGGTTGAATATGTGGAAGAATGTGTTTTGTGTTTGAGTTTTACCTGCTAATTCTTGTACATCATCAATTATGAGTACATCGATGCTTTGGTAAAAACTAAGGAAATCGTTTCTTTGATTTTTTACAGAGGCATCTGTATATTGCATTTGGAAGAGATTGGCAGACACGTAGAGCACACGTTTTTCTGGGTATCTCTCTTTCACGGCAAGACCGATAGCATTTGCCAAGTGGGTTTTTCCTACTGCCGATGCTCCCCAAATGAATATAGGATTGAATATAGAACGTCCTGGTTGTTCTGCAATATTGAGACCAGCGCAACGAGCCAAACGATTGCTTACTCCTTCTATATAGTTCGCAAAATTGTAGTTGCGATTGAGCTGAGGATCAAATGTAGTCTTTTCAATGCTTGTAAAAGGTGTATTTACAGGGGCATTGGTCGGTACATTTTGTTTAATAGGTGTGTCTGCAGTAGGAAGAGTAGTAGAACCATTGTTAGTATTGCTATGGTCAATCATTATGCGATACAACAATTGGGTTTCTTGACCAACTACACGATTGAGCGCCTGACGCAACAAAAATGCAAATTGCTCCTCTATATATTCATAGAAAAATTGAGATGGAACTTGTACAACGAATTTATTGTCATTGTAGCTCAATGGCACGATAGGGGTGAACCAAGTGCTATACATTGATTCCCCTACATTATCTTTCACGATAGAGAGACAGCGGTTCCAAAGTTCTACATGTTGTTCCATTTATATTTTTTTTCGTTTTTTTCGCTTAAATCCTCTCCCTTCAAATATTCAATGAAGGGTTAAAAAACTTAAATTGACTTGATGTTTAGGAAGTTAAAATAGATAAAATCTATAGAGGATTCTCGATACAAATTTCGTAATTTTTTTTGAATTACAAAAGCCTTATTTTAAATTGAGACGAATAAAAAACTCTATCTTGTTTATATTCAATTTGTTTGTTGTAAATGGTTGATTTTAAGAGTTTTTGATGAAGTTGTATGAAGGTAAGTTTTTGATTGTTAGTGTTTTGGTATATTGTTATGATATTTGATATTAGAACATAATAAAAGTCCAAAATGCTTGATTATTGGACTTTTATTGTGTTTTGTACTTGAAAAATATAATTTTTCAAATATTTTGTTATTTGGATTAATTTAAAATAACAATGTTGGATTAGTTGAGGTTTATTGTTTCTTTTTCTTTTTTCCTAAAGGGTATAAATAGCGTCTTGGATCATCTTTGAAATCAATTAATAAACTATTTACGCTGTTTACGGTTGCATCTATATTGTTGTATAGGGCTTTGTCGTTTAGTAATAAACCGAGTGTTCCATCTGGAGAGTTTATACGGTTAGTGAATTCTTCGAGATTTACAAGAGTAGAGTCGAGTGATTCGATAATATCGTTGTATTGTACGGTGCTTAATTGTTCTGTTACGGATTTCAAGTCGGTGCATATTGCATTTACATTATTTATAATAGGAGGGAATTGCTCATCTATCATTTTGGTTAATCCACGAGATGTTTTGTGAAGTTCAGTAGTGATAGATTCGAAATTATTGAGACTACGTTGAATTTCTGATGAATTGATGAGGTTATTAACCGAAAGAATGAGCGAGTCGGCGTGATTAATTGTTGATTGGATAGATGGTACAATATCAGCCATAGAAGCCATTAATCCTTTTTCGGTGTCGGTGATGAGGGTATCGCCTGATGTATGGAAGTCGGGGTCTTTTGTAAATACGAGGTTGATGCCCTTGCCTCCGAGCATACTTTCATCGAAAAGATAAGCTATTGTGCCTTTAGGCAATTTGATATCTTGATTCATCAAGATGTCAACTACGAATGATTCTTTTTGTGAGAAATCGTACTTGATGTTGCGTACTTGACCAACTTTATAGCCTTTGATAAAGACACCATTAGAGACTACAAGACCATCGATGCGTTCGTATTTAAGGTAATAGTGATTGCTTGGAGTGAATAGGTTTACGCCTTTGAGAAAGTTTATACCCCAAATGAGGAAAGTTAATGCGCAGACAAAAGCAAGTCCGATTTTGACCTCTTTTGTAAATAATGTTTTTTTCATATTTTAGATGTTTAGTAGTGAGTATCGAAAATTATTGTTCGATGTTAGATATTTAATTTTTAAGTTTTTCGAGAGCAGTTTGGATTGAGATTTTTTGATCGCCATCGAAGGCAACGATTACTGCATCTTTGAACATTTCTTTTATTTTTTTGAGATTTTCTTTTGCTTCATCGTACGATGAGGTTTCGGTGCAAGTGTATTTGTGCCATCCGTTTTCAATGAAATGGTGGATAGGTGTATATTTTTGTATTCGACGCATATCATAATTGTCTTTTGGTACTTCGTTGCGTGAACTAAAGACTTGTATGCGAAATGTGATATTGTGTGTTTTAGATTCTACTTTTGTTGTTGGTAGTTCTGGTTTTGGCTCTTTGTTCTTTGCTTCGTTGAGTGATATTTTTTTGTCGCCTTCGAATGCGACAATTAAGGCATCTTTGAAGAATTCTTGTATTTCCTTAAGTTTTGTTTGAGCTTCGGCAAATGTGTGGGAATCACCACATGTATATTTATACCATCCGTTCTCGATAAAATGTGAAATAGGTTGATAGTTAGCGATTTTGCGGTAGTCAGAATTGTTTTTTGGGATGAGAGTTCTTGAACTAAAAACTTGAATTTTGTAGGTTATTTTAGTTGAAGAGGAGTCTGCTTTTGTTTCAGATTTTGTTATAGAAGCTTCCTTTTTTTTCTTCTCTTTTTTTGTTGTTTTTGGTGTTTCGGTTTGTTCTGTTTGTGTTGTTTCTTGTTTTGTTTGTTCTATTTGTGGGGTCGTGATGGTGCGTTTGTCATACTCGTGTTTGTATTTTTTGAAAGCTGAATAGATGCAAGTCGCCATCTTTTTTTGTCCCTCTTCTGAGATTAAAAAACTTTCTTCTGATGGATTTGTAATAAATCCTAATTCAACTAATATACTTGGCATTTTGACTTGGTGTAGTACCCAAAAAATAGCTTGGCGTACACCGCGGTCGAGACGTTTTACTTCAACAAATTCCTTTTGAATGTAATATGCAATTTCAACTGATTGGTCAATATATTTGCTTTGCATGAACTCAAACATGATGTATGAGTCGGGTGAGGTAGGGTCAAATCCTTGGTATGTCTCTTTGTTGCCGTCTTCGAGTAGGAGAACCGAGTTTTCACGTTTTGCGACTTCGAAGTTGGCTTGTGATTTTGAAAGACCTAATGTAAATGTCTCTGCACCATAAGCTTTTGTTGATTCGCTAGCGTTGGTGTGGATAGAGATAAATAAATCGCCATCGGCTTGATTGGCAATATTCGGGCGCTCTTGTAGTGTTACATACTTGTCGGTTTTACGAGTATATACCACCTTTACATCGGGATGAGCTTCTGTTATCATTTTGCCAACAGCGAGAGCAACATTGAGGTTGATGTTTTTTTCTTGTCCTTTTTTACCTACAGCTCCAGGGTCTTTGCCTCCATGCCCAGGGTCGAGCACAACTGTGAATTGTTTTGCAGAAATAGTCAGTGCAAAAAGTGTGCAGAATATTGATAATATGTTGAGTCTTAGTTTCATAAATAAAAGGGTAAATATATTGCAAAATTATAAAAAAAAAGTAACATAGGCAATATTTCAATTGTGAAAAAATGAGAAAAAATAATAGATGTTAATAGGGGATGCTAAAAAATGTAAAAAGCTTAAAAAAGTTAGATTATGTCCCAATTTTTTAGTATCTTTGTCGTTAATTTTATGTAAACTGCGATAAATATATTTTATAGGTTAAAAGTTTTTGATAAACAGTAGGTTATATTTACAAAAAGTGTTTTTTGTAGTTGGTATCTTTGTTCTATTTTTAGGAATTATTGATGCCAATGCTATTGTTGTATCGCAAAATGACTCTGTTTTTGAGTCTGCAATAATGTCAGATTCGTCTGTTTTGGATTCTGTGGATTTGGTAGTAGATAGTGTTGGTGTTGATAGTTTGGGTGTGGATGTTGATGTTGATAGTGTGGCTATGGATTCTGCATCTGCACCGAAAAAGGAGATGTTGGAGGCTGAGGTACAGTACCAAGCGAGAGATTCTATTGTGTTTTTGATGGATGGAACAGGGTATTTGTATGGCGATGGAAAGGTTAAGTATATGCAGGCTAAACCTATAGAGTTGCAGGCTGAATATATTCGTTTTAAGATAGATAGTTCTACTATTTATGCGATAGGGACAGTCGATTCGGTGGGTAATCCTATTGGTGATCCTGTGTTTAGTGATGGAACACAGACATATAACTCGAAATATATGAGTTATAACTTCAAGACGAAGAAGGCTTTTGTTCGCCGAGTAGTAACGCAGCAAGACGAGGGGCATATTATTGCAGATCAGACAAAAATGTTTGAGGATCAGAGTTTGTTTATGAAGGGAGGAAAATATACTACTTGCGACCATCATGATCATCCTCACTTTTATCTTCAATTGACAAAGGCAAAGTTGAATCCAGGTAAGAGTATCGCAGCCGGACCAGCGTATTTTGTGTTGGCTGATGTACCATTGCCGTTGGCAGTTCCATTTGGATTTTTCCCGATGACACAGAAGTATGCTTCGGGTGTTATTATGCCTCAATTTGGGGAAGATTTGGAGCGTGGCTTGTTTGCTAAAAATGGTGGATATTATTGGGCCATAAATGATTATGTGGATTTAGAGATATTGGGCGAATATTTTACAAAAGGTACATGGGCGCTAAGTTTGGCAAGTCAGTATAGGTTGCGTTATAAGTTTAGTGGTTCGTTTAATCTCTCTTATCGTGAAGATGTTAGGGGTGAAAAGAGTTTGCCAGATTATAGTAAATCTAAGAATTTCCGAGTGTCGTGGCGACATCAGCAAGATTCTAAAGCAAGTCAATATTCATCATTCTCTGCTTCTGTTGATTTTTCGACAAGTGGTTATAACACAAGTAATATCAATAATTATTATAATCCAGCAGAGCAGTCGAAAAACGTTACAAGTTCGAGTATAAACTATACTCAGCGTTTCCCTGAAAGTCCGTGGAGTGTGTCGCTTAATGCCTCTTTAACTCAACGAACACAAGACTCTACTATTTCGCTCACGTTGCCGACATTGAGTGTGAATATGTCGCAAGTCTATCCTTTTAAACGCAAAAAACCGATAGGTAAGGAGCGTTGGTATGAAAAGATACGTTTGAGTTATTCGATGACGGCAAGTAATAGTATTACGACTAAAGAGAATATGTTGTTTAATTCTTCTTTTGTTCGTGATTGGAAAAATGGTGTGAAACATACTTTGCCTATTTCGGCTTCTTTTACGTTTTTTAAATATATAAATTTCTCAATTAGTGAGAATTATAATGAGCGTTGGTATTTCAATCGCATCAATCGCGATTGGGATGTCACTCGACAAGAAGAGGTGCAAGATACTACTTACGGATTTTATCGTGTGTATGATTTCTCTACAAATGCTTCATTGTCAACTAAGTTATATGGTTATTATACTCCGTTTCGTAAGTGGTTTGGTGATTATGTTGATAGGATTCGTCATGTCATGACACCTTCGATTAGTTTTTCATATCATCCTGATTTTGAGTCTGATTTGTTTGGATTTTATGATTCATATACAAAGACTATTGTAGATAAAAATAGCGTGCATCCAATATCTCAGCAAGAGGTTGTTTATTCGCCATATTCACAGGGAATGTATGGAGTGCCAGGTCGAGGGGTATCATCAACACTTAGTTTTGGTTTGCAAAATAACGTAGAGATGAAAGTTAAGGATAAGAGTGATTCTACAGGACTTGCGTACAAAAAAGTTAGTTTGATTGATAATTTTTCATTGAATTGGGGTTATAATTTTGCAGCCGATTCTATGAATTGGAGTAATTTGTCGGTGGCATTACGTTTAAAATTAACAAAACGTTTTTCGCTTAATTTAAGCGGACAATTTGATCCTTATCGCTATCTGCCTAATGAGACGGGTAATATTGTGCGTACAGGACAACTTCACTGGAATCATGGCGAGATGATGCATTTCAAAGGTACACGAACAAGTTTTTCTTATACATTTAATAATGATACATTTAAGAAAAAAGATAAGAAAAAAACAAAAGATGATGAGGAGGATGATAATTTGATGGATGATGCAATGGCAGATCCCTTGAACCCTAATGCAGCTATAGATGTTGAGCGAGATCCAATTACAGGTGAACCAATAGACAATATATTTGGAGATAAAGATGAAGACGAAGAAACAACAGATAAAGAAGACAAAGAAGATAGAGGTGGTTATGCTCCTTTAAAAATTCCTTGGAGTTTTACTGTGAATTACTCATTTGGATTTGTTGAAAAAATGACCAAAGAGTTTTATAATCCTAATACGTCGGCATATAAGTTGAAATATACACATAACCTTACATTTAGTGGTAGTATTCAGCCAGCCGAGAAGTGGCGTATGAACTTTTCTGGTTCTGTGGATCTCGAAAATTGGAAGATTACCCAAACGTCAATGTCGATTTATAGGGATTTGCATTGTTGGTCTTTGTCTGCGTCAGTTTCGCCGTTTGGATTGTATAAATCGTTTATGGTTACAATTGGCGCCAATGCTTCTATGTTACGCGATCTCAAATATGAAAAACGTTCGGGTAGAAGCGCAAATATCAATTGGCTCGATAAGAGATAATAATAAAAATATACTAACAAGCGAAACTTGTAGTTGTGCTACTTGTTATTCGCTACTAAAAATCTAAAGAAAAATGAAAATTTCAGAAAACAAATTAGTTATTTTGCAGTACAAATTGTCTGTAAAAGCAGAAAATGGTGAACTTGAACTCATGGAAGAAACTACTCCAGAACAACCACTTCAATACTTCCATGGTATGGGTATGATGTTGCCTAAATTTGAAGAAAACCTTGAAGGACTTGGCGAAGGAGATAAATTTGAATTTATGATTCCTGTTGTTGATGCTTATGGCGAATATGAAGACGAAAGCGTTATCGAACTCCCTAAAAATATTTTCATGATTGATGGTAAATTCGACGATGAAAAAGTGTTCCCAGGGGCAATTGTTCCGCTTGTGGATAATGAAGGTAATCGTATCAATGCTGAAATTGTAGAGGTAAAAGCTGAAACTGTGCAAGTTGACCTTAATCACCCACTTGCAGGTGAAGATCTCTATTTCTCAGGTCGTATTATCAGCGTAACTCAACCATCAGAAGAAGAACTTCACGCAATGATGCACCATGGTTGTGGTGGCGGTTGCTCTTGCGACTCTTGTGGTGAAGGCGGATGCTCTGGTTGTGGTGGCGGATGCTGTTAATTATATATGAATAAGAATACACACTCTCAGTGTGTATTCTTTCATTTAATATTAAGCAAGGTGTAAGCAAACTGCAAGCAAGAAAACAGTCACCACTCTCAGTGTGTATTTTGAGTAAAATATAAATATTCAATATTCAAATTTCAATGAATACATTCGGTCATATATTCCGATTGACAACCTTTGGTGAAAGTCACGGACCTGCTGTAGGAGGTGTTATTGATGGATGTCCAGCAGGACTTCGCATCGATTTCAAAGCTATTCAACATCGACTTGCTTTGCGTTCTCCTCAAAATGTAGCGGGCGCAACCAAACGCAACGAAGCAGATAAAGTAGAATTTCTCTCAGGTATTTATGAGGGTAAAACTCTTGGTACACCCATAGCTTTTTTTGTTCGTAATAAAGATGTTCGTAGCGAAGACTATACCGAATTGCAGCACATCTATCGTCCCGGTCATGCCGATTATACTTATGATATGCGCTATGGCATTCGTGATCATCGAGGTGGTGGACGCGCTTCGGCTCGTACTACTGTGGCACAAGTTGTTGCAGGAGCTATTGCTGAACAATATCTTGCTACGCAAGGCATCTCTATCGAAACTTATGTAGATCAAATCGGCCCTATTCTTATCCCAGATCAAACCGATGGTAACGATGTTGACAAAAGTCCACTTCGTTGTCCCGATAAATTTACCGAAGCTCTCTGGCTTGATTTGATTGAACAAGTGCGCGAAGAGGGGGATTCAATTGGAGGGGCTGTGAGATGTGAAATCAAAGGAGTTCCAGTTGGAGTCGGCGAACCTATGTTTAATAAAGTGCAGGCTGAACTGGCGTTGGCTATGATGTCAATTCCTGCGGCTAAAGGTTTTGAATATGGATTAGGAATGTCGGCTGCTGCTGCACAAGGTTCGGAAAGTAATGATGAAATGCTGATTAAAAAGGGTAAAGTAAAATTTAATACTAATCGAGCAGGTGGTTTGTTGGGTGGTATCACTACGGGCGAACCAATCTATTTCCGTGTTGCATTCAAACCTGTATCTTCAATACCTCAACCTCAGCGTACAATCACAGACACCAAACAACCTGTTGCACTCCAAATCACTGGTCGCCACGATGTTTGTGTAGCACCACGTGCCGTATCTGTAGTTCGTGCTATGGCAGCTATAACAATTATGGACCAAATTCTCTCAAAATAGGGATATGCGATAGCAAAAGAAATTTATTTATTTTGCCGAGCAAAGCAAAAATCTTTAATTATGCATTAAGAACCAAAGGTCATGAGCAAAGAGAATAATTATGAATTAAATAAAAAGTGGGCTGTAATCATCAATCCTAAAGCAGGCAAACAACGTTTGCGTCGTGATTGGGTGAAGATGTATCGTACTTTAAAACGTGCTGAAATAGAATTTCAAGTGTGGACTACAGAATATGCAGGGCATGCTACTGAATTAGCTCGTTATCTTGTTGAACGAGGTTTTCGTAATTTGCTTTTAGTTGGTGGTGATGGTACTATCAACGAGGCGGTTAATGGCATATATACGTCAAACATAGAAGATAAAAGTTCTGTTTCTATTGCTTTGATCCCATACGGCACAGGTAATGATTGGGCGCGTCATTGGGGGTTATATAAGTCTAAGCGTAAATTATCTGATCGTTTTTACAAACCTAATAGAGTTTCTGTTGATTTAGGATGCCTTACTTATTATGTTGATGGCGAAGAGCGCAAACGCTATTTTCTCAATGGTATGGGAGTTGGTTTCGATGCACAAGTGTGTCAAGTGACAGACCGTATGAAGCGCATTTATGGTGGTCATTCGTGGGTATATACATTAAGTCTTTTGATTGCGGTATTTAAGTGGAAACCAACCAAAATGCAACTAATCTATGACGATGAAGCTATTGAAGATGATGTCTTTACAATAGCAGTTGCTAATGGATGTTATTCGGGTGGTGGACTAAAACAAGTGCCAGCCGACCCAACTGATGGATTGTTTCATACCAATATGATACCACGTCCAACATTTAAAATCATTCTAACAGCACTTATTTATCTCTTTCGTGGCGAATTATGGAATCATCCAGCTTGTACAATGAAAACAACCAAACGCTTCAAGATAAAAAATCGCCAATCTTTTCTTATTGAAACAGATGGAATTATGCTTGAAGGACATGGCCCATATACTGCCGAAATTATCCCTTCTGCACTTAATATGATTGTGTGATTTTTTTGTTTACCTTAATTATATTTTTATGTATAAATTTGAAAATTGCGCCAATTCGGTAGAGAGTTGTGTGGAGGCACAACGAGCAGGTGCGGATAGAGTAGAGTTGTGTGCAGGGATACCAGAAGGAGGTACTACACCTTCGTATGGCGATATCGTTGTGGCTCGTAGAGTGCTAGATACTACAAAATTGCATGTTATTATTCGTCCACGAGGTGGGGATTTTCTTTATTCTGATTTAGAAAAAGAGATTATGCTTGAGGATGTGCGTATGGCTCGTAGATTGGGTGTGGATGGTGTTGTGTTTGGAGTTTTGACTGCATCAGGCGATGTAGATATGAATTTTATGCAGCAGTTAATGGTTGAGGCAAAAGGGCTTTCTGTGACATTTCATAGAGCATTTGATGTATGTCGCAATCCTTTTGAAGCTCTTGAGCAGATAATAGAATTGGGATGTGATAGAATACTCACTTCAGGGCAGATGCCTAAAGCAGATGAGGGGATTGAGCTTTTGAAACAGTTGGTAGATAGGGCAGGCGATAGGATTATTATTATGCCAGGATGTGGTGTGAATGCTAATAATATAGCCAAAATTGCAAGAGAAACAGGAGCTCGTGAGTTTCATTTTTCAGGGCGTTCTAAACGTGAAAGTGGCATGCTGTTTCGTAAATCTCGTGTTTCGATGGGAGGTGCAGTTATTATTGATGAATATAGTCGTGATGTGACGGATGAACTTATTGTTAAAAATATAATTAATGAGTTGAATATAAAAAAATGATATTTGCTTTGATATAGGTAAATTAGGATCTATATAATTTTATTTCATATTGGTGGGTGAAAATATAGGACTTTATGAGTGATTTAATACATAAATATACTAATTGGATTAAATTAGAAAAGGGATTATCGGAAAATTCAAAAGAGGCATATCTTCATGATATTGGATTGTTGTTTGATTATCTTGATTCGCATAAAATTAGTCCTATTGAGGTTAAACTGGAGAACTTAATTGATTTTGTTATAGAATTGGGTGAATTAGGTTTGTCTGCAACCTCTCAAGGTAGGGTTATATCTGGAGTTAAGTCATTTTATAAATTTCTTATTTATAACGATATAATTGATGTGGATCCGACTCTTATGTTAGAAACACCAAAGGCTATTCGTAAATTGCCAGAAGTGCTTACTTTGGAAGAAATAGAACGTATGTTGGATGTGATTGATTTATCAAAAGATGAAGGACAACGTAATTTGGCTATTATTGAAGTCTTGTATGGGTCGGGATTGCGTGTGAGTGAACTTATAAATCTTAAGATTAGCAACGTACATTTAGATGAGAAATATATGTTGGTTGAGGGGAAGGGAAGTAAGCAACGGCTTGTTCCTCTTAGTGAAGAGTCAATAAAGCAAATTGGATTTTGGTTAGAGGATCGTTGCCATTTGAATATTAAGCCAGGAAATGAGGATTTTTTATTCCTTAATCGTAGGGGGGCAAAATTGACTCGTGTGATGATACTTATTATTGTAAAAGACCTTGCAGAGAGAGCTGGTATAAAAAAGAATATAAGTCCACATACATTTCGTCATTCGTTTGCTACGCATTTGTTGGAAGGAGGTGCAAATTTACGTATGATACAGATGATGCTTGGGCATGAAAATTTAGTTACTACGGAGATTTATACTCATTTAGACTTGAATTATTTGCGTGAAGAGGTTATAGCTCATCATCCGCGAAATAATAAATAATTTATCTGTCAGAATTGACTTTATATTATTGTGAGTAATAGTTGGTAAAAAAAAGACGATGCGTTAGATGTTCTAACGCATTAAAAAGAGGCTGTGCCAAAAATTGTTTTTTGACACAGCCTCTTTTGTACTGTTTTAATTCGAAACGATTAAGCGTTTTTTTCGATTGCCAATTTACCACGATAGTAACCGCAGTCAGGGCATACAGTGTGGTAGATGTGCATTGCACCACAGTTTGAGCAAACGGCAAGTGTAGGAGCTACAGCTTTGTCATGTGTACGACGTTTTGCTGTACGTTGTTTCGAATGTTTACGTTTTGGATGTGCCATTTCGTTTTAACTTAAAAATGTTTAGTTGTTAAAAATATTTTTCAAGGCAGCCCATCGTGGGTCAACCTCGTGATTCTCTGTTGTTTTTATATCATCATCGCTATCGTCATCGTCATCGATTTCACGCACGCTATGTTGGTTGAGAATATTCATCATTTCGGCATTGCATTCGCCATCGGGATGCGAGTGGCAAATCGGAATTGCAAGTGCACAAAATTCGTATAATGTCCAAGCGATATTAAACGTTCCTTCGTCCTCTGGAATGATGATTAAGTCTTCGCTTTCTTCGCTATAAGATTTTCCGAATTTAATGTATAATGATTCTTCTACGTCGATATCTACCCAAAGAGCATCAAGACAACGGTCGCAAGTGGTTTCAACTTTGCCTTGGAGCGTGATGTTGAGTTCGATATTGAGCGATGTTTTGTTGACTTCTATTTCTGCTTTAACTTCTCCTGCATGAATCTCTGGGCCTTCTACATCAGTAAAGAATTGATTGTCTAAATCAAATTCATAATGATGATTTCCGACCGAAAGAGTCTTTAATTGGAGCGTATATTGCGATAGTTTGTCCATGTTATAAAAAGCGGTGCAAAGTTACAAAAAATAATTGATATAGCAAAGCTTTGTTGTGATTATTTTGTGTTAGATATTTATGTTGTTGGTATATAGGAGATTTGAGTGTGGTAAGTGTAGAGGTGATAGTAGCTATAGAGGTGATAGTAACTATAGCGACTATAGTAACTATAGGATTAATTTTCAATTCTTAACTCTCAACTCCCACGGTTGGTAGTTCGATGCGGAAGGTGGTGCCAAGTCCGAGTTCGGAACTTTTGACAAAGATTTTGCCTTCGTGGTATTCTTCGATAATGCGTTTGGCGAGTGAGAGTCCGAGTCCCCAGCCGCGTTGTTTTGTGGTGTAACCAGGCTCAAAGATAGATTTGAATTTGCCTCGTTCTATTCCTCGTCCTGAGTCGGTTACTTCGATTATAAGAGTGTCTTCTTGGTTGAATAGTTCGAAGTCGATAGAGCCTTCTTTTCCTTCCATTGCATCGATGGCATTTTTGCAGAGGTTTTCTATAACCCATTCGAATAGTGGGGTGGAGATAAGGCAGATATGTTCGGTTGAGGAGTCTTCGACGGAGTAAGTGATTTTTTTAGAGGTGCGATTTAGCATGTAATTTACTGCTTGTTCGGTAATTTGGCTGATGTTTTGTTTTGATAGTTCGGGAATAGAACCTATTTTTGAAAATCGTTCAGTGATGATTTTTAGGCGTTCGATATCTTTGTTTATTTCGGTCACAATCATATCGTTGTCGCCTATTTTGGTTTTGAGTATTTCGTTCCATGCCATGAGTGACGAAATTGGAGTGCCAAGTTGGTGGGCCGTTTCTTTTGATAGGCCAGCCCATAGTTTGTCTTGTTCTGCACGTTTGTTGGTCGATAGGGCCCAAATGACGAGTATTAGGAATATGGTAATAATGGAGAGTTGGATGTATGGGAAATACTCTAACATAGTGAGTAAGTTGGAATTACCATAGTAGATATACTGACTTGTGTTCTCGTCGAGTTTGATTTCTATAGGAGGATTGATGTTTTTTAAACGTTGAATTTGTTTTTTGTAGTATTCATCGATATTGATTTTTGGTTCGTTGAAGTTTCGTGCCGAGATGTAGCGGTCGCGATCGTCAACAATTATAACTGGAATATTCTCGTTTTGTTCGATAATGTGGAATATGAAGTCGGAATATTCGTCGTTGAGCAGTAGGCGTGTGGCTTCTGCCCAAGTTTCCATTTTACGTTGTTCTTCTTTTGCGATAGATGTAGCAAGATGGTTGGTGAAGATGATTGATATGCCGATAATTACGGCTGCGAGAATTATTAGGGGAATTCGTGATTTCATTGTTGTTTTATTATTTTAACATAAGTACATATTTAATTTTGGGATAAAAAGTTGGTTTGATATTATAGTTGGGTATGATATTTTTCTTGTTTCTTTTAAAAGTACATGCCTTGTGATTAATTAGTAAAGAGTAATTAGTAATTTTTATGAACCAAAGGTCTTTGAGCCGAAGGCGATAAAATTAGGGCTTGTACTTAAAAAAGAATAGTCCCTATTAAATTGTAAAACAAACAGGTTATAATTTATAGACCGATAAAATTAAAATATGTACTTATGTTTAAATTATATTTAATTTGTTAGTGCAGATAAATTGAAGTGTGCTGTGATGAGTTGTTGATGGGCGAGGGGGTGGTGTGGGGTGTAGTGCAGATTCCACGAGAAGCGGATGTTGGCGAAAGGGCATTGCAATAAATAAACGGAAAATTGGGTTTTATTGTATGTTGAGTATTGATAAAATGCTTCGCCTTGATTGAGTAGTGTGCCATATTGAGGGTATAGTGGCATTAGTGGGTTGCCTATGTAGAGCGTGTTTTCGGCTTCCAAAAAGCGCCATTTCATCGATAATTCGGCAAGAAATCCGTGATTGATAAATAGTTGGTTTTTATTGCGGTCGCGTTGATAACTAAATATATAACTTGTGCGTAGAGCGAGAGTGTCGAGTGGGGTGATTTGTGATAGGTTGATACCTACGAAAGGCTGGGCTGTGATGTCGTCGCATACGCCATCGTAGGCATTGAGGCGACTAGCAAGATGGTTCAGTTGGGCATTGCCACCTGCGAAAAACCAATTGAGGTGGTATTCGCCAGTGAGTAGTAGGTTGAAAGCTTCGCGAGTAGTGGGCGACTGCATACCTCGCCAATCTGCGATGAATTCGGCAAATCCGTGATGTGATTCGTAACCAAAATGTACACCTTGAATATTTGGCGAGAAATAAGTGAGCGAGTCACTGCGAAGATAGTCGGGTAGGGAGGTGCGGATGTTGCGCCATGGGATAAAACCAAATGAGAGGTTGAAGCCATATTGGCGATAGCGGTAGTAGATAGTTGGATTGAGGCTGATGTCGCGCCATGTAGATCCAAAGGGTTGGATGTAGGATACGCCAGCTATGAGTTGGTGATTGCCGTAGGTAGAATCGTTGAATTCAACGCCAATTTCAGGCGATAGGCGTGTGCCGAATAGAGTTTTTGAGGGGTATGAAGGGATATGACTTTCTCTATTGTCGAAAAAGGTGAGAAAGTCAATGTTGTATATGAATTTCTGTGCGCTGACTGCGCACGAAATGAGTATTAGTAAGGTTAAAATTTTTAGTTTATGTGTCATAATTATTAATGAGACAGAATGACATAAAGACATAATCTTTATTTTTTCAACATATGCCTTGCTGAAACTAAAGTTTCATCATAGGCAAATGAATGACAGATTTGAAGTTACATTTATTGAATATGTCTTTTGGGTTGAGATTTTTACGAAGTAAAAAGCAAGACCATTGTGCAAAAGAAAAAATATGCTTTTATGTCATTATGTCTAAAAAAATAATTTTTCAACTTTTAACTTTCAACTTTCAATTCTCAATTCTCAATTCTCAATTCCTCATTGTTATCTGTATTTTCCTTCGGTGATGTCTTCGCGGATAGAGAGGTAGCTTTGGTAGCGACTTTGAGCGATGAGGTGTTGGTTGAGGGCTTCGAGTACAGCACAGCCTGGCTCGTGAGTATGAGAGCAGTTGCCAAAACGGCACTCTTTAGAGATGCGGAAAATCTCAGGGAAATAGTGAGATATTTCGTCGAGCTCCATATCAACCATACCGAAGCCTTTGATGCCAGGGGTGTCGATGAGGTACGATTCGCGGTCGATGGCATACATTTCGCTGAAAGTGGTGGTGTGCATGCCTTTGTGATGATAGTCAGATATTTGTGCTGTGCGTGCGTGTGAGTCAGGCACTATTTGATTGATAATTGTGCTTTTGCCAACACCCGAATTGCCAGAGAGGAGAGTGATTTTGCCTTGGAGAAGAGCATTGAGGAGGTCGATGCCTATGCCTTGTGTGGCAGATATTTGTAGAGTGTTATAGCCTATCGAACGATAGAGATAGTCCATCGCTTTGAGGTATTCGAGTTCATCGTCATTGAGGAGGTCTATCTTGTTGAAAACGATAGTGGTAGGTATGTTGTAAGCCTCGGCAGTAGCAAGAAAACGGTCGATGAACGTGGTGGCAGTCGTAGGATTAGCGATAGTTACAACAAGCACGCATTGGTCGAGGTTGGCAGCAATGACATGAAGTTGTTTGGAAAGGTTAGTAGGTTTGCGCACGATGTAGTTGCGGCGGTCGTGAAGGTCGGTGATATAGCCCGATTCGGGGTCGAATTCCACGCGATCGCCCACGGTGATGGGATTTGTTGCTTTAATGCCTTTGATGCGGAAATTACCTTTGATTTTGCACATAAAGTCGCCTTGTTCGTTGTGAATAAGGTAGTCGGCTCCGGTTGTTTTGATTACTAGTCCAAGCATATTTTGAATTGAGAATTACTCTTTATTTGTTGTTAATTTTAACAGAAGTACATACTTATTGTTTGGGACATGAAGTTTATTTGTGCTTGATTTGTTAAGATGGTTTAAGATATTTTTCAAGTACAAGCCTTGCGATTAATTAGTAAATAGTATTTTTCAATCATGCATGATTTAGGGCTTGTACTTAGAAAAAATAATAGAAACCAATTGAAACTATTATTGTACAAAAAAACTTAAATGTCCTATAAATATATTTTGTACTTGTGTTGAGAGAAAATAAAATTCTTTATTTCGTATTGTTTAAAATGCTTCTTTTACGGTGAAGTAGAAACTCCAGTCGTTTGAGTAGTTTTGGCGTGCTATGTCGAGGCGTATGTTAGTTTTGGCTTGGTGGATGCAGGCGCGGAGTCCAATGCCATAGCCGATTTTGGGTGTCGTCCAATGCCAATTGTTGTAGTCGTAAACATCGCCTATCGAGCCAAATACAGCTCCTTTGAGGAACTTCCAAATAGGGATGCGGAGTTCGGCTTGTAGAGCGAATAGGGTATTGTTTTTGAATTTGTTTTGTCGTATGCCACGCACGAGGTCTTGACCGCCGATAGTAGGCAATAGTTGGAACGGAATGTTGTTGCCTAATGCTAATTCAGAGCGGAAATTCCATGCGATAATGAGTTCGCGGTAGAGGGGTATGTAGTGTCTTAAATCAATTTGAAAGTTAGCCGACGACTGTTGTCCGTTGTCTGTTGTCTGTTGACTGTTGAGTGAGATTTGTTGATAGTAGGTTATTGTGGTTTTGAAGAATAGTCCGTGTAGTGGGTAGTAGTTGTTAGAGCGGGTGTCGTAGGAGATTGCGCCACCAATACCGAGAAAAATATTTTCGCCGAAACCGTTGTGGAATTGAGAATTGAAAATTGAGAATTGAGAATTATTGTTCTGTTGACCGATTATAGAGTTTTCGTAGCGGAGGCGGAGGTTGGCGCCGGCGAGCCAATGTTTTGATATATAGAAACTTGGGCGAGCTTGTAGGTCGATGAAATTTGCGGTGTATCGTAGTGCAGGGTTATAGACAGAGTCGATGTTGTTGGTCGTGCCAAAGAATAGGTCGGGATAGTGTTTGGCAGAGAGGTATGCATCGAGATACCAACGAGTTGAGGTGTTGAAATAGATGCGCGAATTGGCGTTGAGATACCATTGGCGGTTGAGCGTATAGCCCATGTCGAAATTGAGGTCGCTGAATTGTGTGCTATTTTTTGAGGTGTGGAAATACCATACGCCAGTGATACCAAATTGCCATGAAGTTTCGGGCGAATAGCTTGGGTAGGGCAGAGCCATGAAATTCCAATTCATTAGGGCGTCCCAACGATTAGAGTTGAGAGTTGAGAGTTGAGAGTTGAGAGTTTCACCCTTCTGTCCTTCGGATACCTCTATTAAGACAGGGGAGAAGTTGGTTTTGTCTGGCTTGTCAGACGTGTTTTGAGCGTAAATAGGTATTGTGCATAACGCAACGAGCAGCAGAAGTAGTCTGTTGCTTTTAATGGCAAATTGCCTGAGATTGGAGCACCTCAGGCAATTGTTGATATTTAAAGAAATTTGTATCAAGAGGCTGATGATATAGTGTTTTACTTTAAACTCTATACTCTGAACTCTAAACATTTTAGATAGTCATAATTTCTTTCTCTTTAGCAGCGAGCATTTCTTCGACTTTTTTAATGAATTTGTCGTGAACTTTTTGTACTTCTGCTTCGCCGTCTTTTTCTACATCCTCAGGGAGACCATTCTTTTGCTCTTTTTTGAGTTTGTCGATAGCCTCGCGGCGTGCGTTGCGGATAGAGACTTTAGCATCCTCGCCAGCAGCATTGGCTTGTTTAACCAATTGTTTACGGCGTTCCTCTGTTACAGGAGGGAGGCAGAGGCGGATAACCTCGCCATTGTTGACAGGCATGATACCGATGTCAGAGTTGATGAGAGCTTTTTCGACAACAGGCATCATATTTTTCTCCCAACATTGGATTTGGATAGTTTTAGCATCAGGAGTAGAGATGTTTGCAACATTTGAAATAGGCACCATACTGCCATAATAGTCAACGCGTACGCCGTCAACGATGCGCACATTAGCTTTACCAGCGCGGATGTGAGCGAGAGCTTCGTCGAGGAACATAACAGCACCTTCCATGTCGTCAGATGCGTTATTGATAATAGGTTTTACTCTTTCGTCCATAATTTATATTTAGTTATTAATGATTAGTTATTAGTTATTAACGAATGATGTTGTTTTTATTGTGCAAAGATAAGATAAATTTGTGATAGTTGCAAGAGTTTTGATTTAATTTTGTAGTTTATGTGTGTGATTGTAGTTAAATTGATGTGTAGCTGTGTCGATAATTAAGTTTTTTGGGGTGAACATTGAGCGGTAAATACACAATGAGAGTGGTTGTTGATGATGTCCGTTTTCTTCGGTACAGGTTGCTTGCACCTTGCTGTTGGGTAGTACACACTGAGAGTGTGTGTTTGCGGAGATAGAAGTAGGGATATGATAGGCTATGTAAGGTTCAGAGGTACAATTATCTTTCGTATATCCTTCGTATATCCTTCGTGTATGTTTCGTAGTATGTTCTTTTCTGTTAGATCGATATTTCTCCGAAAAAATATTGAATCTATTGTAAATCAATACTCTAAGTTTAATTTCTGAAAAATCATAAAAACCGTATTAGAAAGACTTGCAATTCGCTAAAAAATTTTGTATATTTGCAGAGGAAATAGAAGCATTTTTGTGATAGGTAAATATATTAAAATTTGGTATGGAAAATAAATTAAAGTCAGGAAGTTGTGAGGCAATGGAGAATGAGGAAATAGCTGTTGATTCGAATGAAGATGGTAGTCTTGTGTTTAATGTTAAAGGCGTAGAATTTAAGATGATTAGAGTGGAGGGAGGTGAATTTATGATGGGGGCAACAGCGGAGCAAGGTGATGATGCGTATGATAATGAAAAACCGGCTCATAAAGTGTCGCTTGATAGTTATTATATAGGTGAAACTCAAGTGACGCAGGCATTGTGGGAGGCGGTGATGGGGAATAATCCGTCTAGATATAGAGGACATGATAAACCTGTAGATTCAGTTTCGTGGACTGATTGTCAGGATTTTCTGATACTCCTTAAATATCTTACAGGTAAAGAATTCCGTTTGCCGACAGAAGCAGAGTGGGAGTATGCAGCAAGAGGAGGTAATTGTTCTCGAGGATATAAGTATGCAGGTAGCAATAATTTGAGTGATGTGGCGTGGTATTTTGGTAATTCGAAATGGCAAACTTATTCTGGTCATCCTGTTGCACAAAAAAAACCGAATGAATTAGGAATTTATGATATGAGTGGTAGTATATTGGAATGGTGTAATGATTGGTTTGGAGATTATAGTAATTTTCCACGAAGGAAAAAGCTAAGCCTAAAACATTTGAAGAGATGGTGTAATGATTGGTTTAGAGATTATAGTAATTTGTCACAATATAATCCGCAGGGTGCTAGGTTTGGCTACTCTCGTGTGTTGCGTGGGGGACATTGGAGTTTCATTGATCGCTACTGCCGAGTGTCGACACGTAAAGCTTTACATCCGCACAACCGTAACGATCTTAGCGGTATGCGCCTTGCCCTAAGTTTGACCGACTAAAATTTCATTTTTCAATTGGGGATTTTTATCTTGAGAGTAAGCTGATGTCAGAGTTTAATAAAAAAATAGCAATTAGGATTGTGCTTGGCGAGACACTTGGCGAGACGGAACTGACAGAACGACAGTCGCATATATAATGAGATAAAGCGTAATGTTTTTCATACGGCTAAAAGTTTGGCGAGACAGTTAGATTTGTCTCAGCGAACTGTAGAGAGAGAAATTTCGTTCTTAAGGAGCAATGGATTTATAGATAAAAGCACTAAAGAAAATAAGAGTAAATGGGTGGTGTTGAAATGAAGATGAGGAGAATTGTATAGAATGATATTTTGTTAGTGTTGATATTTTTTGTAACTTTGCGCATTAAAAATAAATTAGGTAAATTGTGTTAAGATATGAAAACTAAACCAAGATTAAGTTTTGGACAGATACTCTCGATGAGTATGGGTTTTTTGGGCATTCAGATGGGTTTTGCGTTGCAAAATGCTAATGCTAGTCGTATATTGCAGACATACGGTGCTGATGTAGAGCATCTTTCGTGGTTCTGGATTGTGGCTCCTCTGACAGGTATGATTGTGCAACCGATTATTGGTCATTATAGCGACCAAACATGGTGCAGATTGGGTCGTCGTCGTCCTTACTTCTTGGTGGGTGCAATTTTGACAGCTATTGCGCTTATTTTGATGCCAAATGCAGGTGTGTTTTCGGCTTTCTTGCCAGCTGTGTTTATCGGTGCAGGCTTTTTGATGGTGATGGACGCAAGTATCAACGTGACGATGGAGCCATTCCGTGCGTTGGTGGCAGATATGTTACCAGATGAGCAATCGACAGTAGGATTCTCGGTGCAAACATTCTTGATTGGTGTGGGTGCAGTGATAGGTTCGTGGTTGCCATACGTGATGTTGAATTGGTTTGGTCTTGGTGATGCTACATCGGCTTCGGGAGTGCCATTGAACTTGGTTTACTCGTTCTATGTAGGTGCTGCGGTGTTGATTATCACAATATTGTGGACAGTGACACATACAAACGAATATTCGCCAAAAGAGTTGGCAGAGTTTGCATCGAAAGAGGAGGTAGAGGAGAAGGCAAAATTCACAGATATGTTCCGCGACTTTGTGAATATGCCAAAGACTATGTTACAACTCGGTCTTGTGCAGTTCTTCTCGTGGATAGCATTGTTTGGCATGTGGGTGTATACAACTCCAGCAGTGGCGCAACATATCTATGGTACATCAGATGCTACATCGCCACTTTATCAACAAGCAGGCGACTGGGTGGGTGTGATTTTCGGTGTCTATAACTTTGTGGCTATGTTGTTTGCGTTGTGCTTGATACCTATTTCGAAGAAATTGGGACGTAAAACAACTCACGCAATTGCTTTGGTGATTGGTGGTGTTAGTTTGATTTCGATGTATTTTATCACTAACGACCAAATGTTGATATTGCCTATGATAGGTATCGGTATAGCATGGGCATCTATTTTGGCAATGCCATACGCAATATTGGCACCTGCATTGCCAACTGGCAAAACAGGAGTATATATGGGTATATTCAACTTCTTCATTACAATACCACAGATTATTAATGCGTTGTTCAGCGGTTTAGTGTTGAAACACTTCTTCGGCTTAGAGGCGATTTGGATGATGGTGTTGTCGGGCGCATTCTTGTTGATAGGTGCTGTGACAGTGATGTTTATTAAAGAGAAAAATTAATAGTAAATTTTTAACATAAGTACAAATTTATTGTTTTTAGGTCCACAAATAGTGATTTATATTTTATAGTTTGTGGGGATAATAACTTTTTAAAGTACAAACCTTAAATTGTGACATATATGAGGTTATTTGTAGAATATGTACTTGAAGAATATGTACTTCTGTTCAGAAAAATAATTGACTATGAAAAAAGCATTTTTATTAATATTGTGTATCGTGCATTGTGCATTGAGCATTGATGTAATGGCGACATTGCCAGTGCGCAATGGTAGATTGAAAAAGATGAAATTATACGAACGAGTAGAGCCTGCATCGTGGTGGGCGGGGATGAATAATCCAGAATTGCAATTGATGATATATGGTCCGGGAGTAGGGCGTTGTCAGGTGGGTGTATTAGGTGAAGAGTTGAAAGTGTCAAGAGTAGAGCGCACTGAAAATCCAAATTATTTGTTTGTTTATCTTGACACAAAGGATGTTCCAGCTGGTGTGTATGAGATAGTGTTGCGTGGACCACTGAAGACAGCGACAATCAAATATGAATTGAAAGAGCGACGCGAAGGGTCGGCAGAGCGTGAAAGCTTTGGCTCGCAAGATGCGGTGTATTTGTTGATGCCAGACCGTTTTGCGAATGGAAATCCAAAGAATGACAATGTGAAAGGTTATATACAAGGTGTAGATAATACGAATTTGCATCAACGTCAAGGTGGTGATATTGAGGGTATAATTCAGCATTTGGATTATATAGCCGACCTCGGAATGACAGCATTGTGGACTACACCGTTGTTGGATGACAACGATACACTATATTCGTACCACCACTATGCGACAACAAACTTTTATAAAGTAGATCCACGATTGGGAACAAATGACGACTTTGTACGTTTGGTGGAAGAGTGTCATCGTCATGGATTGAAATACATTATGGACATAGTGCCAAACCATGTGAATCCACGCCATTGGTGGCATAACGATTTGCCAGATTCGTCGTGGTATAATCAGTGGCCAGAGTTTACACGCACAAATTATAAAATTGTAGTAGCAACAGATCCACATGCATCGAAAGCCGACAAAGAGCAATTCCAAAAAGGGTGGTTCGATGTGAATATGGCAGACTTGAATTATAACAATAAACTCTTGTTTGACTATGTGTTACAGTCGTATATCTATTGGGCAGAGTTGACCGGTTTGGATGGATTTCGTGTTGATACCTACCCTTATAACGACTTGAATCTTGCGTCGCAATTGATGGCAGGTATTCGTAGGGAATATCCAAAGATGAATCTTGTAGGCGAATGTTGGGTGAAGTCGATACCAGAGATGGCATATTTCCAAACAGGCAATAACAATCGCGATGGATTTGATTCGAATTTGCCGTCGGTAATGGACTTTATATTGAAAGATTGGTTGGAGATGGCATTCGTTGAAGGGGAATCGTGGGATAAGGGAATGATACGCTTTTATAACCACTTTGCGCAAGACTTTGCGTTGCCAAATCCACAATTGGTGATGAATATGCTCGATAATCATGATATGGCGCGCTATTCGAATGCCGTGAAAGATGATGTAAAACTCATTAAAATGGGTATGGCAATGTTGGCTACCGTGCGTGGCTATCCGCAGTATTATTATGGCGATGAGATATTGATAGATGGTAAGGGAGGTTCGTATGAAGATGCACGCCACTGTTTTCCTGGTGGATGGGCACATCATGAAGTGAATGCATTTGACCCAGCACAGCGTAGTAAACAACAAGCCGAAGTGCATGATTATCTTCGTGCAGTGTTGCAATTCCGTAAAACATCGGAGGCATTGTGTTATGGAAAGATGACTCACTTCTTGCCCGATGATGGAGTGTATTGTTTCTTCCGCTATACAGAGAATCAGACAGTGATGGTGGTAGTGAATAGCAATAAAACCTCGCGCGAACTCAATTTAGTGCGTTTTGATGAGATGGGTATTCGGGGTAAAGTGGCGCAAGATGTAGTTACAGGTAAAAAAACAAAATTGGGAGATACCCATAAATTTGCAGGTAAGACGGTTACGATACTTGAGATAAAATGAGGATAAACAGAATTGATTGATAAATTAATGTTTATTGATTAATTCTGTTTTTTGTATATTTTGCAGAGATAGTGTGTCATATATTGTTTTAGATGTTATAGAGTTTTTTAGAGTATTCTCTGTTTTACCACTTTTTTGCATAAAAAAATCATTTTGTAGAACCAAAAAAAATTATTAACTTTGTCAAAATTTATACTATTGCTACATATGGGTGCACAAATGAATCGACATGCCATGAATTTTGGCGCAATAATGGGGTTGTTGTTTTCGGTTAACTTCCTTGTAACTACGATAAAAAGTCTTGCTTTTTGTCAGTATATTTTCGTTGTTATTATCGTTTATGCGGTATATAGATTTGCTATTCATTGTCGCGAGAATGTAATGGAAGGGTCAATCTCTTATGGTTCGGCATTGTGGTATGTGATGCAACTATTCATGTATGGCTCGTTGATATCAGCCATGGTGCGCTATGTTTTTTATCAATTTATTAAGCCAGATTTTTTGCAAAATCAGTTGAATGAGACAATGCAGGTATTGCAAAATACATCGATGGCAGATATGATAAGTGGCGAGGTTTATGAACAAACAATAGAGATGCTGACGCCACTGAATATGTCGCTTCAAGCTATTTGGTTGAATTTGATATTAGGACTATTGCTTGGCCTTATCGTTGCAGCAATAGTTAGGAAACAAGATATTTTCAAAGCAGAATAAAAATCACAGATAAAGTTGTTAATTCTCAATTCTCAATTCATAATATGGATATTTCAGTAATTGTGCCTCTTTTCAATGAGGCAGAGTCGTTGCCTGAGCTTTATGCTTGGATTCAACGAGTGATGAATGAAAATAAATTCTCATACGAGGTAATATTTATAAATGATGGTAGTACGGATAATTCATGGCAAGTGATTCAAAACTTGAAGGCAAAGTCGGAGAATGTTCGTGCTATTCGTTTTCGTCGCAATTATGGCAAATCGCCAGCCTTGTTTTGTGGGTTCGAACGTGCTGAGGGCGATGTTGTCATCACGATGGATGCCGATTTGCAAGACTCACCAGACGAAATACCAGAATTATATCGTATGGTGATGGAAGATGGTTACGACCTTGTGTCGGGGTGGAAACAAAAGCGTTATGATAATACGTTTACGAAGAATATACCATCAAAAATTTATAATGCTACGGCTCGTCGTGTCACAGGGTTGAAACTTCACGACATGAACTGTGGTTTGAAGGCATATCGCAAAGAGGTTATTAAAAATATTGAGGTGTATGGCGAAATGCACCGCTATATTCCTTATTTGGCAAAAAATGCAGGTTATACCAATATCGGCGAGAAGGTGGTTATTCATCGCAAACGCCAATATGGTGTTTCTAAATTTGGATTGGAGCGTTTTGTTAATGGTTATCTCGACCTTTTTTCGCTCTATTTTCTTGATAAATTTGGCAAGCAGCCAATGCACTTCTTCGGTTTGTGGGGCAGTGTGATGTTTGTTATTGGTTTTATAGCAGTAGTAGCAGTTGGGGCGCTCAAATTGATAGCCTTGGGCAAAGGCGTGCCAGCACCGCTTGTTACAGATACTCCATATTTTTATATTGCTCTAACGATGATGTTGTTGGGCACACAGATGTTCCTTTCTGGCTTTGTGGGCGAATTGGTAAGTCGCTCTAATGCCGAACGTAATAAATATCATATCGCTGAAGAATTATGAATTTCGAAATATTAATAGCATTTCTACTTGCAGGAATAATTGTTTTTGGTGGGGTTTATATGCTCATGAACAGATTTTTTAAGCAAGAATCAGAGCGTAGAGCATACGAATGGCGCAAGCAAAACAATGATATTGTATTGCCTATACGATTGAGAGCATACGAGCGTATAGTGTTGTTTTTGTCGCGTATCGAACCAAAATCGTTGTTGTTGCGTTTTGATTTTACAGGAATGACAGTTTTGCAATTGCAGCAAATGTTGTTGCAAGCAGTGCGCGACGAGTATGACCATAATGTATCTCAGCAGATATACATTAGTCGTGAGGCATGGGCTTTAGTTGTTAATGCTCGTGAAAGTCTTACACAGTTGGTGAATACTTGTGCTTCTCAATTGACTGCTCAGGCAGATGCAATGGAGTTGGCCAATTTACTATTGGCAGCATATGCATCAAATGCTAAATCACCTATAGATTTAGCGATTGATTATATTAAAAACGAAATGAAGCAATATTGATGCGAAGAGGGTGGGTATATATATTGTTGGTGCTTGGTCTGATGTCGTGTGCGTCGGAAGAAAATTGTATGCAAGATTTGAACTTTTCGATGAAGGCAGAGATTTATCGTATGGTGTTTGATACATCGATGGAACAATTTGTGCCTGAACAATTTTCGGCATCCATCTCTTTGCACGGCCTCAACAATGATTCGCTTATATATAATTCGCAAACAACATCAACTCTCGAATTCCCCTTGCAAAAGCTCGATACTATATCATCTTTTGTTTTGATTACATCAGCTCTGCAAGATACAAGCATAGTTGCAATTTTAGACACAATAGATTTTCATCATCAGAATAGCGAGGAGTTTATATCACTCGAGTGTGGATGTGTTGTGACGAATACACTTGTCGGAATATCTCAAACCACTAATGCTATTGACTCCATAGTTGTCGTTTCTCCCGAAGTCAATCTTCAGTCTAAGAATAACATTAAAATATATTTGAGTCAGCGATGAAGAGAGTTGTTGTAGTGTTATTGTGCTATGTGATGTGTGCTATGTGCACAGATTTAGTTGCTCAATTTTCGGGTATGAGCGGAATGAATAATTCGTCTTATAATAGCGAAGAAGAGCAACCTCAAAAGCCTAAAGTGAAACAATATCAAGGAGATGTGTTTCGTGGTCTTTCTGTTCATGCCGATATAGGGTCGCCAATTATATCTTTGCTCGGCAATACAGCTCGCAGTTACGAACTACAGATAGATGTCAATCTCTATCGACGCATCTATCCAATATTCGAGATAGGTTATGCCACTGCGAACAAAAAAGCAGTTTCAGATATTATCTATGATACGAAAGCCCCCTTCTTTCGACTTGGGCTCAACTATGGGATGCTAAAACCATTTAATGATGATGAGAGCATACGTTCCGTGAAATGCTATCCCTTTGTAGGTCTGCGTTATGCCATGTCTCCTGTAGCCTACAACATCTCTAACGTTTTAATAAACGACCCATATTGGGGAACATCAACCATACAAGATTTTGGTAATAAGGTAGAATATGCAGGTTGGATGGAGGTTGTAGGTGGTGTGCGAGTCGATTTATTTAAAGGACTTACTTTAGGGTGGTCAATACGTCTTAAAACATTTTTGCATACTTCGGCTCCCGATAAATCATATGTTTGGTATGTTCCCGGTTATGGTAAATCGGCTACAATGGGCGTAATGTTCAATTATACAATAGGTTATACATTCTATACAGGAAAAGATACAAAATAATAAAAATGAAAAAAGCATTGTTTGTTTTGATTGTGCATTGTGCATTGTGCATTGTGCATGGTTTGAGTGCCCAAAATAAGCACGAAATGCGTGCAGCATGGGTAGCAACTGTGGCTAATATCGATTGGCCTCAACGTGGTTGTTTTGATCCCGACTCTCAAAAAATGCAAATGATTGAGATTCTTGATAGTCTCGAATCATTGAATTTCAATGCTATAGTATTTCAAATTCGTCCAACAGCCGATGCTTTATATCAATCAGATTTAGAACCATGGTCGTTGTTCTTGACTGGTAAACAAGGCATTGCACCCGAACCTTTTTACGACCCATTAGAGTTTACTGTCGCCGAAGCTCATAAGCGCCATATAGAGGTACACGTGTGGCTTAATCCCTATCGAGTGTTGAATGTCGATAATTTGAAACTATTGTCTTATAATCATTTGTATTATCGTCATCCTGAATTGTTTGTGAAATATGGCAAACAGTACTATTTCAATCCAGGCCTTGATGAAACGCGTCAGTTCTTAAATAAAGTAGTCGCAGATATTGTTACTCGTTATGATATTGATGCCGTACACTTTGATGATTATTTTTACCCTTATCGTGTGCCGGGTGAAGAGTTTCCTGATGAAGTTACTTTTAAATGCTTCCCTCGTGGTTTTGTAAGTAAAGATGATTGGCGCAGAAATAACGTAAATCTTATTATTCAAGAACTTAACGCTACAATAAAATCCATAAAACCTTGGGTCGAATTTGGTATTAGTCCATTTGGCGTGTGGCGTAATGCCGACCAAGATATCAATGGTAGTGCAACTCAGGCGGGATGTACAAACTTCGATGACCTTTATGCCGATGTACGACTTTGGTTGCGTGAAGGATGGATTGATTATGTAGTTCCTCAGCTTTATTGGGAGATCGGGAAAAAAGTAGCCGATTATGAGGTACTTGTTGATTGGTGGAGTAAAAATAGTTTTGGCCGTAATCTTTACATTGGTTTGTCGGCATCTAATTTGGGTCATGGGAAAATAGAAGCTTGGAAACGACCAAATGAACTTTGTCGTCAATTGGCAATGAACAAAAAACATCCCGAAACAAGTGGAGCTGTTTTCTTTTCTTGTAAAGGATTGTTACGTAATGTTCAAGGCTTGTGTGATAGTCTTCAACAAACTTATTACAAGTATCCTGCTCTGAATCCCAAAAACAATAATCTAAAAGGCTTTTCTTCTGCTGCACCTCGCAATCTGCGCATTGAAAACGGCAAACTTCGCTGGGATGCTGTCGAAGACGAAGGTGGCTATCAAGTTGCGTATTACGTAGTATATATGTTTGATGCTTCTTTAGGTGAGATAGACATAGATGATCCTGCTAACATCTTGATGAAAACATCTAATACTGAAGTTGATTTGTCGAAAATTGATAATAAAGGATTAAAACGAGTTACATTTGTTGTAACCACCATCAATCGTTTCCGTCAAGAAAGTGCAGTAGTTGATAGAGTTATCTATATGTATTAAAACTATGAAATTCCTCGCCATCATACCAGCACGTTATGCTTCAACTCGTTTCCCTGCAAAACCATTGGCTTTGTTGGGTGGAAAACCTGTAATTCAGCATGTTTATGAACGTGTGTCAAATGTATTAGATGCTGTTGTTGCCACCGACGACCAACGTATATTCAACGCAGTTGCTCAATTCGGGGGTAGAGTAGTGATGACTTCGACAGAACATCGTACTGGTACCGATCGCTGTCTCGAGGCTTACATCAATTGTGGTATAGAAGTAGATGTAGTCATCAATGTGCAAGGCGACGAACCATTTATAGCCGAAGAGCAAATCTATTCTTTGATGCAATGTTTCAACAATCCGCAAACCGATATAGCAACCCTTATAAAACCATTTTCATCCGATACATCATTCGACACACTTTCTAATCCAAATACACCAAAAGTTATTACTAATCCACAAGGGCAAGCCATATATTTTTCGCGTAGCGTAATACCATATTTGCGAGGCGAAGAAAACGAAAAATGGGCATCACTTCACACTTATTATAAACATATTGGCATTTATGCTTATCGAGTAGAAGTGCTAAAACAAATAACACAAATGCCACAAACACCGCTCGAACTATCTGAATCACTCGAACAACTTCGTTGGCTCGAAAATGGACTAACCATTCAAACTGCCACTACAAATATCGAAACCATCGGTATTGATACCCCCGAAGATTTACTCAAAGCAGAGCAATATTTACAGAAAAAAAATAAATAAAAATACACACTCTCATTGTGTGTTCTCATGGCTTACCCTCAAGCAAGGTGCAAGCAACCTTCAAGCAAGGAAACCGTCATAAATCAATACACACTCTCATTGTGTATTCATCATAAAAGCAAACAACTAAAATATAACAACTATGAAATTCAAACGCATTCTTCTCAAACTTAGTGGCGAGTCGCTAATGGGCAATAAACAACATGGTATTGACGACCAACGCCTATCTGAATATGCCGACCAAATTGCAGAAATCACACGTATGGGCATTCAAGTCGGAATCGTTATCGGTGGTGGCAATATCTTCCGTGGCCTTAGTGGTGCAGGTCGTGGTTTCGACCGTATCAAAGGCGACCAAATGGGTATGCTCGCAACTGTTATTAACTCGCTCGCACTCAGCTCTGCCCTTGAAACAAAAGGTGTTAAAGCACGCGTTCTCACAGCTGTACGTATGGAGCCAATTGGCGAATTCTACACTCGCGACAAAGCCGTTGAAGCTCTCGAACGTGGCGAAGTTGCCATCTTCTCTGCTGGCACAGGCAACCCATATTTCACTACCGACACAGGCTCTTCTCTTCGTGGCATCGAAATCAAAGCCGACGTAATGCTCAAAGGTACTCGCGTCGATGGTATCTACACAGCCGACCCAGAAAAAGATCCAACAGCAACCAAATTCGACGAAATTACATACGACGAAATCTACAACCGTGGTCTTAAAGTTATGGACCTCACAGCCACTACAATGTGTAAAGAAAACAACCTCCCAATCATCGTTTTCGATATGGATACTGTAGGCAATCTCGTTAAAGTAGTTTCTGGCGAAAAAATCGGAACATACGTGCACAACTAATTTAAAATAAATGTAAAATTTTTATTATAAAAGAGGGTATTGAAGCTTTTTCAATGCCCCCTTTTATTTGTGTATTATATTAAAAAAACAAAAAAATATAAAAAAAGTTTGTAGTTCCAAAAAAAAGTTGTAACTTTAGGGCAAAATTCATTTAGGTAGTAAAGATTGAGAAAGAATACAATATTAAAATTCAAAAAAAAACGAGCAAAGTTAGTAAGTTTAAACACTTGCTACTAGCTATTAATATCTAATACAATGAATTACTTGAGATTTGACAGGCTTTTGATGACTAACTTAGAGAAGTCGTTGGACAAAGAAATGTTGCGCACAAATCGTGCAGGAGCCTATTCAAGTGGTACTATCGTCGATTGTAATACGCGTAAGTACCATGGATTGTTGGTTGTCCCAGTAGAAAATCTTGGGGGCAATCATGTTTTATTATCTTCTTGTGATGAAACAATAATTCAACACGGAGCAGAATTTAATATAGGTTTGCATAAATATGCAGGAGATTACTATAGCCCTCGTGGACATAAATATATTCGCGAGTTTCGTATGGGATCTGTTGCAACGACTATTTATCGTATAGGTGGTGTGATTTTGCAAAAAGAGCGTATTTTGGTGTCTGATGAGAATCGAGTTTTAGTAGCTTATACTCTTCTTGAAGCTCATTCGGCAACAACTTTGCGTTTGCGTCCATTCCTCGCATTCCGTAGTGTAAATAAGTTGACTGAGAAAAATTCTGTAGCTTCTACCGATTATATCGAAACTGAAAATGGAGTATCATTCTGTATGTATGAGGGTTATCCTAACCTTGTGATGCAGACTAATAAACAGATGGAATGGGTTTCAGAACCTAATTGGTATGATGGAGTAGAGTATTCTAAAGAAGCAGAGCGTGGTTATGCTTTCAAAGAAGACCTATTTGTACCTGGCTATTTTGAACTATCTATCAAAAAAGGAGAAACAATAGTATTCTCAGCAGGTACAGAAGCCATCTCTCCTCGCAAAATGAAGCGTTTGTTTGAAGATGAAAAAGAGACACGAAAAGAACGTCCTGATTTTATGGCTTGCTTAAAGGCTTCGGCAGACCAATTCCATAATTGTTTGTCTGATGGGTCTTATCTCTTAGCGGGTTGTCCTTGGTTCGATTATCGTGCTCGCGACCAATTCATCTCTCTTCCTGGAGTTACTCTCTATGCCGATAAAGATAAAGTCTTTGACGAAATAATGGAACGTGCTGTAGTGGCTTTGCGTGAGTTCATGAATGGCGAGCCTGCAACAACACGCTTGAAAGAGATTGATGCTCCTGATGTTATGCTATGGGCTGTGTGGGCAATTCAACAATATGCCTCAAAAAAAGGAGTTGAAGTAGCAGCTACTAAATATGGACAATTAGTTTTTGATATAGTTAATTATATTCGTCGTCAGCAACATTCAAATCTTTCTGTACACGACAATGGTTTGTTGTATGTCAGGGGAACAGAAAAACCAGCTACCTGGATGAATGCTGTTGAAAATGGTTGGCCTATTACGCCACGTACTGGTTATGTTGTTGAAATAAATGCATTGTGGTATAATGCGTTGAAATTTGCTGCAGAATTGGCTAACGAATTGAAGGTTGATAATCAAGCTGATTTGTTCGATTATCAAGCTGGTATTTCAGGTCAATCATTTGTAAAGAAATTCTGGAATGGTACATATCTATATGATTATGTAGATGGCGATTACTGCAACAAAGAGGTGCGCCCTAATATGTTGTTCGCTGTGTCGTTACCATATTCAACATTAGACCGTAAACAACAAAAATCAGTAGTAGATATAGTTACTCGCGAATTGTTGACAATTAAAGGTTTGCGCAGCCTCAGTCCAAAAAGTGGCATGTATCGTCCTGAATATATAGGTGGCGAATTGGAGCGTGATCGTAATTATCATAACGGACCAATTTGGCCTTGGACAACAGCGGCATTCGTAGAGGCTTATCTCAAAGTATATAAGACGAGCGGTGTATCTTTTGTTTTGCGTATCATGGCAGGTTTCGAACCAGAAATGAAAGAGTTGACACTCTGCACACTATCTGAATTGTATGATGGAAACCCTCCTTTCCGTGGACATGGAGCTATGAGTTTTGCTATGTCGGTAGCTGAAGTTTTGCGTGCAGCTTCTATTGTGCATGCAGCTCAATGTGAAATGCTTAATGCGCGATAAGAGTAAAGAATTTATTAACCTTAAAGTATAAAATATTCACAATAAATAACTATGAATTATTGTGGATTGTGAATTGATAAAATGAAAGCATTGATGTTTGGGTGGGAATTCCCACCGCATATTTTGGGTGGATTGGGTACTGCGAGTTTTGGTCTTACTCGTGGTATGAGCATGCAGCCCGATATGGATATTACATTCGTAATACCAAAACCTTGGGGTGACGAAGATCAATCTTTTCTTCGCATTATAGGAGCTAATACTGTTCCTGTGGTTTGGCGCGATGTGGATTGGGATTTTGTAAACAATCGTATAGGTTCGTTCTTGCATCCTGATACGTACTATCATTTCCGTAACGGAATTAAATATGATTTCAATCGTATAGGTACAAACGATTTAGGTTGTATCCAATTCTCAGGTCGTTATCCTGATAATCTTCTTGAAGAGATTGGTAACTATGAGGCTGTGGCAAGTGTATTGGCACATTCGTTGGATTTTGATATAATCCACTCTCACGACTGGTTGACATATCCTGCTGGTATTTTTGCTAAACGTATTAGTGGTAAACCAATGGTCATTCACGTGCATGCAACTGACTATGACCGTAGTCGTGGCAACGTAAACCCAGATGTTTATCGTATTGAGAAAGAGGGTATGGATGCTGCCGACCATATCATTACAGTGTCGAACTTAACTCGTAATACTGTAATTGAAAAATATCATCAAGACCCAGCTAAAGTGACAACAGTGCATAATGCTGTTGAACCTCTCGACTTTGTTGACGAATTACATAAATCAGAACGTAAAGACAAAGTAATTACTTTCTTAGGTCGTATCACAATGCAAAAAGGCCCAGAATACTTTGTTGAGGTGGCGGCTCGTGTATTGGCTTCGACTGATGGTGTGCGTTTTGTGATGGCTGGTAGTGGCGATATGATGGACAAAATGGTACGTCTTGCTGCTAAAAAGGGTATTGCTGATAAATTCCATTTCACTGGTTTCTTGAAAGGTCGTAACGTTTATGAAATGTTGGCTGAGAGCGATGTATATATGATGCCTTCTGTGTCTGAACCATTTGGTATTTCTCCGCTCGAAGCTATGCAATGTGGTACACCAAGTATTATATCAAAACAATCGGGTTGTGCTGAAATTCTCGATCATGCAATCAAGACTGACTATTGGGATATTGATGCAATGGCAGATTATATCCATGCTATAGTTAAATATCCAGCAATGTACAAGTCGTTGCGCGAAAATGGATTAGCCGAAATTGACAAAATACGCTGGGAATATGCAGGTCAAAAAGTTCGTGCAATCTACGACAAAGTACTTGGTTTATAATAATGCACAATGCACAATAGTTTGAATAGAATAATATAATTATAATCATAACCACAATTCATTAGTGAAATTTACATAAATTGATATAACTAAATAATGTATTAATTGTGCATTTTGCATTGTGAATTGTGAATTTACTAAAAATCTGATAAGTATGAAAACAATAAATCTCTGTTTCCGCGTTCATCAAAGATACAACCTTAAACGTTATCGTTTCTTTGAAATAGGTAATGACCATTACTATTATGACGATTATGCCAATGAATCGGCTATGGCAACGGCAGTTGATCAATCTTATCTCGAAGCCAATCGTATGTTGCTTGATATGATTAAGAGTTCAAACGGACGTTTCCGCGTTTCGTTTTCTATCTCAGGTCTTGCTCTTGAACAATTTGAACAATATGCTCCAGAAGTTATAGAAAGTTTCCAAGAATTGGCAAAGACAGGTAGTGTAGAATTTCTTGCGACTCCTTATGGGCACTCAATTGCGGCATTGTATAACGACGATGAGTTTGAAATGCAAGTGAAAATGCAATCCGATAAAATCCAAGAACTTTTTGGTAAACGTCCTACTGTATTTGCTAATACTGCGCTTCTCTTTAGTGACGAAATAGCCGATAAAGTGTATCGTATGGGCTATAAAACCATTATGATTGAAGATGCAAAACATGTAATGGGTTGGAAGAGTTCGCATTACATATATTCAAGCATAGCTAATCCAAAAGCAAAATTGCTTGTGCGCGATAGTAAATTGAGCGATGATATCAATTATCGTTTCTCTCAATGGGGATGGTGTGAATATCCACTTACAGCAGAAAAATTTATTGATTGGGTGAATGCTTCTCCTGCTGAAGAAGAGGTGTTTAATATTTTCTTGGGTTACGAAGCTTTGGGTCAAATCAATTCAAAACAGTCAGGTATTTTTGAATTTATTAAAGCTCTTCCTTTCCATGCAATCGAGAAAGGAATTACATTCTCAACTCCAACTAAAACAGTCGAAACATTTAAACCTGTTGATACGCTTTCTGCTCTTTATCCAATGTCGTGGACCGATGAAGAAAAAGATATTAGTGCTTGGTGTGGTAATGACCTTCAAAATGAAGCATTGGGCAAACTATATAATTTAGCAGAGCGCGTGCATTTGTGTACTGACCCATTGTTGAAAGTCGATTGGTTACGTTTGCAAGATACAGGAAATTTCTTCTTTATGACTACAAAACATTATTCAAATGGTGGTGTTTTGGGACAAAGTATTCCGTATGAGTCGCCATACGAAGCATTTATGAATTATATGAATGTGCTTAGTGACTTTATTGAACGTGTAAATGCTCAATATCCAACAAGTATCGAAAACGAAGAGTTGAATGCATTGTTGAAAACAATTTACAATCAAGGTCAAGAAATCGAAGAGTTGAAAGCAAAACTTAAGAAGACTAAAAAATGATGTTTTTGCATGAATAAATGATAAAAACTCGAAAAATCGCCTCACAAAAGAGGCGATTTTTGTGTTATATATGGTGAGTTTGGTACTTATTTTTGTGAAATATAGATTGAGTTAATAATGATGTCGAATTTTAAGTGGTTGATAATTAGATTTAAAATGATAGATGAGAAAATATTTTGAAAAAATGCAGTTTTTTGTTTGTTAATTTGTAAAAAAGTTGTACCTTTGCATTCGGTAAGTCCTACACGACCAGCTCCCTTTGAACTCCCCCAGGACTTGACCGTAGCAAGGGTAGGAGGTTGTAGCGGTGCGATGTAGGTAGCTTACCTTTCAAACATAAAATTTTGCCTCTTTAGCTCAGTTGGCCAGAGCACGTGATTTGTAATCTCGGGGTCGTTGGTTCGAATCCGACAAGAGGCTCGAAAAAGAGTGATGAACTGAAAAGTTTGTCACTCTTTTCTTTTTTGTATTCACTTCCATCGCATATTTATCAGCAAACTCATTCTTGGTTTTGCTGATATTTTTTTGCATAAAAATCGTTTGTTTATACCAAAAAAAATTAGTAACTTTGTCGAAATTTATACTATTGATACGTATGCGAGCAGAAATGAATCGTCATGCCATGAATTTTGGCGCAATAATGGGGCTGTTGTTTTCGGCTAACTTCCTTATAACTACAATAAAAAGTCTTGCTTTTTGTCAATATATATTTGTTGTTATTATCGTCTATGCAGTATATAAATTTGCGTTACATTGTCGCGAGAATGTGATGGAGGGCTCTATCTCTTATGGCTCGGCATTGTGGTATGTTATGCAACTATTTATGTATGGCGCAATGATATCAGCAATGGTGCGTTATGTTTTCTATCAATTTATCAAGCCAGATTTCTTGCAAAATCAGTTGAACGAAACAATGCAGGCATTACAAAGCACCCCAATGGCAGATATGATAAGTGGTGAGGTGTACGAGCAAACAGTAGCGATGATGACACCACTCAATATGGCACTTCAGTCAATATGGCTTAATCTTATCTTAGGTTTGTTACTTGGTTTGGTTATAGCCGGAATCGTGAAAAAACAAGATATTTTCAAATCAGAATAATTCTCAATTAAAAAAATATGGATATATCAGTAATAGTACCCCTCTATAACGAGGCAGAATCGTTGCCAGAGTTGTATGCTTGGATACAACGTGTGATGAACGAAAACAAATTTTCTTACGAAGTAATATTTGTAAATGATGGTAGCACCGACAATTCGTGGCAAGTGATTCAAGACTTAAAAGCGAAATCAGAAAATGTGCGTGCAATTCGTTTCCGTCGCAACTATGGCAAATCTCCTGCATTGTTTTGTGGCTTCGAGCGTGCCGAAGGTGATGTCGTAATCACAATGGATGCCGATTTGCAAGATTCTCCAGACGAAATACCAGAACTCTATCGTATGGTGATGAAAGATGGCTACGACCTTGTCTCTGGCTGGAAACAAAAACGCTACGACAATACATTC
>JAZLDO010000085.1:0-19707 GCA_045614825.1 Candidatus Aphodosoma sp. | reverse complement strand
AACATTGTCTTGCCTATACAAAGGATTAGTACCATGCTTTTCTACCGTAGCATAGTTTTGAGGGGTATAATCTCCATTCGATTTTCGCATCAACTCTTTCTCTTTCTTTGCACGCAATATCTTCTGTATCTCGGCCAACACCACCTTCTCGTCTATATCCAACAATTTACCGCACTCTTTTGCATACACCGAACGCACTATCGTGTCTGGTATCAACGACACCGAGTGCACCACATCTTGTATCAACCCTGCTCGCTTTATCGGGTCATTCCCTATCTCATCCAACAACAATTGTATCTTAAACCGAATAAAATCCACCTGATTTTTATCGATGAAATCGATAAAATCTGACGCATTATTGTTTTGTGCATACGAGTCTGGGTCCTCTCCATCTGGCAACAACACCACCTTCACATTCATCCCCTCTTCAAGCAATAAATCTATACCTCTAATCGATGCCTTTATACCGGCTGCATCTCCATCATACAACACCGTAATGTTTGGTGTAAAACGATGTATCATCCTAATCTGTCCTGGCGTAAGCGACGTTCCCGATGAAGCCACTACATTCGTAATTCCTGCTTGGTGCATACTAATTACATCGGTATATCCCTCAACCAAGAAACATCTATCTTGCTTAACTATCGACTGTTTAGCAAAATAAATACCATACAACTCATTACTTTTATGATATATCTCACTCTCTGGCGAATTGACATATTTAGCGGTTTTATCGTCTTTTTTCAACACACGACCACCAAATGCCACCACCTTGCCCGACAATGTATGCACTGGGAATATCACCCTACCTCTAAATCTATCATACCAAGTACCATTATCACGACGACTACCCAAGCCACATTTCTCGATGAAATCGGCTTTATAGCCACTATTCAACGCCGCCAATGTCATTGCATCCGACTTATCAAGACAATACCCTAATCCAAATTTTGCAATGGTTTCATCGGTAAATCCACGACCACGAAAATAAGATAAACCTATAGCCCTACCATCTGCCGTGTTATTCATCTGTTGCGTAAAATACGACTGCGCCCACGTATTCACCGCAAACATCGCCTCTCTATCCGATTGCGACTGTTGCTCCTCTGGCGTCAACTCTTTCTCTACAACTTCAATATGATATTTTTTAGCCAAATACTTCAACGCACTTACATAATCCAACTGCTCATGCTCCATAATAAAATGCACAGGGCCACCTCCTTTCCCACACCCAAAACACTTAAAAATACCTTTAGCAGGAGAAACTGTAAACGAACCCGTCTTCTCATCATGAAACGGACACAAACCAATATAGTTCACCCCACGCTTACGCAACGTCACAAAATCGCTCACTACATCAACGATTTGCGCCGCATCCAATATCTTATCTACCGTCTGCTTATCTATCATTTTTATTCTCCTTTTTCAAGACCACAAAATTACAAATAAATATTGATAAATCCAAAACTTTTCACTATCTTTGCATTTCAAAAAAACAACCAACCATCAACCATCAACCATCAACCATCGACCATCGACTATTGACTATTGACCATTGACTATATAATCATGAAACAAGAAATACGTAAAGCCATCCGAGCTGAAAAGAAACGCATTGGCAAAGAAAATCTACTCCAAATGTCATTGCCTATCACACAAAAAATAGAAGCAAACGATCACTATCGCAATGCCAACATAGTGATGCTATACCATCCCCTTTGGGACGAAGTCGATGTACGCCCCCTATTTAATCGTGCTCTCGCTGACGGCAAACGCGTAATACTTCCAACTGTCAAAGGCGACGACATCATACCTGTCGAAATAACCACAGATACAGAATGGGGTGTAGGCGATTTCGACATTCTCGAACCTGTCGCAGAACCATACGACGGCTCCATAGACCTAATCGTTGTGCCTGGCGTAGCCTTCGACAACAACAAAAATCGCTTAGGCAGAGGCAAAGGCTACTACGACCGCTTCCTCGTGCATCACACCACCGCCTATCGACTTGGAGTTTGTTTCCAATTCCAAATCGTACCCGAAGTACCAACTGAACCATTCGACTTTCCTATGAATGACATCATCACAATATAAAACCACTTTTCCCGTTATATAGTCATCATGACAAAAAAACTATTACATATATTTACTATCTTATTGATTGCTACATCAATCAATGCGCAAGCAGGCTCAGGGATTTTTCAATTTCTGAATCTACCAACAGGCGCACGTCAAGCCGCATTTGGAGGGACAAACATTACACTATACGACGATGACCTAAATTTTGCATTTGCCAATCCTGCATTACTTTCTGAAAAAACTTACAATTTTCTTGGTCTTAACTACACAAACCTCTTCAATGACGTAAACCTGGGGGCTGCTATCTATGGCCGCAATTTCAGCGATAAAGACTTTATGGCATTTGGCGTGCATTATGTCGATTACGGCACTTTCATTGAAACCAACGAATTCAATCAAGAGCTCGGCACATTTACAGCCAAAGACATAGCTGTAACAGCCATGTATTGCCGTTGGTTATCACCTCGATGGACTATGGGTATCACGATGAAACCTATATTTTCGTTCTACGAACGCTACTTCTCATCGGGTCTCGGTTTCGATTTAGGCTTCTCTTATCACAACGAGCAAGCTCTCTTCTCAGCTGGTCTCGTCCTTCGCAACATAGGATTCCAATTCAATGGGTATAATAGTCTTGATCCAAGCAAAAAACAAGAACTCCTCCCTATCGACTTACAAATTGCCGTATCACAAAAACTACCTAAAGCCCCCCTACGCTTTCATCTCACACTCCATAATATGCAAACATGGGATTTAAGTTATGGTTTAGGCAACAATGTTCCCGACAAAATGAATGGAAAAACCAAAGCTGCCATTGGAGCCGACATGTTCTTCCGCCATACAATATGGGCAGTAGAAATTCTCCCTCACAAAAACTTCTACATAGTTGCATCATACAACCATCGTCGCCAAAAGGAGATGGCTATCAAAGATAAACGCTCTATCGCTGGGTTTGCATTAGGTGCAGGTTTCAAAGCTCATAAATTCAACGTAGGATTCTCAATCGTGCCTTATCAAACAGGCAGCCTTGGATATAACGTAACATTCTCAACTAACTTATCAGATTTTGGAATAAAATGAAAAAAATAGTAGTAGCAATCGATGGTTTCTCATCTTGCGGTAAAAGCACCATGGCAAAAGCCCTTGCAAAATATGCAGGCTATACATACGTTGACACAGGCGCAATGTACCGCGCAGTAGCTCTTTATGCTATCGACCACAACCTCATCAATGCCGAAAATATCGATGAAATCGGCTTAAACAAAGCATTAAACGACATTAAAATATCATTCATCACCGTCGATGGCATACAACATACAGTACTAAATGGCGTTGATGTAGAATCTCGTATCCGTACCCTCGAAGTTGCCAACGGAGCAAGTCGAGTATCAGCTATTGGTTTCGTACGTCGCGCATTAGTTGCCCTCCAACAAGAGATGGGTAAACAAGGTGGCGTAGTCATGGACGGCCGCGACATCGCAACAGTAGTATTCCCTAATGCCGAACTCAAAGTATTCGTAACAGCCTCTGCCGAAGTGCGCGCACAACGTCGCTACGATGAACTCAAAGCTAAAGGCGAAGAAGAACCATACGCCAACGTATTAGCAAACGTACAAGAACGCGACTACCGCGACACCCACCGCGCCGAATCACCACTCCGACAAGCCGACGATGCTCGACTCCTCGACAACTCCAACATGACACGCGAAGAACAATTCAAACTCCTCAAATCTTGGTTCGAAGAAACAATCGCATAAAACTACCATAATACATTCCAACCTATTGTGGTTTTATCAGATCAAATGCAATTTTAATCTTTGATTCTCAAACAAATAATCAAAAAAATCAAAAAAACAATAAAATTCCTTTGTTATTCCAAATATTGTTCGTAACTTTGCGAACAAGTTCACACAGATACTTCTCTCGTAGCATGATCAATAAAAAATATACTCTCAATCAAGAACAAATTGCTCGCTTTGCCAAAGCTATGGGTCATCCTACCCGTATGGCTATTCTACAGTTTCTTGCCAAACAGTCCACTTGCTACTTTGGCGACATCCACGAAGAGTTACCCATTGCCAAAGCTACAGTCTCTCAACATCTTAAAGAACTAAAAGATGCTGGACTCATACAAGGCGAAATCGAAACTCCCAAGGTAAAATACTGCATCAATCGCGAAAATTGGCAGTTGGCGCAACAGCTTTTCAACGACTTTTTTGCTCAATCTCTAAATAAAAAGAGTTGCTGTGACTAAAACAGCATCTTTTTTTTACTTATATTGTTCGTTATTTTACGAACTACAAACTAAATACTAAAAAATCGCTATTATGAAGAAAATTTCTCTATTCCTATTTACAATTTTTCTTTTTCTTTCGATATCATGTCAACGAAACTATATTGAATCAGAAAAAGATATCTACACCGAGAGCATAGATTTTCAAAAACTCACTGCCTCTTGCGATTCAGCATGTATGTTTGACACAATAGTGATTAAAGCACATGCTATTGGGGAAGATATCCAGTATCATTGGGAAGCTCCCAAAGGTTCACTTATCCCTATAAAAGACGATCCTTCTAAAGTCTATTTTTGGGGTTGTCAAACCTGTGTAGGACGACTAACTATCTATTGTACAGTACACAATACACATGGTTCATTCACCAAAAGTATTGACGTCTTTGTATGGCCTTGGATAAAACAACGAGGTCGCTGGGATGGATGGGAAGAATATATTAATAAATATGGTCAATGGTAATCACACAAATTATGAATAAGTTTATCATTATAATGTCGATATTACTCATTCCACAATATTGTTTTGGACAATGCTGTGGAGCTGGCAACCCAATTTCTGCTCTAAACAGAGAAAATACGGTTAAGAAACAAAACTTCCGAATCTCATTAGATTATCGACATAGCGAATCCAATAGTTACTATGAAGGGGCTAATATTTCTGATTTTGACTTTCCTGGTAAAATCAAGCAATCTGGATACAACTACATGTCATTAGGTATTGCCTATGGAATAACATCACGTTTAACGGTCCAAACACAACTTGGCTATTACATAAATAAGTACGAAAACTATTATTCAAACTTATTCTCAGATTTCTCTATCTCTGGATTAGGAGACCTTGCCCTATCACTTAACTATGCTGTTTACCGCAATATTAAGAAAGGATTTACCATCAACCCATACATAACTGTAAAATTTCCTATCGGCAAATTTAATTCAGAGATAAATGGCGTTAAAGTGCCTATATCTATGCAACCTTCTTCAGGGAGTTATAAATATACAGTAGGAACCTTTATCTCATATTCTCCTATCAATCACCTATATATCATAGCAAATGGTTTCTACGAATACTCTCAACGAATAAAAACTAATAAATTTGACTATCAATATGGAAATCTTACTTACATAACGCTCGGAGGGTTATATCAAGTGAACAAATACTTTGATTTGAGGACTTTACTTTCCTACGAAATAAAAACTCAATCAAAAAGTTACAACAAACCAGTATATGGTTCAGCATACCATAAAATCAAAATTATTCCTTCTTTCACTTTTTGGGCAATTAAAGATTTCTCTACAACTATTCTCGTTGATATTCCTATTTGGAGAAAAATGGAAGCCATCCAAATGGGTGAAACCTGGGCTATAGAAATAAAACTTATGTATAACATTAAATTATAAATCTATGAAAAAGTTCAAAATTTTTATCTTAATTACCTTAGTGGTATCTTCTATTACCTTCGCATTTGCACATCCTCAAAAAAATGCCAATGCACAAATCACTCCAACAGTCGAAGTCCTCTACTTTCATGGAGCCCAACGCTGCCGCACTTGCATTGCTTTACAAAATGCAGTAACAGAAACCCTTAACACTCAATTTGCTAAAGAACAACAAACCAAACAAGTCGTTCTACGCGAAATAAACATTTCCACAAAGGAAGGCGAGAAAATCGCAGACAAATACGAAATTGCTTGGTCTTCTCTCCTAATTGTGCGCAAAGAAGGAAATAAAGAAAAAATCGAAGACCTAACCGACAAAGGATTTCGCTATGCTGTAAAAGAAAAAGATAAAATCCAATCGCTAATATCTGAAACTATTCTTAAATTTCTCAAATAACTCAGCTATGCAATGTTTACAATATTTATTAGATAGCTCCACAACACCTATCTTAACAGCGTTCCTTTTGGGACTCATCACGGCACTATCCCCATGTCCACTAGCTACCAACATCGCTGCGATAGGATACATAGGCCGCAAAATCAACAACCACAAACAAATTTTCTACAACGGCCTACTATATACCTTAGGTCGCATAATAGCCTACACAGCACTTGGCATCGTTCTTATTATTTTGCTAAAAAATGGCACAAGTCTTTTCGGAATACAAAAGTTCATCAGCAAATATGGAGAGATGATTCTTGGTCCGGTTCTGCTAGTAATAGGTCTATTTATGCTTTTTGCCAACAAACTGAATCTCCCCTCTTTCGGTCTAAACCCTAATGGAGAAGGCCTCATCAAGCATGGCAATCTCGGCATTTTTCTCCTTGGCGTACTTTTTGCACTTGCATTTTGCCCAACAAGTGGTATTTTCTACTTTGGCATGCTCATCCCAATGTCTGCCACCTCTACAATAGGCTACACATTACCATCTATTTTTGCGATAGCCACGGCTCTACCTGTCATAATCGTTGCGTGGGTATTAGCCTTCAGCGCCGAACGTATCGGCAAAGTCTATGGCCAAATGCAAACCATACAAAAATATCTCAACCTCGTCGTTGCCACACTATTCATCCTCATTGGCATCTACTATTGTATAACTATTTATTTTTAACACTATGGAAATAAAAATCTTAGGTCCTGGCTGTAGCAAATGCAAAACAGCCTACAAAGTAGTCGAAAAAGTCATCCTCGACAACAATCTTGACATCCAACTCACCAAAGTCGACGACATTATGGAGATGATGAGCTACAACATCCTTTCCACCCCTGCCATAGTCATCAATGGCGAAGTGAAAATCAAAGGACACGTCCCATCCGAAAAAGAAATCAAAGAATTACTAGGATTATGATACAACAATTTGCCGATTGGCTCGTCTATGGCATATTCCGCCTCGACGCAGCCACACCGCTCGGCATAGCGGTCAATTTCTTCTTCTACGACACCATCAAAATCATACTTCTGCTTTTCGCAATTAGCTTTTTGATGGGCGTCATAAATGCCTATTTTCCCATCGAGCGTCTACGCCAATTCCTCACCTCCCACAAACTCTATGGGCTCGACTACCTCATGGCGGCCCTATTCGGAGGCATCACACCCTTTTGCTCATGCTCGTCAGTGCCACTATTCATCGGCTTCGTCAAAGGAGGCATCCCATTAGGTGTAACCCTAACATTCCTAATTTCATCGCCTCTCGTGAGCGAAATCGCCATCGCCATGTTCCTCGGTACATTCGGATTAAAAACCACACTAATATACATCATCAGTGGCACAATCCTCTCAATGATTGCAGGCTACATCCTCGGTCGAATGCATCTCGAACCATACCTCTCCGAATGGGTCAAGAATGCACAACAACAATCTAGTGAACAAAGCGCGATATGGGATACTGAGCACACCCCATTTCTCCAACGCCTACCCATCATCGCTCGCGAGTCATGGGGCATCGTGCGTGGCGTATTGCTCTACATCATCATCGGTATCGGCATCGGTGCCGCCATGCATGGCTACATCCCCGAAGGCTTCTTCGAGCGATTTCTCGCCGCCGACAATTGGTGGGGTGTGCCTCTTGCCGTCATACTTGCCGTCCCTATCTACGCCAACCCAGCAAGCATCGTACCCATCATCGAAGTATTTGTTGCCAAAGGCATCCCTCTAGGCACAGCCATCGCATTCATGATGGCCATCATCGGCCTCTCAATCCCCGAAGCCACCATGCTCAAAAAAGTCATGACCTGGCGCCTAATCTTTATCGTATTTGGCACCGTCACACTACTTATCATTATCTCAGGTTACCTATTTAATTGGATTTTATGAAAATATTAATTCTCTGCACAGGCAATAGCTGCCGTAGCCAAATGGCACATGGCATCCTTCAAGCACTAGACAAAAATCTAGAAGTCCACTCAGCTGGCACTCACCCTGCCGCTCAAGTCAACCCCCTAGCCATCGACGCTCTAGCCGAAATAGGCATCGACATTTCGAGTCACACTCCACAGAATGTCAACACCTACTCAGATCAAGCATGGGACTATCTCATCACCGTATGTGGTAGTGCTAACGAAACCTGCCCAACATTCACTGGCAAAGTCACTCACCGCCTACACATTAGTTTCGACGACCCATCCACCACCAACGACCCGAACGAGTTTCGCCGAGTCCGCAACCAAATACAACAAAAATTCACCGAACTATACCTCTCCCATATCTCAAAATAACAAAAGAGGCTATATCAAAATGTTAAATTTCGACACAGCCTCTTTTAGATGCGCAATATATTATGGCACTGGGTCATAACCACTGCCACCCCAGGGATGACAACGAGAGATGCGTTTGATGGCAAGCCATAAGCCTTTGAGTGGACCGTGCTTTTTGATTGCCTCGATTGCATATTGCGAACATGTGGGTGTAAACCTACATGTTGGCGGAAACAGAGGCGATATGCAAGCACGATAGAAATATATCGGCATCAGTAATATGTATTCAAGTATTCGTTTCATTTCTCATCCGCAGAAGAGGCAATGTCTTGCATTTCTACTAACTTAGATAATATTTTTGCCATCCTAGACTTCAGAAAATCAAATTCAGGTAACTGATTATGCACAGCAGTAAAAGCCACATCCATCACAAGACCTTGAGTCTCTAAAACCTCATTGAGTTCATGTTGCTGTAGACGGTAAGACTCACGGATTAGGCGTTTGAATCGATTGCGGTCAACTGCATGCTTAAATTGCTTTTTAGGCACTGAAGTCAATACTCGCACTGCTGGTCGCTTGTCGGTATTTTCACGTGGCATTACACGATAAACCACACGCAAAGGGAATACCAAGAAGGCCTTGCCCTCTCGGAAAAGTTGCGATATTGTGGTCTCGCCACAAAGGTGCTGAGATTTGTTAAATGTCAGTTTTAGATTTTCCATAAAGAAAAAAGACAGAAGAACATAAGAACAAAAAATATGTATTAGTTTATGTCATTATGTTATTCTGTCTTTTATTTTAGAAATAAAATTTTATCGACGTTTGTGATTTTCTTTGATGAAGTCATCAACCGCCACAGTCAACGACGTGTATTTTGGCGATGGCACTTCGATATCGACACGAAGATTAGCCTCTTTTGCAGCTTGTGCTGTTTTAGGGCCAAGACAACCAATTACAATCTCTCCTTGATCAAATTCAGGGAAATTCTTTTTCAACGCCAAAATTCCCTCTGGAGAGAAGAACAACAACATATCATAGTTAAACTCTTCTTCTGGAGTAAAATCATTACTTACTGTGCGATACATCAAGCCTATGCTATGATCCAACTTACGCTCTGCAAGCATCGAAAGAACTGCTGTGTTGTCATTATCTGGTAAAACTACCAAAAATTTCTCATCAGCATGTTTATCGACGAGCGCAAACATATCGGCCAAACGTCCTGATTCTGGGAAGAACACTTTACGTTTACGATAGTTAATGTACTTTTGTAAATAATTAGCTACAGATGGTGATATACAAAAATATCTCCAATCGTCATTTACTTTTACGCGAGTCTCTTCAGCCAAACGAAAAAAGTGTTTTATACCTACAATCGAGGTGAAAATTATAGCCGAATGCTCTGCAATATTGACTTTTTGAGCCCTAAATTCTCTCGAACAGATAGGATCAACCTTGATAAATGGACGAAAATTTACCTTTACGTTGTATTTTTCCTCCAAATCCAAGTATGGAGATTTGCCTGTTTCCGGTTTCGGTTGCGAAACGAGTATCTTCTTGACCTTCAACTTAATAAGTATTAAAAATTAAACACTATTCACCACAATTAAAGCTACTTTTGCAGCCACTAAAAGGGGCAAAATTTCCGAGGTGCAAAGATACAAAAAAATATAGAATAAAGAACTAATTCCTATATAAAAAATTTGTAATAGTTTTATAAATAGTGTTATAAGCACTAAAACACCTATTATCAACAATACTGTATGCCATACTAAAATCGATACGCGTGGCATATAAATCATGCCTAATACTAATGGTAATAATAGCAATCCTAACGAAGCAATAATGACAAAATAGTCAGTCGAAAATGCTCGAGCTATATCTCTAAATCCAAACACATACCCTACAAATCGCATCAACACCCACTTCAAACCCAAATAGGCAACAATGATAGCAAATAATAACAAAAAACTAGCATTGGAACTATTAGCCATCAGCAACAATACATAACTCGAAACTACAACAAACCACAACAAGACATCTGCCCATACGGAAGTTGACTCTTGATCATAGTTCATCACACGTCCCTGCTTATTGAGCAAATTTCGCAAATAGAGTATGTATTGTTTACGATGAGTCGACACTGATAATGCTAGCACTATCAATAGAATTAACACTAGTCCTCCAAACCACCAAGATGAAGCCAAAGAGGTAATCCGTTGTATAGGAAGCAAGGAGCAAGGAGTAAGGAGTAGGGACATATTTGAGAGTTAAGTATTGAAAGTTGAGAATAATTGGGAATTATTAATTGTGAATTGAATGACTATCCGCGGAACATGAAATATACTGCACCAAGCAAGCAAAGACCAGCCCACACAAAATCCCATTTGAAAGGTTGTCCCATGAATATCATAGCGAATGGGATAAATACGCTGAGCGAGATAACCTCTTGTATGATTTTGAGTTGAGGTAATGTATACACTGTGATGCCGATGCGATTGGCTGGCACCATGATGATATATTCGCAAAGTGCAATACCCCAGCTAACCAACGCTGCAATATACCATGCTTTAGAACTCATATTTTTCAAGTGTCCATACCATGCATAGGTCATGAAACAATTACTCAACACAAGCATGAGCACTGAAAGTACGTAAGGAGAGAAAATTTTTGTTAACATAATGTTTTTAGATATTTAGCAGTGAATAGCGAGACTGCTATTCAATTGTTGACTATTGACTATCGACTATTGACTTTAATATTTTATACAAATCAAATAGGGCTTGATTAGCTGTGCGATGTTGGTGCTGCTCACGCGTGGTAGCAAAGACATAGCGATTGCAAACTACGTTGTCGTGTGAGGCAATGGCTATGTATACTAAACCTAATGGTTTTTCGTCGGTTGCACCAGTAGGTCCTGAAATACCTGTGGTAGCAATGGCATAGTCGGCTCCCGTAGCCACTAAGCATCCTCGTGCCATTTCAATAGCCGTTTCTTCAGAAACGGCTCCGTATTGCTCTAATGTTTCGTGATGCACGCCGAGCAGATGCTCTTTTAAGTTATTGGAATAGGCTATGATGCCTCCTTGATAATATGCTGATGAACCCGGTGTTGTGGTGATTGTATTGCCAATCAAACCTCCGGTACAACTTTCAGCAGTAGCCAACATAGCACTTTGAGTCTTCAATAATTTGCCTATGGCAGATGAGATAGTCTCATCGTCGTATCCATATATATTGTCGCTAATAATTTCATTCAACTTCGCCACCTGCTCTGTCACCTCAGTCTCAAGAGCACGATGGTCAGCTCCATAGGCAGATAGGCGCAAACGCACTTTGCCTGCTTCGGGGAGGTATGCCAATTTGATGTGCGCAGGCAGAGCATCTTCCCAATCAGCTATTTTGTCAGCCAAAAACGATTCGCCAATGCCGAATGTTAAGATTGTTTTATGGACTATGGACTCTGCTCCTAATCGTTCTTCTAACAATGGCAATACGCTATTCTGCATCAGCCACTTCATTTCGAATGGCACGCCAGGCATGCTGACAACGATTTTTTCGGTAGAGGAAATGTCAGTCTTCTTCGAGATAGGTTGCTTGATGGTTGCTTGATGATTAGGTGTGGCAAACCACATACACGGTGCAGTGCCTACCTCGTTTAGTATCACTTGGCAACGACTTGGCACAAGGGCTTGAGCTTGATTGATTTCGGTGAAAGGAAGTCCACGACGGTCGAAAAACTTCTTCACATTGTCGTAGGTAGGCTGATGGCGCACGAGGGTGTCGCCAAAGTATTCACACAATACGGTCTTTGTGATGTCGTCTTTAGTAGGGCCTAAGCCACCAGTTATAAGCACTATGTCGGCCTCGGCAAGCGAGCGGTCGAGCTGGGTGCGTATATCATCAGCCCCGTCGGAGATGACGCTGATGTTGGTAACCTTGATGTTACGTTTGTTGAGCTCTTCTGCCATCCACGATGCGTTGGTGTTGACCACCTGACCGATGAGCAGTTCGTCGCCTATATTAATAATGTGTGCTGTCATACACGGAATATCTGTTTAACACCTTTGATGGTGCGTAGTTTTTTGAATAATGCCTCAAGTTGCGATGCTTGATGCACAACAAGAGTGATAGTGCCCTCAAATAAACCAGCATTAGAATCTACTGATATAGAGCGCATATTAATACCTTGTTCTTTACTAATCACTGATGTAATATTGGTTACAATACCTATATCGTCGCGCCCAATAATACGTATCGTAGTAGTATATTCGCCACCTGTAGAGCCACCAGCCCAACGGGCATTGACTATGCGGTAGCCGAAACGAGATATGAGTTGTGGCGCATTCGGACAATCTTTTTTGTGAATTTTGATGCCACCATTCACCGATACAAAACCAAAAATCTCATCGCCATATATTGGGTTACAACAACGAGCGAGGGTATAATCCACATTCTTCAAATTGCGGTCAATCACAAGGGCATCATCTTTAGCTGTGATGCGTTGCAATTCGGTCTCTTGTTCGAATCCTTCAGCCGAACGAGGCGTTGTAGATTGCTCTTGTGTATCGAACCCATCTACCAACCAATCACGTAATTGCAAGAGGTTCACCTTATCTTGATTGATAGCCACATAAAAATCCGAGAAGGTCTTATAACCTAACTTTCTGTATGCACGACCTATCAATGCATCATCGAACTCCAACTTCCAGTTCTTCAATCTTCGCAACAATGTCTCGCGTCCATTCTCAGCCTCTTTATGTTCGGCCTCTTTCAATGCTTGTTTGATGCGCGAACGGGCCTTCGATGTTTTAGCCCAATTGAGCCAATCGGCACGTGGCGATTGTGTTGGCGAGGTAATTACTTCGACTTGGTCACCATTCTGAAGTTCGTATTTGAAGCTTACATGTTTGCCATTGACAATAGCACCCATACATTGTGAGCCTATCTTGGTGTGGATACCAAAAGCGAAATCCAACACCGTAGCCCCACGATGCAATTGATGCAAATCGCCTTTAGGTGTAAAAACAAAGACATCATCGTCGTAGAGTTGCATTTTGAACTCGTTCATCACCTCTGTACCATCTTCGTCTTCGCCACCGCCTTGTTCGAGCATATCGCGTAGATTTTTGAGCCACTCGTCCATCTGTGCCGAGTCACTCTTTCCTCCTTTATACTTCCAGTGTGCTGCTACACCCTTCTCTGCCACTTCGTCCATGCGCTCGGTGCGAATTTGCACCTCTACCCACTTACCTTCGGGGCCCATAACCGTCACATGCAACGACTCATATCCATTGCTTTTAGGCACCGATATCCAGTCGCGCAAACGCTTAGTGTTGGCGGTGTACATATCCGTTACCACCGAGAATGCCTGCCAACATGCCGCCTTCTCGCGTTCTACGGGACAATCTATAATAACACGTATAGCGAACAAATCATACACCTTCTCGAAAGGCACCTGCTGTTTGCGTATCTTATTCCAAATTGAGTGGATACTCTTAGTTCTGCCCTTAATCGAAAACTTCAACCCCTCTGCCTCAAGTCGAGCCTTGACTGGTTCAATAAACTTCTTAATATAGGCATCGCGACTACGCTTAGTCTCATTCAGTTTCGTTGCAATCTCTTTATACACCTCTCGTGAAGTGAACTTTAGCGAGAGGTCTTCCAATTCGGTCTTGATGCCATATAAGCCCATGCGGTGTGCTAATGGCGCATAAAGGTACGACACCTCACATGCAATCTCTTGTTGCTCTAGTTCGCCATAGTATTGCAAATTGCGCATTGTGTCAAGGCGTTCGACTATCATTATCATAATCACACGCACATCTCGAGCCAACGAAATCAACAACTTACGGAAGTTGTCGCTCTGCACTACACCACTACCAGACTGCTGAGTGCTAGTAGACGACTGTTGACGATAATACAAGTCATACACCTTCATCATCCCCTCGACCAACTCGGCTGTTGTCTCGCCATAACGCTCCTCAACATAGGCAATTGGAGTTTCGGTCTTATATATCAACGTATAAAGCAATATAGCCTCAATCGAGTGGTGCCCCAACGAAATCTCGCGGTGAGCAATCATAGCCGTACGCATCGACTTAGCCAATGCATCGAGCGACACATCATGCTCCGCCGTGAATCGACGGATATCATCCTTCAATCGCTCCATATATTTTGGGTCTATCTTTCGTCCTTCGACATTCATAAAATTGCGATAAACCCTCAAAAACTCTTTTTTATCCATCTATTATATTCCTTTCAAAATAGATTCTTTTCCACAATTGATAACTCGCAACAAATAAAATCCCGTTGGCCGTTTAAAGTCATAACTACTATCGGCAACAACACTCCACAATATGCGTCCCGATATGTCAAAACAAACAATTTGAGCCTCATCTGACAAATTAAGCAATTGACAATTGGCTCCATTTACCATCAAACAAAGTCCCGATTCAGTTTCATTGTCGCTTATTGTTGAGGTCACTTCAGCACAGAATTTTATATTATCTATATAAAAACGATTTGTATTGGCATAAATTTTCATAACCGAGTTTCTCTCGAAATCATCCACTACAAAAGTCAGCGTCGAGTTTTGCGATGCCACAAATCTCTCTTCCACCACTACACCATCTACCTCAAAACTAATAATTGCATCTTCATTATATCCTCGACCAACAAATTCAACTTGCACATCGCCCTCAAATGGCAAAGATGGGGTAATCGCATAACCTGCATACTTGCTCGACCCAACTTTCAACGAGCCCGAACTACAAAATAATTTATACCCTCCCCAGCCCGAATTATCGGCATAATCATCAATCTTCAAAGTTATATCTTCGCTACTAGTGGCAGTCAAACCATCAAATGTCTCTTCAAAACAATCTCCCACCATATTTATGTCATCATCGCCTGTACCAGGATTTTCAGGTGTATCTGGATTTTCGCTCGAAGCACCACCCATAAATCCAAAGCGAATTACCCCACCAACTTCCTCTATATCAGTGATTGGATATTCGGCATAAGGGGCATATGAAGTCACGTTCGACGAACCTGGAAACAAATCTCCAGCCTTACCATAAGTACCATTCGGAGCTTTCCCATCTGCTTCTATTATATCATACCCTTGACTATTTTTATTATTATTCGGTATGTTATTATACCATTTATCTTCATCATACACAGTCTTCGAAATCATCAATCCATGCCCAGGCAAATAACTATCCCACCCTGTTTTCTGACGATTTTCCAACAAATAATATGTGTTAGAGTTCGGATTACCGCCATCTAAATTATGAGTTCCCGACGATGTAATAATATACGTCTTATTGCTTTTTTGCAACTCCTCAAGTTCATAGTTGCCAGCCTCATTCAATATTTCGGGAGTGAGCCAACCAAGATAAAATCGCTCGTGAGCCGAATATGTAGGAGGCGTATTGCCATCGTTAAGATACGAACCCGAATCCATAATATCCCAATCGCCTGGAGTTTTATGCGAAGACGAATAATCAGTTACATAAAAATCAGGCAATCCCAACACATGACTAAATTCGTGACAGAAAGTACCAATACCACACATAGTCGAGCCACTCGTACCTTGCAATTCCGACGTACAAGCATAGCCTTTTATTTTCTTACTATCATAAACCAACTGCCCCTCAACATACTCGTCATACACCTCCCACGCATGTGGCCAAATAGTGTTTTCAGGAGCTCCCTCATTCTCGCCATAACCTGCATAATAAACAAATAAATTATCAATATATCCGTCATTATCAGTATCGTAATCCACAAAATTTATATTTTCTGCAGCATCCAATTTAGCAACCGCATCCACCACCATTTGGTCTGGATGTTTATCCAAACCTTCCCAATCATTCTGACCATAATAACTCATATTTCTATCAAGTTTATATGGTCCATATATATCAAATTGAGGTACATACTGCCCATTCGATGCATCACAGAAATAATCTCGTGCCGACCCCGTAGCACCATTATAGTCATACCCCTCTTTGTTCAATAAATCATCAAAATTCTGACGCGTTTTCTTAAACGCCACATCCTTAAACTCCACCAAAATCACCAATCCCCTCTTAGCTTGATGTGGAGCTCGTTTTAAATTGAGAGTTGAGATTTGAGAATTTGGATGCACTCTTTTCTTGATTGAGAGCTGAGTATCATCTGTAATCTGCACTCTGTTATCTGCACTCTGTAATCTGTGATTTGTAATCTGTGATTTGTAATCCGTAATCTGTAATCTATCCCCTTCCAACGTCTCATAATAATGACAATTCTCATCACCACGCAACCTTACCTTAACCTCTGTACCATCAGGTTGAACTAATGTTATAATCCCAGGTTTAGCAGGCACAGCCCCTATCCCTATGCACAACACACAAAATACCACAAAAACAAAAAATCTTTTCATATCAAATTTACTATTCTAAAGTATCTAACATTCCTCATTCCTAACTCCTAACCCCTCATTATTAAGAATAAATCTCTTATAATACGAAATCAACAACGTAGTCACAGGCAACGCAATAATCATGCCCACAATGCCAAGTAACGACCCCCAAATCGAGAGCGAAAGCAAAATCACCGCAGGATTGAGTCCCATAGCCTTACCCATAATCTTCGGCACAAGAAACAAATCCTGAATCCCCTGCACAATCAAGAAAACAATGAAACAACCCAACAACACCCACCAAAAATTTACATCTCCTTCAGCGCTTTTCACCAAACACAACAGCACAACAGGCACAACACCCACAGTCTGCAAATAAGGCACCAAATTCAATACCCCTATAAACAACCCCACCGTGATAGCCATAGGCAATCCAACAATCTTAAAACCAATAGCAAACATCACACCCACAATCAACGCCACAAGGCTCTGCCCACGAAAATATCTATTCATACCACTCTCCAAATCCTCAAACACTCCCTCCACCAATTCTCTATATTTCGGCGGAATCATCTCCCTTGCACCACGATTAATCTTCTCATAATCAATCAAAATAAACACCACATAGAGGAACACCACAAACACTACAAACACACCAGCAATTGCCTCCCATGTGCCCGACACCAAACCCTTCACGCTTGGCAACAAGCTCTCCAACGCCCCCTTCACCGTGTCAGGATTCAACCATTTCTCCACATCCACACTCTCCATAACACCCGCCAACCAAGCCACAGCATCAGAGCCAAACTTAAAATTATGAATTGTGAATTGTGAATTGTGCATTGACTTAATTTCATTCACCACTGCCGGCACCACTACAACTCCCACACCCACAATCACAATAGCGATAAACAGTAGCGCAATCGCAATCGACACGCCCCTATTACCCACTTTCATCTTGTATTGCACAAACTTCACCAACGGATGAATCAAATAAGCCAACAACCACCCAATCAAAAACGGCAACAACACACTACTCAACCTATTCACAAGCAAAGCCAAACCAACAATCACAGCCAACGCTATGACCAAACGGACTACTCTGTCAAATGTGTATTTCATATATCCAATTTTTAAAATTACTAATACCTATCCATACACCCATCTCATTATTTTTCCCCCACTATTATAACATGCAAAGTTACACAAAAATTACAACCTATACAATTAAATAATATTAAAAAAATACTTTTTTATCGAAAAACGATAAAAACACTTGCGTAATTAAAAAATTTTCTGTTACTTTGCACTATGAAAAATAACTAATTAGACCAACAAGTCTAATAAGTCCAATTTTGAATAATTAAAAAAAATTATAAACTCTACAAAAATGAAAAAGCTATTATCTCTCTTTGCAGCTATTCTCTTTGCTGCTAGCTTGATGGCTCAAATGCCTCAACCTCTACCAATGGACTCTAGCATTCGCTATGGTGTTCTCGAAAATGGTCTTACTTACTACATCCGTTACAACAACCAACCTAAAGAACGTTGTGAATTTCACATCGCTCAAGCCGTAGGTGCTATCCTCGAAGAAGACCACCAAAATGGTCTTGCTCACTTCCTCGAACACATGGCGTTCAATGGTACTACTAATTTCCCTGACAAACTCCTCATTAACTATTTCGAGTCGGTAGGTGTTGGCTTCGGTAGTAACATCAATGCTTATACTTCGCTCGATGAAACTGTATATCGTCTCTCTAACGTGCCTACTCGCGAAGAAATTCTCGACAGCGCTCTCCTCGCTCTTCACGATTGGTCTTGCGCTATTGCTCTCCAAGAGGCTGAAATCGACAACGAACGTGGCGTTATCCGTGAAGAATGGCGCACCGGCAACACTGCTCAACGCCGTATGTGGCGCGAGGGTAACAAACTCAAATACCCAGGCTCACAATATGCTAAACGCGACGTAATCGGCGACACTGCAGTTATCAACAACTTCACTTACCAAGCCCTCCGCGACTATTACGAACTTTGGTATGGTCCAGACCTCCAATGTATCGTTGTAGTAGGTGATATCGACGTTGATAAAATGGAACAAAAAATCCAAAACCTCTTCTCGAAAATCCCTGCTCGCTCTAACCGCGGCGAACGCCCTCGCTATGGTCTCCCTACAAATGGAGCTCCTCACGTAGCTATCTACACCGACAAAGAGGCTCAATTCACTCAACTCGCTATCGAATTCCTTCACCCTACTATGCCTCGCGAAGTACGCGCTACCGACCAAGGCTACCTCCTCACTACTATCAACAACATCATCCGTATGATGATTTCTTACCGCATCGAAGAAATCACTATGAACCCTAATGCTAACTTCATCCAAGCTATGGGTGGCTATGGCAACCAAATGGGCGAAACTGATGCTTTCGAATTCATCGCTATTCCTAAAGATGGTAAAGAAAAAGCTTCTATGGCTGATATGTTCACTCAAGTTGAAAAAATCAAACGCTACGGATTTACCAATGCCGAACTCGAACGCGCTAAAACTGAATTCCTCGCTACAGTAGAACGCTACTACAACGAACGTACTACTCGCCAATCACAAAGCTATGCCGAAGAGTACTATCGCAACTACCTCGATGGTGATCCTATCCCTGGTATCGAATTCGAATATGAATACATGAAGGCTGTGTTGCCTCAACTCCCTGTTGCGCTTATCAACCAATTGGCTCAACAATACATCACCGACAATAACATCATCATCAGCTATATCGGTAAAGAAAATAGCGACATCGT
>JAZLDO010000084.1:0-4689 GCA_045614825.1 Candidatus Aphodosoma sp. | reverse complement strand
CCAAGTCGTTTGCTTTCTGATTCACGACCGTTCTTTGAACTACCGACTCCTTTCTTGTGTGCCATTTTCTTCTGATTTTAATAGGTTTTACGCTTTAATTTCTTTAATCATTAACTCTGTAAAGTTTTGACGGTGACCGTTGAGTTTACGGTAGCCTTTACGACGTTTTTTGTGGAAAACGAGAACTTTCTCGCCACGAACGTGTGAAAGAACTTCAGCAACTACTTTAGCACCTTCAATAACTGGAGCACCTACAGTGATGTTGCCTTCGTTGTCAATTAATAATACTTTGTCGAGTTCGATTTGTGAACCGCGTTCTGCAGTTTCCATACGATGAACGTAAACTCTACGTCCTGCTTCTACCTTGAATTGTTGTCCAAGGACTTCTACGATTGCGTACATTTAATTTAATGTGTATTAATTAGTTAGACGGGGAGGTGAGGGTGCCAGCAACCCGCTGGTAGAACTACTTAGTGACCTCTGTGCGAATTCGGGTGCAAAGTTACAAAAATTATTTGGATTGACCAAAGGTTTTTATAACTTTTTGATATTATTTGTGTTGTAATAAATAATTTATTTCTTTAGATAAAAGTTTAGCTCCATTGGTATTTAAGTGAGTTGCATTCCAAAAGCAGTTAGAATCTCCCCAATCTTGATAATTTAGGCTATGTACATTTGGATATTTTTTTGTAACGTCATCTATCATAGTTTCCATTTTGTGGATTTGTTTTAATGGCATTTGTTCTTTATATTCAGCCATAACAGGCATTTCTATTAGCCATAAATTTACGTTGTGCTTTTGACAGATTAGGGCTATATTATTTAGAAATTCGTTGTTTTCTTCAAAATATGGTATAGATGCTTTGCTTGTGAATGTGTCGTTTGATACTAATTTGTTGATATCTTTCCAATCTTCTCCTCTAAGGGCGAGAGTGTGTCCTAATCGTTGTCCAAGTGAATCACATCTCATCATATCTTCGTGTAAAATGATTGCTTTTACACATTTTTTTGCCATAAGTTCAAGATTAAAACATTCAAAACTATATTTGCTTATAGGGAAGCGAGGATAAATATCCATGTATATTGTGTAGTAAACTCGTCTATTGCTAGAACTTATTATGTATGGAGAAGCATATATCATTGGTAGTATAACATTTTGGAGAGAATCCATTTTGTCGATATATTTTGACAATAATCTATAATCATCTTCAAAACATTGACTTGAATTTGCTAGGTTAAATGCATTATTTAGTTCTTTTGCATCTATTCCATCGTATGCAATAGAACTACCTAGTATTAAGTTTTTGATATGGTGTGCATTGTTTTCCATATATTGTTGTTTGTAAGTATAGGAATTTGGTATTTGTTCAACAACAATTTCCATTATAATTGCAAACAATAATAAAGGTAAACTATATAATATTATTTTGCGAATAAATTGTTTCATTAGAATTGGAAATAAATAAAATCAATATCTTGTCCAGCAAACCACCAAATAGCAAAGCATAATCCATAGTACATCCACCATTTAGTTGGTAATTTTTTGTTCCATTCCATTATTAACATAATGGAGATGGCTATTAATGTAATAATTGTTTGCATTGCATTTTCTGTATTTGGTATTGAAAAAATACTTATGTCAAATAGTGATTTTATGAATTCATAACAATCTGATATTGATGGTGCTCTAAAGATTATAAGTCCTATTGCAAATAATAAGAATGTTGTTAGCATTTTTGGTATATCTTGATAGTTGTATTGGTCGTCTGTATATTTACGATTAGTATTTGCTATAATTGAAGGAATGAAAGTAGAAACACAATATAATCCCCAAAGTATATATGTCCAATTTGCACCATGCCAAAATCCGCATAGTAAGAATATTATTATGGTGTTGCGTATAGTTTTAATTTTTCCTTTTTTGCTACCTCCTAAGGGTATGTATATATAATCAATGAACCATTTAGTTAAAGATATATGCCATCTGCGCCAAAATTCGGCTACATTACGTGAAAAGAATGGGGTACGAAAGTTTTCTTTTAATTGTATTCCAAAAAGTTTGGCAGAGCCGATGGCTATGTCGGAATAACCAGAAAAATCGCCATATATTTGAAATGAAAATAAAATTGCAGCAAAGGCTAAAGAGCTTGCGTTTTGTGATGAAATATCATTCCATATTGTATCAACATAAATTCCACAATTATCGGCAACTACAATCTTTTTAAATAATCCCCATAATATCAAGCGCATTCCGTGTGTAGCTTGATTGTAATCGAAATGTCGTTTTTGTTGAAATTGGGGTAATAAATTTGTTGCTCTTTCAATAGGTCCAGCAACTAACTGAGGAAAGAAACTAATAAAAGCTGTAAATTCTACTATATTATGTGTTGGATTTATATGATTACGATAGACATCTATGGAATAAGATAGGGCTTGAAAGGTGTAAAAACTGATGCCAACAGGTAATATTAAATTTAGTAGTAGTGGTTCTGAATTAATATTAAATGCGTTGGCAAATGATTTAACAAAAAAATCGTAATATTTATAAACTCCTAATATCCCTAAGTTGATTATGATATTTATAATCATTACGATTTTTTTCTTTTGTTTAGTTTCTGCTCGTTCAATTCCGATACCACTTAAGAAAGATAGAAATGTGGTGATGGCAATTAGTATTAAAAATCTCCAATCCCACCAACCATAGAAAATATAACTAACAACTACTATGAACATATTTTGCCATAGTAGTTGTTGTTTATTATTTGTTATTGTATAATCGAATAAAAACCAATATAGTAAAAATACTATAGGTAGGAATAAAATGTATTCTAATGAATTAAATAGCATTTGATATTTTTAGAATGTAACTTTGATACCGAAGATGCAGTTGAAGCCGATGTTTTCGTATCCGTAGAAATATTGGTATTTGCTGTTGATTAGGTTATTGAAGCGTGCGAAAACGGTGCATTGTTCGTGGAATGTGTAGGCTGCGCCGAGGTTTAGGTCGAAGTGGTTAGGTAGACGAATGACTTCGGCTGTTGTTGGATTCATGGCTTTGTAGCCAAGGCCTGTGTAGAAATCGGCATTAACAGATAGGCCTTTGATGGGGGTCATTTCGGTGCCCATCTCGATTTCCCAACTTGGACGATTGAGCATTGTGAGTGTCGAATCGGCTATGGTGTAGTGGTTGTATTTGAGTGCGGCATGTGCTACATAGAGATTTTTGTGGTTGTAGTTGACGCGAGCACCGGTAGAGAGTATTTGAGTGTTTGAAAAGTTGGCAGTGAATGTGTTGTGGTATTTGTTTGTCAAAGAGTCGACTACGTTGAGAATCATGTAATCGTCGTAGACGAATTTGTAGTTGATATGAGCGTCGACCATTAGGCCTTCGACGAATGGTTTGAGGCGGAAGCCAGCGAAGAAGTTGGCTGGGGTGTAGGTGTTGAGTGCGAGGCCTGCGCTTGTAGGGTCGAAATAGCGGCAGTGTTCGAGGGTTGATGAGGGTGTGTGGATTTGGTAGTCGCCAGTGATGCCTGCGTAGATTGAGAAGAGTTTGCCTTCGTTGTAGTTGATTGTTACGTCGGGCATTGCGTTGACTATTCGGCCTTTGCCTATTGAGAAGTAGGCTTTGGCTCCGAGGTGGAAGTGTAGGTTGTCGAGCACTATGTCGTAGGAAGGAAGGAGTCCGATGACAGATGTGGTAGTGGTTTGGGTTTGAGAAAGGATGTTGATATCGGCAAATAAACCTATGTTAAGTGGTTTTTTGCCAAGTATTTTGCTGATTTCGCTATCGAGGATGATGCGGTGTTCGTTGCCAGGTAGGGCATGGAAGAACATGCCATTGTAGTGGAGGTTGGCGCGATAGCCCCATCCGTTGATGCGGCGTGTAGATTCTATGCCGATTAGTGCATTTGCGCGATGAATGATTTGTAGAGAATCGTAGTTAGGGTTGAAGCTTGAAGTGCCGTAATAGTTATAGAAATCGTTGTTGTAGCTGATATTGAAGTTGAACTGATTGCTACGGTTGATAGCTTGTTTGAGTATGAAGTCAATGTCGGTTTCGATGAGTTTTATGGTTGGTGTGTATAGTCCGTCGTGGTTGAGAAGGAGGTCGAAGTTTGTGTTCTTTTTGTTGTAGAGAGGGTAGAAGAGTTCGGCTGTCCAATTGATAGGATAGCCAAAGCCTAGTTCGGCAAATCCTTTTTTGAGATTTTTTTGTTTTGGTTTTGCTTGTTCTTGTGGGTCGAGGGGATAGAAATTTGATTGTGGTTGTACGCCAGAGGCATAGGTTGAGTAGTTGAAGTTTGCTTCTGGTACGTTTGGTTCTTGTGTTTTGATTGTGAATTTTTGGGATTTAGCCTCGTCGATTTCGGGAATGTATTCTTTTTCGATGTTGATGTTGCGGTCGATGATGGTTGTGTCGTTGTTTTGTGCAACGATGTTGGTGACTGCGAGGAGTGATATTAGGGTTAGGATTATTGTTTTTTTCATATTGTTTTGTCGTTGTTTTTATTGTGAATACACACTGTGAGTGTGTGACTGTTTTCTCGCTTGAAGGTTGCTTGAAGGTTGCTGTTGGGTAGGGTGATTTTTTGGGGGTGAATACACACTGTCGGTGGGTATTGATTATTGAAGAATCTCTTCGGCTTCGCGAGCGGTGATGGCTTCGATGCGAACATTGATGAGTGT
>JAZLDO010000083.1:0-5913 GCA_045614825.1 Candidatus Aphodosoma sp. | reverse complement strand
TCTTTTACACAATCCATGAAAGCCTCAACTGTTTTCAACACATCATCTTTTGCAATACCTGTGTTTTTTGAAATCTCATTTACAATGTCTGCTTTAGTCATTTTTGTAAAATTTTTAAGTAATACAATTATATTTTTGATTATTATTCACTTACGATTTTTGTATCGTCGCAATCGGAGTGCAAAATTACAACTTTTTTTTTGATTGACAAAACATTAGCAACTATTTTTTTTGTTTTTTTTCAAAAAAAGCCAAATTCTATCAATAAACAGCGAATTATCAAGGTGTTAGAATTTTTATTTCATTTTTATTATCAAAAATTTGGTCAATTCAAAAAAAATCTGTTACTTTGGCGAACATTTTAATTTAAATTTTACGTATATGTCAGTAAACAAAGTAATTTTAATTGGTAACGTAGGAAAAGACCCTGATGTACGTTACTTGGAGAACAATGTAAGAGTAGCTAATTTCCCATTGGCAACAACCGAAAGAGGTTACACTATGTCAAACGGAACACAAGTACCTGACCGCACTGAATGGCACACTATCGTAGTTTGGCGCGGACTCGCAGAAGTAGCAGAAAAATACGTTCGCAAAGGCGCTCGCGTTTATATTGAAGGTAAAATCAAATCGCGTACATACGAAGATAAAATGGGTAACCGCCGTTACATTACAGAAATTTATGCTGAAGATATGCAGATTTTAACTCGCCCACAAACACAAGATGGACAACAACCTACACAAAATCAACAACAATACGCCACAAATCAATACTCCACTCCAACAGCTCAAACATTTACACAACCAGTAGCTCCTACGCCTCAAGTATCGGCAGAACCCGTAACTCAACCTTTCATTGGTGCTCCTACTGGAATGGATGAAGACCTTCCTTTTTAATTAACAAACAATAAGTAATAAATAAAAGTGATTGATTCTTTTTTTTAGGATCAATCACTTTTTTATTTCAGTTTTTTTTCATATCTTTGCGAAGATATTCCGTAAGGTGTAACCTTCATATTTGTTAAACTAATTTTTCATCAACTTGGACCCTAACTCCTTCCTTTTATCTGACATCATTCAACCATTCAGTATCAATGCGTTGATTGCTTTTATACCAACTCTAATATGTCTATTCGTGTCGGCTTTCGTGTCGGCATCCGAAGTGGCATTTTTTTCTCTTTCTCCTAAAGATTTCGAACAAATGGAGAACGAAAATCACTCATCAGACGAAAAAATCAAGTTACTATTGCAAAAACCCGAGCATCTACTTGCAACTATCTTGATTACAAACAACTTGGTAAATGTATCAATTATTGTCCTCTCATCATACATCATCAACCAAACACTAAATTTCAGCGCATTCCCTATTCTTGGTTTTATTTTTGAAACTATTCTCATCACATTCATCATATTGCTTGTGAGCGAAATCATGCCCAAAATCTTCGCTCAACAGCATGGTTTACGCATGGCGCGCTTCGGAGTAGGTACTCTCAAAACCTTACGTAGCATACTAAAACCGTTTGTTTGGATTTTAGTTAGTTCTACATCTATAGTGAACAAACGCCTCGCTAAACACAAACACGGCTCTAATTTGTCAATGGACGAACTATCACAAGCCCTCGAACTTACATCTGACGCCATACAAGAAGATGCTGATATCTTGAAAGGTATCGTCAATTTTGGCAACTTAACGGCTGCTGGGGTTATGACTTCGCGATTGGATATGGTTACTTTAGACGTTAATACCCCATTCGACAAAGTTATTGATTGCATTGTCGAACACGAATACTCACGTATTCCAATCTTGCAAGGATCTATCGACAACATCCGTGGTGTACTTTATGCCAAAGACCTCATCCCTCACCTCAACAAAGGACCTTTCTTCAAGTGGCAAACTCTCATACGTCAGCCATATTTTGTACCCGAAACTATGAAATTGGACGACCTCTTGCAAGAGTTCCAAAAAAATAAAATCCATATTGCCATAGTGGTCGATGAATTTGGTGGAACCTCTGGCATGGTAACTTTGGAAGACGTACTCGAAGAGATTGTAGGCGAAATTAGCGACGAATACGATGTAGATAACTCACTATATACAAAGCAAAACGATGGTTCATACGTATTCGAAGCTAAAATTATGCTCACCGACTTCTTCCGTGCTACTGACATTGACTCCGAAAATTTCGAAGATATCACAGATGAAGTTGATACTCTTGCAGGACTAATCTTAGAACTCAAAGGCGATTTTCCTAAACTCAACGAAGAGATTACATATAAAAACTACAAATTCAAAATCGTTGCGATGAACGCACGCCGTATCCTAAAAGTAAAACTTAATATTAATGAGCGAAGTTAATAATTTATGAATAAATATATAATCATATTATTAGGGTGCATTGCTATTTTAACTGGATGTGGCAAAAAGGCTCAACCTAAACCCTACGGCTATTTTCGCATCGACATACCCGAACATGAATATGCCGAAACAACCGATTTAGGCCCGTATAGCATAGAAACTAGCATCTATTGCCAACCGGACAAATCCGACAACACTCATGCTACCGAAGCCGATGAATGGATCAACCTAATATATCCATCAATAAATGCAAAAATACACCTAAGTTACAAACGTATTAATAAATCAACCTTCCAACAAGTTGTCGAAGAGAGTCACTCTTTAGCATATAAACACACCGTTCGCGCAGATGCCATCCAAGAGAGTTACTACGGCAACGACACTACTCGCGTATATGGCATTCTCTACGAGATGAAAGGCAATGCTGCTTCGCCTGCGCAGTTCTATGTCACTGATAGTGTGCATAATTTCTTGCGTGGGTCACTCTATTTCAATCACACCCCAAATGCCGACTCCATTGCCCCTGCTGCCAATTATGTACTGCAGGATATGATACACATGATAGAAACACTCAAATGGAGATTTCCATGATATCCGTGCAATCTGTGGAACAAAAAAAAATAAACCAACAAAATCCAAAATACTATGATAATCGAAAAACACACCTACGATAATGGCTTGGCTATTGCACTATGGGACATTGCCGAAACCGAAGAACAACTAATGACACTGCTTGACAACGATGCGGTTGTGGCTGAAGAAATTATCCCGTTCACAAGCACTAAACGTCGCCTTGAATATCTTGCATCACGTTGTGCATTAAACAAGTTGACTGGCGAATCACAACACGTCTGCTATCACCCTAATGGTGCTCCTTATTTAGCAGATAATACACTAAATATCAGTATCTCACACACAGGGCACTATGCTTTAGTAGCTACTCACCCTACCGACAAAATAGGTATCGACATCGAGCGCATAGGCGACAAAGTAGAACGTGTAAAACATAAATTTTTAAATCCAACAGAATTAAAAAGCATAGATGCACGTTCATCAAAAATCCACCTTACCATTTTATGGGCTGCCAAAGAGGCTATGTATAAAGTAATGGGTATGGAAACTGTCGAGTTCACCGAACAAATCCGCATCGAACCTTTCACACCTTATATGGAAGGCGAAATCATTGCCCACGAAACTGCTTCAGCCGACAAAAAAACTTATAAATTACAGTATAAGGTATATCCTGAGTTTGTGATTGTACACACGATTTGAGATATTAAACGCAAATTTCTGTAAATTATCCATTAATTTATATCCATAATTTTCGATTAATTAATGATAATTTATGTTTACAAAGATATAACACTGATTTCAGTAAAAAACATTGACTATTTACGACCAAATATTAGAAAATAAGGCATGCGGTCGGAAGATGTTTGCCTTATTGATTGATCCGGAGAAGTGTTCGGATGAGTGGTTGTGTCAAGTGTTGTCAACGGTCAATGGTCAACAATCGACAGACAATTCTCAACTATTTATATTTGTTGGAGGTAGTCAATTAAAGGAGTCGGTGTTTGATATTGTTGAAAAAATAAAGAGAGTGACCACAGTGCCAGTTGTGATGTTCCCTGGTGACGCATCGCAATTTGCAGAAAATGTTGATGCATTATTGTTCCTCTCATTAGCTTCGGGTCGTAATACTAAATACCTAATAGAACAGCATATAGACGCTGCTCCTTTGATAAAAAAAACAGGTATTGAAACTATTCCGACAGGATATATACTCATAGATGGAGGCAAACTTACAGCAGTAGAACGTGTGAGCCACACCACTCCATATTCAACTGAAAATACAGAACTCATAACAAATACGGCTCTTGCATGTCAGTTATTAGGACAAAAAATGGTTTATCTCGAAGCAGGTAGCGGAGCTAATAATCCTGTTCCACAAAATATTATTAGGGCTACACGAGCGGCTATAGACATTCCATTAATTGTAGGTGGAGGTATAAAAACACCTGAACAAATGAAAGCTGCATTCTGCGCTGGCGCCGACCTCGTGGTCGTTGGCAACCACCTCGAGTCTTATCCCGACCACCTCTCCTTATTCCTAAATGGTATTTAGATATTTTTTTAACATAAGTACATATTTTTATGTTTGTAGGCTAACAGATAACAATCTCTAATTTATAATTTTGTAATGAAAATTACTTTTTCAAGTACAAGTCATAAATCATAACCACTATCTATCATCCGTACTTCTGTTAAAACTAAAACAATACAAAAAATTTAAACATATGAAATTCAAATTCTTATCTATTATGGCACTTGCTGCTGCTCTCGTTGGGTGCTCGAATAATGCACGCATCGACGAATCGAGCGACCCTAACTACATCGGTCGCCATCAGATGACTATCACCGATGGTCGCGTATCACCCGAAGTGCTCATGGCATTCGGCCGCCTTGGCGATGTACAGGTATCGCCCGACCAAAGCAAAATTCTCTATGGCGTTGGTTACTATAGTGTTGCACAAAACAAAAGCAACCGCGAACTCTTCGTCATGAATGCCGATGGCTCTGATAATCACCAAATCACCTCTACCCTCAAAGGCGAATCGGCAGCACGTTGGGTCAAAGATGGCAAAAAAATAGCATTCCTCTCGGCGCAATCTGGTTCTATGCAGTTGTGGGAAATGAATCCCGATGGCACAGGTCGCACACAAATATCTAATAGAGAAGGTGGCATTAGCGACTTCTTGTATTCGCCAGACGACAAACAAATTATTTTGATTGCTAACGTAAAATGGGGCGAACGCACCATCGACCGTTACCCAGATCTCGACAAAACTTCGGGTATCATCGTCGAAGACCTTATGTACAAACATTGGGACGAATGGGTAACCACCGTGCCTCATCCTTTCCTCTACGACTACGATGGCAAAACGCTTAGCAACGAGCGTGATATCATCGAAGGCGAACCGTTCGAGTGCCCACTCAAACCTTTCGGTGGCGCCGAACAATTGGCATTCTCACCTGATGGCAAACTCATCGCCTACACTTGCAAAAAACTTTCTGGTCAAGCATACGCACTATCAACTAATACCGACATCTATCTCTACGATGTGGCTGAAGGCAAAACAGTTGCCAATCTCTCTAAAGATATGATGGGCTACGACATCAACCCTACTTTCTCGCCTGACGGCACCAAACTTGCGTGGGAAAGCATGGAACACGATGGCTACGAAAGCGACAAAAACCGCTTATTTGTGATAGATCTTGCTACTCGCACTCGCACATATATCACTTCTAATTTCGACCAAAATGCCAACTCTTTGCAATGGGATGCTCAAGGCGAACATATCTATTTCATCAGCTGCTGGCATGGTTGCACTCAAGTGTATAAAGCCAATATCGAAACAAAAGAGATTAAACAACTCACTGAAGGTCAACACGACTACGAGCAAATTGCGCTCTGTGGCAACAAAATCATCGGCGTGCGCCACTCTATGTCTATGCCTAACGAGGTATATAGCATCAACCCTGAGAATGGCGAACAA
>JAZLDO010000082.1:0-2668 GCA_045614825.1 Candidatus Aphodosoma sp. | reverse complement strand
CTCATCGTTATCCCTGAAACATACGCAGTTGAGGTATGCCCTATGTACAAAGGTACTGAAATCTTCATCGGTGCAAGCCGCGAAGCTAAATTCGGTCACCAAGTGCTCTGCGGTCTTGGCGGTATCTTCATCGAAGTATTGAAAGACGTACAAGCATCTCTCGCTCCAATCGGTCTTGCAGAAGCTCACTCTATGATCGAACGCCTCCGTGGCTACAAAATCATCAAAGGCGTACGTGGTCAAGAACCTGTAAACGAAGACCTCTTTGCCGAAGCAGTTACTCGTATCTCTGCTCTCGTCAAAGCAGCTCCAGAAATCGCAGAAATGGACCTCAACCCACTTCTCGGTTCTGCTAATGCAGTTGTAGCAGTTGATGCTCGCATCCGTATTGAAAAATAAAATATGACCTAAAACAATAAAAAGTCCTATGTTCAAATTTGAACATAGGACTTTTTATTGTTACCATAATAAAGACAAAGTATCGTATTTTAAATGTTAAATAATACTAAAATTAGTATTTTGTATTGCATAGTACAAAATTTTGTACTATCTTTGCAATGAAAAAACACTATAAACTCTAAACCAATTATGGCAGGAAGCGATAATATCAAAGCACAAATGCGAAAAGGCATACTCGAATATCTAATCATGCTATGTCTGAAAGACCACCCAGCATATTCTTCAGACTTGATAAATATGCTCAAAGAAGGCGAATTCATAGTTGTTGAGGGTGCTCTATACCCACTACTTATGCGCCTAAAACAAAATGGGTTACTAAACTACATTTGGGTAGAATCAACACTCGGACCTCCCCGCAAATACTACAGTCTTACTACTCAAGGGCATGAATTTCTACAAGAACTTGAGGCTGCATACGAAGAAATCGAACGCGCAGTAAACTATGTAAAAAATACCCCTATGAAAGAATGCTCTATCGACAACGAAAAAATCATAACAAAATGAAAAAGACACTAACAATCAACCTATCTGGCATAGTATTCAACATCGATGAAGACGCCTACGAAGTATTAAACGAATACTTACGCAAATTAGAAATTCAATTCTCTGACGAAGATGGCAAAGAAGTAATGCGCGATATTGAAGCTCGCCTTGCAGAACTATTCACTAACACCTCAAAATACTCAAATTCCGCAGTAATAACCATTAACGATGTCAACTCGGCCATTAAACAATTAGGCACAGCCGAAGAAATTGGCTCCGAAGAAAATAACTACACACACCAAGAACCCAAAGCCAAAGATGCTGAAAGTCGTCGTCGCTATCGCAAATTCTACCGCGATGGGGATAATAAGATTCTTGGTGGTGTAGCTGCAGGTCTTGCTGCATATCTAGGTCTTGAGGTAACAATCACGCGACTCATCCTAATCTTACTTGCAATAACAGTATTAGGTTGGCTTATACCGATTTATCTTCTTGTATGGCTCATAGCTCCTGAAGCAACTACCACTGCACAAAAACTTGAAATGCAAGGTATTGAACCTTCGATTGAAAACATGAAAAGCTACTTAAATAGCGAACAATTCCGCGAATCTGCATCTCGCGTAGGCTCTCGTCTTGGCGAAATTATCAAATGGCTATTCCGTATAGCTGCTATTATTGTTGGATTATTCTTTGCATTCATTGGCATAATCGTAATCGGTGCTCTCACAATTGCTCTCATCAGCATAATCACAGGCATGGGCAGTGTGATCTTTGGTGGAATTTTACCCCTCGCAAATCCCAATACAACACTTATAACCTTCATTATAGCAACACTTGTAGCTCTACTCATCCCGATTGTCTCAATAATCATGACTACAATACGACTCATACGTCGCGACAACACACCTCACAAATCAGGTTGGGGATGGATGTGGTTCATTATATGGATTATTGCAAGCATAGTGTCTATCAATACATTATTAGTTTCTATACCTAATATTGTAAACACATTAAACAACTTAGACGAAGATGGTTTTATCACCTTATTCGACAACAATACAACAACCGAAGAACGCCTACATGGCGAAACATTCAATGCTATTGACATCGACAACGCATTGGCTGTAGAATTAGTAAAAGACTCTTGCTGTTTCGTTGAAGTCCGTGGCAATGCCAACAATCTGCGCAGCACATCTGTCTCTATCGAAAATAATACACTAAAACTCAAACGTCAAGGCATAATTGACACTCGCAACGGACAACACATTATTGTTCACTACTGCTCTGAAATAAATAAAATAGAAATGAGTAGCGCAAGTGTGCTCACATGCGAAGACAAACACCTCGATAGCCGCCACCTCAAAATTGAAGCCGAATCTGCATCTGTGCTAAATATAGGAGTAAACTGTGAAAACTTAAATATCGAAGCCGAATCAGCCGCAGTAATCAACATTTGGGGCAAAACAAATTCTCTAACAGCCGATATTGCCTCTGCTGCTGTTGTAAATTTTAAAGATCTTACAACCAATATCGCAAATATAGATGCTAATGTTGCTGCAATAATAGATGCACCAAAAACAGAAAATTTAAATATACAAAAACAAAGTTAAATGATTATTAATCAACAAATATACCTTTTATAAAATCTATAAAAAAGGGGGTGTGTCAAAAATAGACACACCCCCTTTTTTTATACACTCTGAACTGTCAATTTTCACCTTATAAT
>JAZLDO010000081.1:0-8908 GCA_045614825.1 Candidatus Aphodosoma sp. | reverse complement strand
ACATCAAGACGACGTTTGTTGGCTGGGTTCACCAATTTTTGGTGAGCTTTATAGTTAGTCCATTTTTCAGCCAATGGACCTTCTGGAACCTTAGCAGTGATAATATCACCTTTAAGCAATTCTTCGATTTTAGCCATAATTTTCTAAAAAGTTGAGAGTTGAGAGTTGAAAGTTGAGAGTATAAATACACATTGCATCATATCTGCAAACCCCACTCTCTCTTCTTATTTTATTATTATTTTATTATTTTCTCAAAAAATATTGCAATATTATTCAACAACAGTTGCAACTGTATCTACAACAGCTTGAACTGTATCTGCAACAACAGGAGCTACAGTTTCAACACATGCAGGAGCATGAGCAGCACAACATTCAGCAGTGCAGCAGAAGCTAGCAGCAAAGTAGAACAATATTACAGCAGCAAACATAAGAACTACAAGAGTCGCTACGATGTTAGAAATGCATTTAACGCGTGGCATCCAAGTGTTGTTGTTCCAACCCATAGTGTGAAGTGCAGACCAAACACCGTGTGTCAAGTGGAACCAAATAGCAGCCAACCATACAATGTAAAGAACTACATAGATAGGATTAGCAAAAGTGTTTTTAATAATGAGCACACCATTAGTTGCGTTTTCAAGAGCATTGTGGCAAACATCAACGCCAAGCATGTGTTGCAATTCTACTAATTGCATTTTTGCCCAGAAATTGCAAAGGTGAAGACCGATACCGAGAACTACTACGATACCAAGAGCCAACATGTTTTTAGAAGCCCACTCAACGTCTTTTTGACGATCTGTAACTTCATAACGTTCTTTACCACGAGCACGATTGTTTTGCACTTCAATAATGAAAGCATACACAATGTGTACAACTACAAGGAAAGCCAAACCTACAGTAGCGATAAGCGCATACCAGTTAGCACCTAAGAATTTACAAATAGCGTTGTAGTATTCCACACCGAACAAAGCATCTGTGATAGAGAAAATGTTCATTGTTGCGTGGAACAAAAGGAACAACACCAAGGCTGCACCTGTTACGCTCATTACAACTTTTCTTCCGATAGAAGAACTTGATAACCAAGTCATAGAGATTAAAGTTTTAAAGTTAATAAATATTAATTAATTATAAAAATGTGGCATAGACATAATTTGCGCAAAGATAACTATTATTTTGCATTTAGGCAAATATTTATCGAAATAATTTTACATTTTTTTAACTAAAAACAAAACGACATAATAATCAACAATTTACACATTAAATATCCAACAAAAAAAGAAGAAAAAAAAGAAAGAAAAAAATTTTGTCAATTCAATAAAATAAAGTAACTTTGCAATTAGTTTTATCTTGAAATTAGTATGTACCATTAACAACAAAACACCTTAATAATGAAACAATTGTCTAAAAAACTTTTTTATTTTGTTGCCATTTCTTTTTTGCTCAGTTCTTGCTCAATGGCAAAAAAAATTCCTTATTTTAAAGATTTAGAGTCATCAAAAGAAGAAATTCCTGTTGTACAAAATGAACCTATCATACACAACGACGACATGTTGTCTATCGTTGTATCGGCAATGGATCCTATTACTGTTGCACCTTTCAACCTACCGATTATATCATATAGTTCTCCTGGAGAAGAAAAATTAAGTACTACCCCAACAATGCAACCATACGTTGTAGATATAAACGGAGAAATAAATTTTCCAATATTAGGCAAAATAAAAATTGGTGGCTTAAAAAAATCAGAAGCAGTTGCCTTAATAAAAGAAAAACTACAACCATATTTAAAGGATCCAATTATAACTATCCAATTTTTAAATTATAAAATTACAATTTTAGGGGAAGTTAGAAGACCAGGAACTTATACCATTTCTAATGAACATACATCCATTCTTCAAGCATTAGGTATTGCTGGTGATTTGACTATCTATGGTCGTCGAGATAATGTATTATTAATACGAGAAAAAGAAGGTGGCAAAAAAGAATACATTCGTATGGACTTAACCCAGACAGACATTCTCTCTTCTCCATTCTACTATCTACAACAAAATGACGTAATATATGTCGAACCAAATAAGACTAGAATAAATACTGTTATCAGTTCTGCAGCTTCTACTAATGCAGCTATATATTTGAGTACAATTTCATCTCTTGCCTCTGTGGCAACTACCATCATCACAGTATTAACGCTTAACAATAAATAAGAACTAAATAAAAAAAATAGTTATGTCAACCAATAATAACACTAAACCAAATACAACTATCGAAGAAATAGATTTAATTGATCTAGCAATAAAAATTCTAAGGAAATGGTATATTTTTGTCATTTTAGGAATTTTATTTGTTGCCATTGCAATATATTATGCATTTTCTACTCCATCGCAATACAAAACAACAGGTACAGTATTGATACGAGCAGAACAAGGAATGAGTGCACTTGGTATAGACGCATCTTTAGCTTCTGATTTTTTAGATATTGGAACAGCTGTAGATGATGAAAAAATAATATTTCAATCAAAAACAATATTATCTCAATTAGTAACAGATTTAGACTTACAAACTAGTACATTCTATCAAAAAAGACTAGGTGGTTACTATCAATTATATGAGAATGAACCTCTTATTGTAATATTCCCAGATAATTACAAACAAACAATCAAAGGGTCATTACAAATTGATGTAAAAAAAACAAAAAAATCTACTTGGAAAATTAACTTTAAACATAAGTGGAAATATAAAGTTACAAAATATAAAACAGAAATAAGCGATTTATCTCAACCTCAAACAACTCCATGGGGAGATTTTGCTTTTATTGAAGATATAACTAAAATAGATCCAGATTATCCAAATTATAAATTACGATTCATAACCGTTTCAAAAAAATCAAGAATTGACGAATATTCACAAAATATTTCTATTTCCATCTCAGACAAAAAGGCTAATGCAATAGACATCAGTATTGAAGGTGGTAGCATTATAAAAAATGAAAAAATTGTGAATAAAATTATAGAATTATACGATGATAATAATTTAGCAGACAAACAAAAATCTACTTTAGAAACATTAAAACTCATAGAAGAAAGAACTAACATTGTTAAGCAAGAATTAGATATTATTGAGTATAAAGTTGAACAGTATCGCACTAAAAATAATTTAGCTGATTTAACAACTCAAGCAGAAATAATAATTAACTCTGCAAATGTGTACGAAAAAACTATTACTAATATAGAAATGGAGTACACTTTAGTTACTTTTATTGAAAACCATATATTAAATTCTGATACAATAAAATTAATTCCAAATACAGGCATCAGTAGCGAGGCTCTTTCTGGATTAATCGGAGCCTATAATACTAGAGTTATGGAATATATGCGTTTATCTCGTTCTACAAACGAAGATAACCCATTCGTTTCTCAATTGATGGATAAAATTTTATTGACAAGAGAGAATATTCTTCAAACCATAGCAAGTACAAAAGAAAGCATTGAAATACGCAGACAAGATTATATTAGAAGAAATGCTGAAATGAACGAGCAACTATCTTCTATTCCTACTGTCGAAAGAGAATATATAGAATTAGCACGTGAACAAAGCATTAAACGTTCTATTTATGTTTTCTTATTACAAAAATACGAAAATGTACAAACAGCCTTAGCATCAAATACCAAAACAAGTAAAATTGTTGACTATGCTTATACGCCAGAAAGACCTATTTCTCCTCGTAAAATGGTCTCTTTATTTATTGCTGTATTTATGGCGGGATTATGTGGCTTGATTTATATATTTTTAGAATCAATTTTAAACACAAAAATATTAGACAAATCACAACTATCATCTCTTTCAAAAAATACAATAATTGCATATCTACCTAAAACAAACGAACATATTATATCTCAAAACTCAGAAGATTTGCTAAATCAAGCTTTTAGATCATTGAGAACAGCTTTAATCACAAACAAAACAGTGTTAATTACTCAGTCAAAATCTGAAAGTGAAAATATTAACATTGCGCTAAATACAGCTCTATCATTTACATATATAAAGAAAAAAGTTGCCCTTGTAAATGTAAACAAAGACCACGAAAATGGTATAGGACTTGCAAATTGTCTAACTAATTCACAATATAAATTAGAAGACATCAAAAAATCCTATGCAGATAATGCAAATTTAGACCTCTACCCTCTTGGAGAAACAAATGCAAATATATCTGACATATTACAAACAAAAGAATTTGAAAATATAATCAAACAGCTCCAAGATAAATATGATTATATAATCATAAATTCTACTCCGTCAGAATCTGATTCATTCCAAATTCTTAATAAATTTACAGATATAACATTGTTTGTCTGCACTAAAAATATAACTAAAAAAGAGAATATTAAATATTTAGAATCTTTAGTTGAGGATAACCGAATAAACAATGTTTCCATTATTATGAATGGTTTCTCTGAAAAAGGAATGTAATAATTAATTATAACAAAAAAAAGAAGGACTTGTCCTTCTTTTTTTGTTATTCTATCCAAATATTTTTCACTTCTTTCATTGCTTCTTCGTTGTCGGTAATAATTAGAATTTTATCGCCAATCATCAAGTGTGTGTTGCCTCTTGGAATAAAATATTTGTGATCGCGTTTCACCATTGCTACCAACGTATGATCTGGTATTGTTATATCCATTAAACGATCGCCATGTGCAATCATTTTTGCTGTTACTTGCATTTCACTCATTGCAGATTTAATGTCATCAGAAAATTCCACATCAAACTCTTTTAATTTTACTTTTTCTTTCATTGGTAAATCGAGTTTAAGCCAACGGGCTACTTGCGGTATCATTGTGCCTTGAAATACGAGTGATAATATTGTAATAAAGAAGACTATATTAAACATTGTATTGGCATTCTCGATGCCTGCTATCATTGGATATGTAGCAAAAATAATTGGTACTGCCCCACGCAAACCTACAAACGAAGTAAACATACGTCCATTCAATGAGAATTTACGAAATGGTAACATTGATAACAATACCGACAATGGACGCGAAATGAATATCATAAATAAACCGACTAAAACACCTATACCTGCTACGGACAATAATTCAGATGGATTTACTAATAGACCGAGCGAGAGGAACATGATGATTTGGAATAACCAAGTGAGACCGTCGAAAAATTTCATCGAACTGCGTTTATGTACAAAACGGCTATTACCCAAGAAGAGACCGCCAATATATACAGCTAAATAACCATTTCCACCAATCCACGTAGTAAAGCCAAAGATAAATAGCATTACGGAGATAAGTAAGACTGAATATAAAGCGTCATTAGTTAGATCTATACGGTTAATTATTCGTTTCGATAATCGACCTAATAAGTAGCCACACACCATACCGAGTGCAAATTGTTGTACGAAAAGCCATATTACTTCGAGTGCACTAACGTCAGGAGTGCTTAATAGTTGCAATAATACGATGGTTAACATATATGCCATGGGGTCGTTACTACCCGACTCTAATTCCAAGAGTGGACGCAAATTTTCTTTCAATGCTAAATTTTTTGATCTTAGAATTGAAAAGACTGATGCCGAATCGGTAGATGACATTGTAGCAGCTAATAAGAGTGATTCGACAAATGTAAATGCTACGGCACTAAACCAACTATTTGTTATCCAATATATAAATGCTCCTGTCATTATGGCAGTTAATAATACTCCAAGTGTTGCTAATGTAAGTCCAGGTAACATTACGGGTTTAATGTCATTGATTTTGGTGTCCATACCACCTGAAAACAATATAACATTCAAAGCTATAACACCTATGCTTTGTGCTACTTGTGGAGAATGGAAATCAATCCAACCTAATCCTTCGTTTCCAACAATACAACCCAAAAATAAAAACATCAAGAGTGTTGGTACACCAAAACGGTGCCCAGCTTTACCCAGTATTATACTGACGAATAGTAATATACCTGCTAATAATAAGAAAAATTCAAAAGATAGTTCCATAATATTTAATGCACAATGCATAGAGCATAATGCATAATTAATTGTTATTTACTAATTTTTAATTGTTCTACTAATTCTGGAACTCCAAGTGCAGCTCGTTTGGCAATATAGGTGATTGGATTTGAGATACGAGGTGCATTAAATGCTGTATCAGTGTTATTTACAGCTGGATCTACAATGTATATTGGGACATCAGGTCGCACGTAATGGACTAATGAAGCAGCGGGATAAACGTTGAGCGATGTACCGATAATCACTAATATATCAGCCTTTTCGGTTATTTCGATAGCTCGTTCAAGCATGGGCACTGATTCACCAAAAAATACAACAAAGGGACGTAATAGCGAACCATCAGAGTGTTTTGCATCTAATTTTTGTTCCCATCCTTCGATAGGCACAATGGCCATTTCGTTACGCGAACTACGTAGTTTGCGTAATTCGCCATGCAGATGAATGATGTTTTTACTACCTGCTCGCTCATGTAGATCGTCTATATTTTGAGTTATTACATAAACGTCTTGTTCGCGTTCTAATTGTGCTAATGCAATATGTGCGCCATTTGGTTCTTTTTCAAGTAATTCTTTACGACGAATATTGTAAAATTCTATTACTTGAGCACGATTTCGCACTAAAGCTTCGGGGGTACAAACATCTTCGATTCGATAATTTGCCCATAATCCATCGGAATCACGAAATGTAGCGATTCCACTATCGGCACTAATTCCAGCACCTGTTAATACAACTATCATAATTAAATTATAGTAAAATGAAGATTACAAATATTACTTTTTATTTTATTAGATAATTTAAACCAAAAATTTTTGATTAGTGTAAGATAATAATTATAAAACGCAATAACTATTGCAAAGGTACAAAAAAAATTGTAATTTTGCAAACACTATGAATAGATTAAACCAACCAAATATAATAATACGCAAAGCTACCATAAACGACGCACAACTAATAGCTTACGCCGTGGGCAATGCTATTGGCGAAGAGGTAATGCCCATATATTGTGGCAACAATTGGATGAACACCATAACCGAAATAGCAAGCCTTGAAACATCACAATATAGCTATCAAAACGCACTAATTGCCGAAGTCAACGGCTCGTCTGCTGGTGTTATTATAACATACGATGGCGCACACCTCAAAGAATTACGCTCCGAAACAATAAGAATCGTACGCAAGTATAAACTCGACTTTAGCGTATCGGAAGACGAAACCGAAGCAGGCGAATACTACATTGACACACTATGCGTACTACCCCAATATCGCAAAATGGGTATTGCCACACAACTAATCACCACCGTACATGACAAAGCAAAGGCAGAAGGACACACCAAATTGGGCTTAATTGTCGATTTCGACAATCCCACAGCCGAACGACTTTACACCAAATTAGGCTTCCATCGCGTCGGAACACGAATTTTTTCGGGACATCAAATGTGGCATTTGGTCCAATTCATAATGCATAATTCATAATTCACAATTAAAACACCACTATTTACTCTATAAATAAATATTTATAAATCAATACAATAAAGAGAATAACAAAAAAAATATAAAATTTACATCAAAAAATTTTGCTATTTCAAAAAAAAGTCTTAACTTTGCATCCGAATTCAAAAACACAACATAAGGCAAAAATAATTGCGAACCAATTGTGGATTATGAATTAAAAAATGCCCAGATGGCGGAATTGGTAGACGCGCTGGTCTCAAACACCAGTGGATTCACTTCCATGCCGGTTCGATCCCGGCTCTGGGTACTCTACAACGCTGATAACTAATTGGTTTTCAGTGTTGTTTTGTTTTATAGGTGTAACATTTCAACCAAAGATTTACTTTTGAGGTGTAAAATACCCCTTAAAATCCCCACTAAAACGAGGAAAGTTTTTCAACTTTCCTCGTTTTCTTTTTTATACCTTACAACTCGTTATTTACTATATCAAATGATTTATTTTAAACACAAAAAAATACTTTTCAATAAAATCAAAAATTTTATTCAGCGATGCATCAATTGCACCAGCCACTCAGGACGGCAACGCGCAATCGTAGCGTATGGCTGCTCTACTGCTCCAAATCCGCGATAGAAGCGCGCCACGCCTTCGATCATCGAGCCTTCGCAGTCGAACACGAGCCCTTGTGGACAACAAATGGTTTCGAGAATATGGTCCACCAAAGCAAACATGGCACAACACTCTTTGCCTTCGCGGTTCGACACCGGAATGAGATAGATGAATCGTTCGCGAGTCTGCACACCAAAGAGCGATGCCACCAAACGACCTTCGCGATAAACACCAAAAAGATGGGGAGTAATAAGTGGAAAGTGGAAAGTGGAAAGTGGAAAGTTAACAACTTCGTTGTTGAGAGTTGAGATGTGAGAGTAAGAAAATGCAGCCTCGACAAGTGGACGAATAGTAGCATGCAAATCCCAGCGCATCGACTGATTTTCGGCACTCCAAAGTGCAACAAATTCGTCAACCGAAACCTCTCGAATCTCTAACCCACACTTTTTTGCTTTATTGATATTGCGACGTGTATTTGTGTTATATCTACTGCGAATAGGGTCTATATTTTCGCAATAAGGTATAGTTAAGTTAATTTTCACACTTTTCGCCCCATCTGTAGCAATCGCATAGTTGAGATAATTGACATTAAAATCATACATCAAATATGGTATGCGACGACGAAATGCGCCAAACACATCAGCTGTGATTTCACTCGCCGAATAGATGCCCAACTGCTGCACCCAAATAGGATGAATCAAGTAGCTAATACCCCACTTCTTTTTCAATGGCAACGGCATCACATAGGCATAATCATCTGTCGCCAACGCCTCCCACATCGGACACACCACATCGAGATACCACGAATAGGCATACGGCAAATCGCACAACGCTCGTGCTAT
>JAZLDO010000080.1:0-29298 GCA_045614825.1 Candidatus Aphodosoma sp. | reverse complement strand
ACTATGAGTAGTGCAAAAGCTACAAGAAATTCTGCTCCTATGTTGGCAAAAGAGAAACAGGTTACTGAAAAGTATTCGTTGAGAATCGATGGCGAAAATAGTTATTATAAAACTGGTATCTATTTTGCTGATGGAGCTTCTACTGAAGGATATGTAATTGGTGAGGATTTCTTGAGTTTTGCAACTAAAAAAGGTAAGGGAGTAGAGATTTATACTGTAGAGGATGATGCTGACTATTCTTTCAACAAACGCCCTATCGAGAACACTGTAGTTCGCGTAGGTATGTATGTCGGTACTGCTGGTCGCTACACTATTTCGTTAGACAATATCTCAGGTAATGCTGAATCGATGGTGTTGTATGACAACTACGAACAAGATTTCGCTCGTTTACACCTTGGTGAAACATATACATTCGATAGCGAAAGAGGTAGTTTCGATGACCGTTTTGCGGTGGCAGTGACATACGCTCCAGGTACAACAACAGAAAATGTTTCGTTGTCGGCAGTAAATTTGGTAGTAGTTGGAAATGAAATCCAAGGAGTAGTAGAGGGTGCTGACTATGCTATTTATAATTCGACAGGTAGTTTGGTTTATTCAGATGTAGCATATGCAGAGACGGTGACATTACCGAATTTGAATCCGGGTGTTTATATTGTTCGAACTACAACAGGCTGGACAAAATTTGTAGTTAAGTAAGATAGTAGATTTTTCTACTAGATTGAAAATTTATATTTGCGAAGTTGCGAAATTGAAGAATTTTGCAACTTCGCAATTTTGCAAATAGTTGTTTTGAGTAATTCGGGAGGCGTGGAGAGAAATTGGATTTTTGGGAGGGAGAATACACATTCTGAGTGTGTATTTGAGTGTGGCGGTTTACTCACTTTTAGTTCGTGAACCGCCTGGCACTCAATAAAATAAATATAAATTCTTTTGTTTTCGTTAAAATGGCGGTTTACTCACTTGTAGTTCGTGAACCGCCTGCACTCAACAAAAATAAATATAATTTCTTTTGTTTTCGTTAAAATGGCGGTTTACTCACTTTTAGTTCGTGAACCGCCAGACACTCAACAAAATAAATGTAATTTCTTTTGTTTTCGTTAAAATGGCGGTTTTCTTGCTTGCAGTTTGCTTGCACCTTGCTTGAGGGTAGGGGATGGGAATACACAATGAGAGTGTGTGTTTAAAAAAAAGAGGCTGAGCCAAAATTTATATTTTGACACAGCCTTTATATATAAGAGGGGTATTGTTTGTTAGAAAGGGAGATCTTCGCCTGGGTCACTAGGAAGAGTATTGCTGAACGGGTCGTTTTGCATAGGAGCAGGTTGACCGAATGGGTCGGCAGCAAAAGGAGGTTCTTGCATCATAGGCTCGTTGTTAGTTGGCATAGCCATAGGGCGAGTTACGCGGAAAGCATTGATAGAAGTGAACCATTTGCCTTGCCATTCGCGAGCATCGATGTCGAATTCAATGATGATATCTTCGCCCATTTGGATGTGAGCTTCGTTGATACGATCAGCACCAAAAAGATTGAAACATATACGTTTAGGGTATTGACCTGGAGTTTCGATGACATATTCTTGAGACATCCATTCGCGGCCAGCTTTACTGACGCCACTACGTGCTTCTAAAATTGCGATTACTTTTCCTTGAGCTTCCATAATTGAATTGAGAATTGAGAATTGAGAGTTGAGAATTGAGAATTAAGAATTGAGAATTTAGAATTGAGAATTTAGAATTACGACCTATGGTCGTGATTTTTGCTATGCTCGGCATAACTCAAACAAGTTTGGTCCTGCACTCGCTTATTGCAAAAATGAAGAATTTATATAAGTAATTTATTAGTGATTATAAAAAAAGAGACGCAAAATATTGCGTCTCTACTTGTGTCGGGATACCAGGATTCGAACCTGGGACCCCCTGCTCCCAAAGCAGGTGCGCTAACCGGACTGCGCTACATCCCGTTTAATTAATGCACAATGCGCAATGCATAATGCACAATTATTTGCCATTCGGCATTAAATTATTTGTTTTTGTCGGGATACCAGGATTCGAACCTGGGACCCCCTGCTCCCAAAGCAGGTGCGCTAACCGGACTGCGCTACATCCCGAAAAAGGTTTAGTGTTTAGAAATTAGAGATAAATCTCCTTTTCTCAAAAGCGATGCAAAGTTACTGCTTTTTTTTGAATTGACCAAATGTTTTGGAGACTTTTTTTGTGTTTTATTTGTTTTGCGTTGATAGATAGTGTGTTATGCTATCTGTGTTGTGGATGCGGTAGGCTATATTTCTATTTTTTAGAGATAATTTCGAGTGCTTGGGCTACTTTTTGTTCGATAGTTTGGTCGGCATTTATCCAATTTATTGTGTAACCACGGCGTTCCATGCCACGAAACCAGGTCATTTGTCGTTTGGCAAATTGGTGTATTGCAGTTTCAAGAGATTTGAACATTTCGTCGAATGAGAGTTCGCCTATTAGATGTTGAGTTAGGAATTTGTATTCAAGACCATAATAGATAAGGTCGTCGGGGTGGATGCCACTATCGAGTAGGCTTTGCACTTCGTTGAGCATACCATCGTCGAGGCGAGTTTTGAGGCGGCGAGTTATTTTTTCGCGGCGGAGTTCGCGGTCGATATCTACGCCTATTATAATAGGGTTGAGAGTTGGGTAGTCGGTTTCGATAGATTCGTTGTGAGCGTAGTAGTCGGCAATTTCGATAGCACGGATTGCTCGTTTCACAGTGTCGACGTCAGTTTGATTGTGGCGGTGGTAGTTGGAGTATGTGTCGAGAATGCGGCTTAATTCCTCAAGGGATTTACCTTCGAGAGATTGGCGAAGCGGTTCGTTGACAGGGACTTCGAGTAAGCGATAGCCTCCGAGTACGGCTTCGATGTAGAGCCCAGTGCCACCGCAGAGGATTGGTTGAGTGCCACGTTGGAGGATTGAGTCGTAGGCTTTAAGAAAGTCGCGTTGATATTCGTAGAGATTGTATTTGTAGCCAGCAGGGTGGATGTCGATAAGGTGGTATGGGATTTCTTTGCCATCAATAGTGTATTCGCAGAGGTCTTTGCCTGTGCCGAGATCCATGCCACGATATATTTGGCGAGAGTCGGCACTAATGATTTCTCCGTTTAATTGTAGTGCGAGATGAGTGGCTAGAGTAGTCTTGCCACTTGCAGTAGGACCGAGAATAGTTATTAATGAGGAGTTAGGAGTTAGGAGTGAGGAGTTGTTTTTTGTCATACTAAATTATTTTTTGCAAAGGTATAAAAAAATGCACAATGCACAATGCACAATGCACAATTTTTTGTAACTTTGTATTTGATTAGATACGAGATAATAGATATGAGATTTTAGACTTTAATATATTATCTTATGTCTAATATCTTGAGTTTTACGTTTAATTTTTAAAAATAATGATTTTATTTGTATTGCCACCGTTGACTCAGTTGAATACTCCGTATCCGTCGATTACGCATTTGACGGGTTATATGCGTAGTCGGGGTATTGAGGCAGAGCAGATGGATTTGGGTATTGAGTTGATAAATAGATTGTTTATGCGTGAGGAATTGGGGAGAGTGTTTGATGTTGTAGAGAAGAGGGTAGAGAGTAGAGAGTTGAAATTGAATAAGACGTTGAGAATAATAGTGTCGAATAGACATTTTTATGAGCGAAATATAGAGGCAGTGATGAAGTTCTTGTCGGGGCGAGATTTGCAGTTGGCCAATAGATTTTCGGATGTGAGATTTTGGGAAGATATGTATCGTTTGCCAGAAGAGGAGGAGTTGGAGTGGGCATTTGGAACGTCGGGCAAGGTGGATAGAGCAAAATATTTGTGTAGTTTGTTTTTGAAAAATGTGGTGGATGTGGTGCAATTGATAGATGAGCATTTTCAGTTGATACGATATGCAGAGCGGTTGTGTACTTATTTGACTACGTTTGATATTTTAGAAAAAGAGTTAGATAAATATGAGGACACGGCATGCCGTGTCCCTACATTAGGGGATGATTTAGTGACGCAGTTGATGTTGGAGTTGTTGGAGCAGAAGATACAAGAGGTGAAGCCAGAGTGGGTGGGTTTGTCGGTGCCATTTCCAGGTAATTTGTTGGCAGGATTGAAGTGTGCCAAATATATAAAGGCTAAATATGAGGGCGTTAAGATTGTGATGGGTGGTGGATATGTGAATACAGAGTTGCGTCAGATGACAGATATAGGGATATTTAAGTATGTGGACTATATTACGTTTGACGATGGAGAGTTGCCTATGAGGAGATTGATAGAGGGGGGTGAGATGTTGCGCACAGCATATTTGAAAGATGGTAGGGTGGAGTATGCACAGATGGATGTGCAAGAGAATGAGAAGTTTGGAGATTTACCTGCGCCTACGACGAGAGGACTGGATTTGGGTAGATATATTGATTTTGTGGATACAACTAATCCGATGCATAGATTGTGGAGCGATGGGAGATGGAACAAGATGATGTTGGCGCATGGGTGCTATTGGGCAAAATGTGCATTTTGCGATACATGTTTGGACTATATCGGGAGATTTGAGGCGTGCGATGTGAAGATAATCGTAGACAGAATGGAGGCGATGATAGCAGAGACAGGAAACACAGGATTCCATTTTGTGGATGAGGCAGCTCCGCCTGCGTTGTTGCGTAAGTTGGCAGAAGAGATATTGGCGCGAAGATTGGTTGTAACGTATTGGACCAATGTGCGTTTTGATAAGACCTATACGCCAGAGTTGTGTTATTTGTTGGCAAAATCGGGTTGTATAGCCGTGTCGGGTGGATTGGAAGTGGCATCGCCGCGAGTGTTGAAGTTGATAAATAAAGGAGTAACGATAGAGAGTGCGACGGAATGTATGCGCAATTTGTCGGATAATGGCATCATGGTGCACACTTATTTGATGTATGGATTCCCAACGCAGACCGAGAAAGAGTTGTACGACTCGTTGGGTAGAGTGCGCGATTTGTTTGCTGAAGGGTTGATACAGAGTGCTTTTTGGCATAGGTACGCGATGACGTGTCATAGTCCGTCGGGTAGGAATCCGGAGTCGGTGGGGGCGAGACACTTGAATAATGCACAATGCACAATGCACAATGCACAATTATTCAATTCACAATCAACAATTCATAATTCTCAATTCACTCGAGAGGATAAAGCTTTTAACTTTTTTAATCCGTTTGCGAATAATGAGATACCGTTTGAGGTTGATAATGAGCCAGATTGGAGCAGATTTACTGAGGGATTGAATGTGGCTACGTATAATTATATGCGACAGACGGGATTTGATGTGCCATTGAAGAAGTGGTTTAAATAGAATTAAGAATTATTGCGGTAAGCGAAGGTAGAACCAAGTTTGCTTGAGTTATACTGAGCGGAGCAATAATCACGACTGAAAGGAGTAATTAAGAATTAAAAATTAAGAATTAAAAATTAAGGATAAAGAATAAATATTTGAGTATTAAGCATTGTTTTGATTATGTCGAATTTAAGATTTAGAGTTGTGGAAGAGGCTTTTAAGAAAAAAGCTATTCCAGTAGAAATGTCGGGTTTGCGTCCGAGCGAATATTATGCAAAGTATGTTTTTACACGAGAGAAGATGTATAAATATCTTCCTGTTGATGTATATAGTAAGTTAGTTGATGTTATTGATAATGGAGTTCCACTTGATAGAGGGATAGCCGATGAGGTGGCAAATGGTATGCGTCGTTGGGCTTCAGAGTTGGGAGTTACGCATTATTCGCACTGGTTTCAGCCATTGACAGATGGCACAGCGGAGAAGCATGATGCTTTTGTGGAGCATGATGGAAAGGGAGGAATAATGGAGGAATTTTCGGGAAAATTGCTTGTGCAACAAGAGCCAGATGCATCGAGTTTTCCGAATGGGGGTATAAGAAATACGTTTGAGGCACGCGGTTATAGTGCTTGGGACCCATCGTCGCCAGTGTTTGTGGTGGGAGATACATTGTGTATTCCTACTGTGTTTATTGCTTATACAGGAGAATCGTTGGACTATAAAGCACCGCTTTTGAAATCATTAAGCGCAGTGAGTAAGGCTGCAGTGGATGTGTGTAGATATTTTAATATAGAAGCAAAGAAAGTGGTTGCGTATTTAGGTGTAGAACAAGAATATTTTCTTGTGGATGAGGGACTTTATGCGGCTCGACCAGATTTATTGTTGACCGGTAGGACATTGATGGGACATGAGGCAAGCAAGAATCAGCAATTGGAAGACCACTATTTAGGAGCGATACCAGAGAGGGTGGCTGCATTTATGAAAGAGTTGGAGATGAGAGCATTGGAATTTGGAATACCAGTGAAGACATTGCATAATGAGGTGGCACCTAATCAGTTTGAGTTAGCACCGATATATGAAGAGTGTAATTTGGCGGTGGACCATAATATGCTATTGATGTCGTTGATGAAGAAGGTGGCAAGAAAGCATGGGTTTAGAGTGTTGTTACATGAAAAGCCATTTAAAGGAGTGAATGGTAGCGGTAAGCACAATAATTGGTCGTTGGGGACAGATACTGGAGTTATGTTGATGTCGCCTGGTAAGACTGCAGAAGAGAATTTGAGATTTATTGCATTTATAGTTAATACATTGATGGCAGTATGGAAGCATAATGGCTTATTGAAAGCATCGATTATGAGTGCAACGAATGCTCATCGATTGGGAGGACATGAGGCTCCGCCAGTGATAATATCGTCGTTTTTAGGTGCTCAGTTGACTCAAGTGCTTGATGCATTTGAAGAGAGTGAGAGCGATGAGATATTGTTGTTGAAAGGTAAGAAAGGAATGAAATTGGATATTCCGCAGATACCAGAATTGTTTATAGATAATACAGACCGAAATAGAACATCACCGTTTGCGTTTACGGGAAATAGATTTGAATTTAGAGCAGTGGGCGCAGAGGCGAATTGTGCTAGTGCGATGATAGCATTGAATTCGGCAATGGCGAGTCAATTGATTGAATTTAAGAGAGACGTCGATAAGTTGATAGGAGAGGGAGAGCAGAAAATGGCAGCAATAGTGAATGTTATACGTCGTTACATAAAAGAGTGTAAAGCGATAAGATTTGACGGAAATGGTTATAGCGAAGAGTGGAAAGCAGAAGCCGAGCGAAGAGGATTGGATTGTGAGTCATCGTGTCCGTTGATATTTGATAATTATTTGAAAGATAAGACAGTTGAGATGTTTGAATCGGTTGGAGTGATGACAAGAGCAGAGTTGGAGGCGCGTAACGAAGTGAAGTGGGAGATGTACACCAAAAAGATACAGATAGAGGCTAGGGTGTTGGGAGATTTAGCGATGAATCATATCATACCAGTTGTTACAGAATATCAGACGCGATTGGTTGATAATGTGATAAAGATGAGGCAGTTGTTTGTTGGAGAGAAGGGGGATAGGATGACGGCTGAGAATGTTAAATTGGTGGAAGAGATTTCGGAGAGAATGATGTTTATCTCAGAACAAGTGGGTGCGTTAGTTGAGGCTCGTAAAGAGGCGAATAAGATTGAAAGAGAGAGAGAAAAGGCTGTGGTGTATCATGATAGAATAGCTCCGATGTTGGAGGTGATACGTTATCAAATAGATAAATTGGAGTTGATAGTAGATAATGAAATGTGGCCATTGCCGAAGTATCGGGAATTGTTGTTTATGAGATAGTATATTGATAAAAAAAGTCTGTTTGTTGAAAAGAACAAACAGACTTTTTTAGTGGTGTATGCTTTCGTTTTATTTAAAAGTTTATGGTAAATCCTGCGTGGAGGTTGAAACCCGCTTGAGCATAGTACCATGGGGTGTGGAGTTGATTCTCTGGTAGGTAGTTGCCATTGGCATCTGCACCTTCGAAGTAGGAATAGACTCCGCCGTTAGATTCGTAACGGGTGTTGAATAGGTTGTTGAGTAGGATGTGGAACGATATATTTTTGATGGTTTTTGTTTGGCTTTGGTTGTCAAAGTTTAATGTATAAGCAAGTCGCAGATTGCTAACGCAATAGTCGTTGAGCATGGCGTTGCGGTTGCTGGTGTTGTCAAGATATTGCTTACCTACATAGTTGGTGAGTAGGTTGGCTTGGAAGCCTTTGTAGTCGAATTGGATGTTGCTGCCTGCTATTACGTTAGGCGAGAATGATATATTGGTAGTGCCGTAGTTGACAAGCACTTGTCCGCCATGTTCTGCCACTACGGGGTCGTTCCAGTCGGCATACCAATCGTCAGCCCAATCGCTGAAGTTGATGATTTTGTTCATCGAGAGGGTGGCATTGAGGTCCCAACGCAACCATTTCGTAATCTCCACGCCAGCTGTGAGTTCTACGCCCATGCGGTAGCTGCGGTCGACGTTTTTGGTGAGATAAGCACCTACGTCGGAGTACTGACCTGTGAGCACGAGTTGGTTGTAGTAGTCCATAAAATAGAAGTTGGCACCTACACCAAAACGTTTGTGAAGAAACTGATAGCCAAATTCATAGTCGTAGAGGCGTTCGGGTAGAGGTATGTTGTTGATGCCAGCCTCGGTGAAGTTGGCGCGACTAGGTTCGCGGTTGGCTACAGCAAAGTTGAAGTAGGCGGTATGAGCTTGGTTTACATACGAAATGCCGGCTTTAGGGTTGAAAAAGTTGTAGGTTTTATGCACGTCGAGTTCGCTCAAATCTTCGTCGTTTATGCCTTTTATCTTGTAGTCGATGTGGCGGTATTGTAGGTCGGCGTAGAGGTTGAGCCCTTTTGTTATCTGCCAATTGGCTTTGGCGTAGATGTTTGCGTCGAATTTGTCGCCACGGCTACGATAGTATTCGTAGTCTTTTTCTGTAGGTAGAGGGTAGTTGCGTAGCCAAATGACATTGCCCCAGTGGTTGCCATTATAGTTGTTTGCACCTCCGCCAAATGAGGCTTGCACCTTGCTATTGCGGTAGTTTACAGCAGCCACACCGCCATAGAAATGGTTGCCTAGATGTTTTTGGCGCACAAGGTCGGAGGTTTTTGTCTCTTCATCCACACTATTTATATAGTTGTTGAGTCCGTATGCTGCGAATTTTGCATCGCATTTATATTGTTCGTAATAGCCAGCACCATGGGTGTAATGTAGGGCGGCATTAAGGTCCCAATGTGAGTTAAATGAGTGTGTGACATGTAGTTGAGCATGTTGTTGTGCGTAGTTGTCTGTCTGGTTGTCGTAGTAGGCAATGTTGCCTTCATCGTCGATGTATTGACCAGCAGGGTTATAGCGACGGTTGGTAGCTAGGTCTTCAGTTGATACACCATCCCATGCCATATAGGTGGTTTCGTTGCCTCCGAAGAATAGGAGTTTTACCATAGTTTGGTCGCCATACCAAGCACCTGAGGTATAGTAAGATAATAGGTCGGAATAGGCGCGCTCGAGGTAGCCGTCGGAGTTCACTTTCGACACTCGTGCATCAAAAGCAAATCCGTTTGGCATAATACCAGTGCCTATTTTAGCTTCTTCGCGGAAGGTGTTGTACATACCGCCGTTGAACGATAATTGGGCATACGGCTCGGATGTGGCTTTGGCGGTCTGCATATTCACCGACGCACCAAACGAGGCTGCTCCGTTGGTTGATGTGCCTACACCACGCTGTACCTCAACACTGTTGGTCGATGAGGCAATGTCGGTCATATTAACCCAAAAGACAGTTTGTGACTCAGAGTCGTTGAGAGGCACACCGTTGATAGTGGTGTTGATGCGTGTGTGGTCGGTGCCACGTATGCGAAAATAGGTGTAGCCTATGCCGAGTCCGTCGTCGGAAGTAGCTACGAGCGATGGAGTCATTTGTAAAAGGAATGGGAGATTTACACCAGTGTTGGTGAGTTGGAGAGCCTCCGATTTAATCTCTTGCTTAGCAAGAGTACCTGAGTTGTTTATGCGTGTAGAGGTGATGGTAATTTCCTCTAAGTCGGCATGTTGTGTTTCGGTGGAATCGTTGTAGTAGGGAGTAGGGAGTAGGGAGCAGGGAGTAGGGAGTGCAAAAAGCACTTGAATTGCGAGGATTGCAATTGTAAAGATAAAGAGTTTTTTCATTTTTGTTGAACATTTAAATTGTTAATGATTTAATGCTCAACTAATAGGAGATAGTAGAAAATAAAAAAAGTAGTAAGTTTTATTTTGCGCGCCATTGTATGGCCTGCTACTTTTCTACTTGCTACTATAGGTTCAAACTTCTTCCCTTGGCAGCACGACCTGCCCAGGTTCAAAGGGTTTAATCTCAGCCAAAAATTAGAGTGAGGAATGAGGAGTTAGGAATGAGGAATTATTTTTCGTTATTCACTAATCTCTACACACTATTCATTAATTTGGCACCCCCATAGTTAAGACGGCGCAAAGTTACAATATTTAATTTAAAATTCACAAATTATAAATCATAATTATTGTTAAAATATGCTTTTTTGATAATTTTATTCATAAAAAAAGAGTAACTTTGTCGGATAATATAGATATACTGATTATGGAAGACTTTAAATTTATCCCCAACGACGTTATTTATGTAGAATCAGCCTCTGTCGATGCCTCAAAATCAATAGATATAGATGTAGATTTTTATCGTGATATATTTGAGCAAGATAAAAAACGATTTGTCTATTTGCCAGAGTTGATGAGGTATTCTATGCCAAATGTCGAGTTTGATAAGCAAGCATTGTATGATGCTGTCATCAAACTGAGTGGTTTGGATATAACTGGGCGTGGTTTTATTGAGGTAGAGGATGATGGTACACTTTCTTTTTGGGATATTGATGATATTCATGATAATTATGCAAAAGGTCGGTTATGTTTAGAAAAATTAGATTTTATACCTATACCAAAAGGTACTGAGGGTGGTTATTTTTGTAAACTTTCTTTAGACGATAAAGGTATAGTAGAAGATGATGTTTGTTTGTCAGAGTCATTGATAGATGATAGTGAAGATGTTTCGTTGGATTCTGTTCGGTTTCGCATGTGTGAATCAAAATTAACTGATATCTCTTGTTTGGGTATGGAATTGATAGTTCCTCCTAAACAAGATGAAGAAATAGAGGAGTTGACTGCTCAAGTGACTGTGGCAATTGAGCGTTTGAAAAAGTTAGGGGTGGATTATGCAACTATATTGAATATAGTAAAAGGTGAACCTAAATTGAGCCGAATGGTTGTTGATGAACGATATAGAATATTTTTGCCCGACTATCAGAATATGGAAATTGATATGAGACCTACAGCTAAAGCATTGTATTTGTTGTATTTGAAGCATACAGATGGGATAGCGTTTAAAGATTTGCCTGACTATCGTGACGAACTGATGAAAATATATGGTAAAGTATCGAATTTGTCGAATGGAGATGCTCAACGTGAAGCAGTAGAGGCTCTTGTTAATCCATTTCAAAATACGATAAATGTTACTTGTTCGCGTGTGAAGGAGGCATTTGTGAGTAGATTTAATGATGATTTGGCTGATTATTATGTGATTTCAGGCAAGCGAGGAGAGGTGAAAAAAATCAAATTGAATCGAGGTTTAGTGGAATTCAAGTGTATGTGGTAAGATTGACGATAAGACTTGCCAAGATTTTATGGGGTGATATAATGGTTGTACCTTTGTAGCGTAAAAAAAAACAATTAAAATTTTTATGCTATGAAAGAGAATTATGTAAATGTTTGTTTTATTATCGATCAAAGCGGTAGTATGTATGGTTCTGAAACCGATGTGATAGGAGGTTTTCAGAAAGTTATTGAAGAACAACGTGCAGTGAAAGAGGGTAAATGTACGGTGTCGATGTTTAAATTTGAAGATGAGGTTGAAGAGTGTTTTGTGGGTAAGGATGTGAATGACGTGGGCGAGTTGGAATATGAACCAGGAGGATGCACAGCTCTTAATGATGCAGTTTGCATTGCAGTGGATAGAGTGGGAGAGTGGTTGGCGGCAATGCCAGAGTCGGAACGCCCAGCCAAAAATATGGTGGTTGTGATTACCGATGGTCAGGAAAATGCTTCGCGTCTTTATACGCATAAAGATGCTCGTGAGCGCATTCAGCATCAAACTGATAAGTATGGTTGGACTTTTGTTTATTTAGGAGCAAATATCACAGATGCAACCGAAGCTCGTGAAATGGGTTTTGAGAATACTGGTTATATTTCAAAAAAGAGGATGGATAGGGCTTTTGGTTTGGTTTGTGGTTTGGCTTGTTGTATTAGAGATTGTGATAATGATAAAGATGCTGATATTTTTCTTAAGGAACAATTGGCTGATATGACAGAGGAGTTTGAGCAAGAGTCGGGGGTTGAGATTAAGGGTAAATAATTGAGTATTTATAGAGAGGCTGTGTCAAAAAATAAATTTTGACACAGCCTCTTGTTCTATAATAATCTGCCATCGTCGTGCCAGTTGCCGAAGAGGATGTTTTGGCGTGTTTTTTCGATGAAGGTGTTGAGGCGTGGGGTGTGGTCTTGTTTGCGGTGGCGGAGTGTTTGGATGTTGCCGATGTGTACGCGTTGATAGAGTGGCGGAAAGGCTTGGAAGTTGTGCTACACAATGGGGTCGGATTGTAAGGCGGCGAGGATGTCTGCCTCTATTATAAAAGGTGTATCGAAATCGGCAGGGAGGGTAGCGCGACCTGCGTCGGTCATCTGTCCTTGGCGTTCGAGGCGACGCACACGCTCTTTGTTGAGTTCGGTCCAATGGCTTGATTTGCGACGTGGCGAAAAGCGTTGGTAGGTAATTCCGTTCTCTGATTTGGTGGTTGAATCGATCCAACCGAAGCAAAGAGCCTCTTCTACGGCATCGAGGTAGAGTACGCCGTTGTTGGTTTTGCCACGTGTTACGGATAGCCAGCATTCTTTTGAGGTGTTGTGGTTTTGGGTGAGCCAATCGCGCCATTGTTGGCGAGAGGATAGGTTTATGGGGTTGGTTATTTGCATGGTTTGTGCGGATTTAGTAGTCCTAGAAACTTTAGCAGATCTAGATAATGATAAATTGGATTTAATAAAAAAAGAGATTAACTCAGTGAGTTAATCTCTTCTTTCTGTTGTCTCACGAGGATTCGAACCTCGACAGACAGAACCAAAACCTGTAGTGCTACCATTACACCATGAGACAATCGGTTGCTTTGTTTTTCAAAAGCGATGCAAAGTTACGACTTTTTTCTTATTCCTCCAAATATTTTTGCAATTATTTTTCAATTTTTTTATAAATGATTGTTTTTTAGTGTGTTGTAGATTGGCTGGTGATGCTTTTAGTTGTTTTTTTTGTTCAGAAAAGCATGTTTTAACTTTCAATTTTTAGCTTTCAACTTTCAAATTTTTCTTATTTTTGGAGTGTTTTGAATGAAAGAATGTGAATTGTGACGCAAATTGCGATAAAAATGAGTAGGATTTTTAGCCAATTTGGGTTGACGATATAGACGGAAAGTAGGATTGTTGCCCATAGGGTGGAGATTGAGATGATTTTTCCTTTGAGTGGGATGGCGCGATGGATGAGGAAATTTTGGATATAGGGTCCGAAAGTGGGGTGGTTGATGAGCCATTGTCGTCGGTGGGAGTTGGCTTTGAGGAAAAGCCATGCTGCGAGTAGGAGGAAAGGTGTGGTGGGTAGTACGGGTAGGAACATGCCTAAAGAGGCAAGTCCGACGCAGATGAATGCTATGATGTTTAGGATGATTTTCATTGTTTTATTTGATTTTTAACATAAGTACAAAATTATTTTTGGGATGAATAGTTTATTTGTTTTTGAATAAAGAAAGATGGTTGTATGTTTTTTTTAAGTACAAGCCTTGGAATTAAAGAGTAAAGAAATAATATATTGCGTCTGTACAAAAGTAGTTTATGATTTAGGGTTTGTATTTGAAAAAGTAGTTGTCCTTTCAAAATTATAAAATACAGATTGTTAGTTGTAAGTATATAAATATAAAAATATGTACTTATGTTAAATAAAAATTTCTTTTAACTAAATTATATGTTTGGACTATGATGATGGCGAATATGAGGCGTGGAATTATGAGGAAATACCATGCGACACCGAGCATGCAGAATATAGCAGTGTCTTCGATGAGGGAGTGGTTGACGGAGATGTGGAGGTTGATGCGATGAAGCTCTTCGCGGTCGGCGCCAGACTCTTCTATTTCTTGTGCCATGATGCCAGCTCCGTAGGTGAGGCCTACGATTTGAGCCACGAGCCATAGGAATGCACTGCTGGGTTGGAGTCCGCAAAGGCGCATGAGTGGAGCAAGTGGGCGTGCTATTTTATTGATTATGCCATAACGCTTTAAGAGGAATTGACCATACATTAGGGCAGTGATGATTAGTATGATTTTGATGCAAAGTGATATAGTGTTGGTGAGCCAGTTTAGTAATTGAGAATTTAGAGTTGAGAATTGAGATTTGTCATACACTTCTGTTGTGTTTGTTGTAGAATTATCTAACAATGTGAGAGATTCGGGGAGGATGAGGTTGAGGAGAATACCTCCGAGTATACTGAAAGTAAGTCGGATGATGAGAGTTTGCCAAAAGGGAGTGCCAGAACGGCGTTGGACAGCGCATTCGATGGGTAGGTTGTGTGTAATGAGGCACATCAATGCAAGGATAGTGATTTCGCGAAGGGATAGGGGGAGGGTGGCAATGATGGCAATAGGAGCGTAGAGAGGGAGGAAGAGTGATGAAAAATAGACAATAGCTGCGTTGCCTTGGAGTCCGATGAGGCGGAAAAGAGGTGCAGTATATAGAGAGAGCCATTCGATTATGCCGTAGAAATCGAGTAGAGTAACTACAAATGAGACAGGGATTATGATTCGTATAATCCAAAGGGCGGTTTTTAGGGCGTTGCGGAGAATCATTTGAATGAGGAATGAGGAGTTAGGGGTGAGGAATGATTTAATTGAGCATTGTGCATTATGCATTATTAGCTTCGCTAATGATTTTTGCTTCGCTCGGCATAACTCAAACAAGTTTGTTTTTGTTTTCGCTTATCGCAAAAATTGAAAAAAGTGTTGTCTAAAAACAAGAAAGGGCAGCCGTCGCGGCTACCACAATCTTTTTTTTAACCTTAAATCTAATACCATGAAAAACACGATGCAAAGTTACGACTTTTTGTTGAAAGTACAAAATGTTTTGGAGTAAATTTTTTGGTTTAGTTTTATTTAACTTTAATTTGTTGCTGTAAGTTGTGTTTTTGAAATCGGAGGTAAGGGTGAAGAATGGATAGGGAGAGGGTAGGGTTATCCTATGAAGAGGGTTGCTGTTTGTTAGGGAAATGGTGCTTTGAGTGTTTGTTTGTTGTGGGTTGATTTTTGTTGATGATATAGCGTTTGAATGGTGTTGTTAGAAAAGTGTGATTTTAGGGTAGTTTTTATCCTTTTGTGGGATTTTGCACCACTTGGAATAAATTATGTGCTTAATTGATTGTCTTATAGTATTTTATGTAGTTAAAATGTCTTATGTTTGTTTATTGTTTAAGTTACTGATAATGAGTGTTAGTAACTTGTTAATAACTTTTTTGGTGGGGAATGGTGGGGAATTGAAATTTTTTTTGTAATTTTACATCGTAATTGAAAGAGTTGAGAGTTGAGTGTTGGAAGTTGAGAGTTAGGGTGTGGTTTTTATGATGTAAATATTTGATAGTTAACAATAAATGATATATAGTTATGAAAACATTTCTTGGTAAAATAGATGCTAAGTTAGACGCAAAAGGTCGCGTGTTTGTGCCATCTGTGTTCCGAAAAGTGTTCTCGGAAGAGGATAGGGAGCGTGTTGTGGTGAGAATGGAGGCTGATGAGAAGTATCTTGTGGTTTATCCTGAGAGTGTTTGGAATAAGCAAGTTGTGGAGTTGCAGTCGAAGTTGAATGAGTGGGATCCGGATGATCAGATGTTGTTGATGCAGTTTGTGGGGGATGCTGAGATTTTGGATTTTGATGCACAAGGGCGTGTGTTGATGCCGAAGCGTTTGCAAGCGAGATTGGGGTTGAGTAGTGATGTGGTGTTTGTGGGTATGGTTGATAGAATTGCGTTGTGGAGTAAAGAGGCGTATGAGGCGAAGTTTGCAACGAGGGTGTCGTTAGCAGAGAGAATGAAGCAGTTGGGAGGAAAGTGAATTGGGAATTAAGAATTGAGAATTGAGAATTGAGAATTGGGAATTGGGAATTGAGAATTGGGAATTGAGAATTGAGAATGTGTCTAGTGTTGTTAGTTTATTGTTGGATTGATTATAAATAGAATTTTATGAATACTGAATTAACTACATATCATGTGCCAGTTATGTTGGCGGAGTGTTTGGATGGTTTAAATATTAAGCCTAATGGGGTTTATGTTGATTTGACTTTTGGTGGTGGTGGTCATTCGCGTGCGATATTGGAACGATTGGGTTCTGAGGGGCATTTGTATTCGTTTGATCAAGATTTGGATGCGGCGAAAAATGCTTTTGATGACGAGCGATTTACTTTTGTTAGGAGTAATTTTAGATATTTGAAGAACTTTTTGAAATATTATGGAGTAGAGAAGGTTGATGGTATATTGGCTGACCTTGGTGTTAGTTCGCATCACTTGGATGATGAGACTCGAGGTTTTTCGTTTCGCTTTGAGGGACAGTTGGATATGCGTATGAATACGGCAGCGGGGAAAACGGCAGCGGATGTGTTGAATGAATATAGTGAAGAGGAGTTGGCGAATGTGTTCTATTTTTATGGTGAATTGCAACAGGCTAGAAAATTGGCAAAGGCGATAGTGAAGGCGAGGGGGGATGAGGAGTTTGCGGATATAGCGAGATTTATGGATGTGGTGAAACCATTTTTTAAACACGAGCGTGAGAAGAAAGATTTGGCGAAGGTGTTTCAGGCGTTGAGAATAGAGGTGAATCATGAGATGGATGTGTTGAAGGAGATGTTGGCACAAGTGCCAGAGGTGTTGACTGAAGATGGGCGATTGGTGGTGATGACATATCATTCATTGGAAGATAGATTGGTGAAGAATTTTATTAAGACGGGTAATTGTGAGGGTAAGCAAGAGAAGGATTTTTATGGTCGTGTTATAGCTCCGATGCAAGCAGTGAATAATAAAGTGATAGTGGCGTCGGAAGAGGAGGTGGAGAGAAATCCTAGGGCAAGGTCGGCGAAACTTAGGATAGGGAGTAAGGAATAGGGAGTAGGGAGTAGGGAGTAAGGAGTTTTTAGCTTCTGGTCTAATTTTTAATTGTTAATTTTTAATTATTAATTGAATAACGTGAATTTATTTAAGTTCAAACAAAATCAAGGAAATGTGCAACTGAAGCCTACTATTGTAGATTCGGATGATGATAAATCCAGTGTGATTACATTGGTTAGGGAGTTTGTTGCTGGGGATGTTTTCTTGAAGGAGACGGTTCAGAAGCAATATTTGTATGTATTGTTGATTTTTGTTTTGTCGCTGGTTTACATAAATAACAGATTTTTGTATGAACGAGAGTTGCGTGAGATTGCGAGATTGCGTAGTGAAGTGGTTGATTTGCGTTATCGTTCGCTTACGATTTCGAAAGAGGTTAAACAGGCGGGACGTCGCACAATGATAATAGAGGCGTTGAAGATTCATGGGAGTGATTTGGAAGAGACAGCAAAACCGATTGTAATAATTGAGGAATGAGGAATATTAACTACTAACTACAAACTAGTAACTAAATAAATATGGCATTAAGAAAATCTATAGTAAATCGTTTTACCATTGTGTACATAGTCGTGGCAATGCTTTTTTTAGCGGCAGTGCTACAGATGTTGCGTGTCATGACTATTGATAGAGCAGATTGGTTGGCAGAAGCGGCAAAGTTGGAACGTAAGGATAGGGTTGAGATACCAGAGCGTGGAAATATGTATGATGCTGATGGTAATTTGATTACGGCGACTATACCATATTATTCGTTGTACATGGATTTGGGTATAGATGCATATAAAACAGCTAAAGGAAGGAAGCGTTATCAAGAGAATATAGATTCGTTGTGTATCTGTTTGTCGCGAAAATTTGGAGATAAAACACCACAAGAGTATCGTCGGATGATAGATGCCGGTTTTGTTAAGCCTAATAGAAGATTGAAGTTGTATCCTAAAAAGGTGTCGTATATCGACTTGATGGAGATTAAAGAATTTCCATTGTTTAGGGCTGGGAAATATAAGAGTGGATTTTTTGCGGAAGAATTCGCAAATAGAGAAAATTTGTATGGGTCGTTGGCAAATCGTACGATAGGAGATATTTATGGTAGTGGAGGACGAGGTAAATATGGTTTAGAATTGGCATATGATTCGTTGTTAGCTGGCGAGCCAGGTTTATCGAAGGGGCATTTGGTAGGAACTGACCGGTGGGTGTTTGTCGAGGAGAAAGCAGCTAAACGCGGTGCGGATATTTATACAACGATAGATATTGAGATGCAAGATATAGCCGAAACAGTGTTGCGTGAGAAGTTGGATGTTATAAAGGCAAAGAATGCATGTTTGGTGTTGATGGAGGTGAAAACGGGAGAGATTAAGGCAATGGTTAATTTGCAACGATGTGGAGATGGTAGTTATACAGAGGGTTGGAATATGGCAGTGGCGGATTTGTCGGAGCCAGGTTCTACGTTTAAGACTATGAGTTTGATGGTGGCTTTGGATCATAATGTTTGTGATACGGCTGATACTGTTAATTTGAATCATGGTGTTTGGATGTTCCATAAAAGTAAGATGACTGACCATAACTGGCGTAAAGGAGGGTATGATACTTTGTCGGTCGCAGGGATATTGGCTCAATCGAGTAACGTAGGGGTGAGTAGGATTATTGATGAGTATTATAAGAACGACCCGATGAAATTCATTGACGCAGTGAGAGCTACTGGATTCGCTGATAGATTGGAATTGGGAATACCCGGAACAGCAACGCCAACCATACCAACGCCAAAGAGTAAGAGTTGGAGTGGAGTGACTTTGCCTTGGATGTCAATTGGCTATACGGTTCAGGTACCACCTATTTATACGTTGAATTTTTATAATGCAATAGCGAATGGCGGAAAGATGATGCGTCCGTATATTGTAAAAGAGATTCGTCGTGATGGACATGTAGTGTTGAAAAATAGTCCTGAGGTTATAAATTCAAGTATTTGTAAAGCTTCGACTTTGAAGAAAGTACAAGGCATGTTGGAGGGTGTGATTGAGTATGGAACAGCTAAAACTAACAAATCAGACGAATTTGGCATTGCCGGCAAAACAGGTACTGCGCAGTTGGGATATGGTCAAGGTGGGGTAACAAAACACCAAGTGAGTTTTTGTGGTTATTTTCCATCTGATAAGCCAATGTATTCGTGTATAGTTGTAGTGAAAGAGCCACAGATGGCACCAGCTGCCGCGTTTATGTGTGGTGATGTATTCAAAAAAGTGGCAGAACGTATCTATGCGCAAGAGTATGATAAAGATTTAGCAGATTTAGAGCGTTGGAAAGGCGACTCAATTCAACCATATAACTTACCACGAATAAAGGCGGGTTCAAGAAAGTTGGTTGAAGAGGCTATGGATGAATTGGATTTAGACTATCAAAAAGACAAATCAGATTGGATTTCATTGTCAAAATCTACAGAATATGATGAGTTGGTGGCTAGTGCACGTCCGGTATTAGATAATTTAGTGCCAAATGTAGTGGGTATGGGTGCAGCAGATGCTGTTTATCTTTTGGAGAGTTGTGGTATGCACGTTCAGTTATATGGCAAAGGAAGAGTGATTCGACAATCTATCCTTAATGGGCAAAATATAGTGAAAGGTTCTACTATCGTGTTAACACTTCGATAAGGAGTAGGGAGCAGGTAGTAGGGTATATTCTTCATTATTAATTACTAACTAATAACTAAACACTAAATAAAATGTTGCTTTCAGAAATTATTAAAGGTGTAGAATTAGTAGAGGTCGTCTCTGCTGATGTTGAAGTTAAGAGTATCGAATTTGACTCTCGCAAGGTAGTCGCAGGTAGTATGTTTGTTGCTACACGTGGTACTGCTGTTGATGGTCACGATTATATAGCAAAGGCAATTGAGGCTGGAGCGAGTGTTGTTGTTTGTGAGGAATTTGATAATGCACAATGCACAATGCACAATGCACAATTGAATGGAATATTTAATGAAGTAGTGATTGTCCGTGTTAAAGATAGTGCAGAGGCATTAGGTCGCATGGCGAGCAACTACTATGGTCGACCATCTGAACAGTTGACTTTGGTAGGTGTTACAGGCACAAATGGCAAAACCACAATTGCAACATTATTATATCAACTACACCGAGCTTTGGGCTACAAAGTAGGTTTGTTGTCAACTGTATGCAACTATGTAGATGACAAAGCGATAGAATCGACACATACAACTCCTGATGCAGTAGCTTTGAATGCTTTGTTGGCTCAAATGGTCGAAGCTGGCTGTCAATATGCATTTATGGAGGTTAGTTCGCACTCGGTTGACCAACGCCGCATTGCAGGCTTGCGATTTGCAGGAGGCATATTCACCAACCTCACACGCGACCATATCGACTATCACAAAACATTTGATAACTATCTTAAAGCTAAAAAACGCTTTTTTGATGAATTGCCAAAAGGTGCATTTGCAATAGTGAATGCCGACGACAAAAATGGCATGGTGATGTTGCAAAACACAAAAGCCGACAAAAAGGCCTATAGCGTGCGCAGTTTGGCAGATTATACAGCTCGTATTTTAGAGAACTCCTTCGACGGCATGTTGCTCAACATTTGCGATCGCGAAGTATTTATGCCATTCGTAGGCCGATTCAACGCCTACAATCTTGTAGCAGTTTATGGAGCAGCAGTTTCGCTTGGAGCCGATGCCGAAGAAGTATTGCGCATACTCTCAATGTCGAAAGCCGTGTCGGGCAGATTTGAATCGATGAAAATGCAAAAAGGCTTCACAGCCATAGTTGATTATGCCCATACGCCCGACGCACTCACCAACGTGATAGACACCATCAACGACATCCGCAATGGCGCAGGCCAATTAATTACAGTAGTAGGTTGTGGTGGCAATCGCGACAAAGGCAAACGCCCAATGATGGCGCGCGAGGCAATAAAAGGTAGCGATAAAGTCGTCTTCACAAGCGACAACCCACGTCACGAAGACCCACAAGCTATACTTGACGACATGACTGCCGAATTGACTCAACAAGAAATGCGCAACGTACTAGTTATTGTCGATCGCCGTCAAGCCATCCGCACAGCATGCCAGCTTGCACAAGCAGGCGACGTGGTGCTCGTAGCAGGCAAAGGCCACGAAAACTACCAAATCATTGGCGACGTAAAACACCACTTCGACGACCGCGAAGAGCTTAGGGAAGTTTAATTAATCTAAGGAATTTAGATTTCAACTCTCAACTTTTAACTTTCAACTTTCAACTCTCAACTTATATATATGTTTTACTATTTATTCAACTATCTCGACAAAACATTTGACCTACCTGGCGCAGGTATGTTCAACTTTATCTCTTTCCGTGCAGGTTTGGCATTTATCGCAGCATTGATATTTTCTACACTTGTAGGAAAAAAGATTATTGATAAACTCCAACAACTCCAAATCGGCGAAACCATTCGCGACCTCGACCTCGAAGGCCAAATGAGCAAAAAAGGCACTCCTACAATGGGAGGTATCATCATCTTACTCTCCATACTTGTAGCCAACCTTTGCTTTGGTGTATTGCACAACGTATATATGGTGTTGATGCTTATCACAACCATTTGGTTAGGAGCCCTCGGCTTTGCTGACGATTACATCAAAGTATTTCGCAAGAACAAAGAAGGATTGCATGGCAAATTCAAAATCGTAGGACAAGTAGGTATTGGTCTTATCGTAGGTCTCACCCTTTATCTCAGTCCCGATGCCGTAATTCGCGAGAATGTTTCAACCAATTTCGATAGAGATACATACACCGAAGTAGTAGAATATAGCAGTGAAGAGATAAAATCGACACAAACAACTATCCCATTCTTCAAAAACAACAACCTTGACTATGCTGACCTATTCTCATGGGCAGGCGAGCACAAGCAAATGCTTGGTTGGATATTCTTCGTCTTGATGACAATCTTTGTTGTAACAGCAGTGTCGAACGGAGCCAACCTCACCGACGGTCTCGATGGTCTTGCCACAGGTACTTCGGCTATTCAAGGTGTCGCACTTGGTATATTAGCATACGTGTCAAGTAACGTCAATTATGCAGGTTACCTTAATATAATGTATATCCCAGGTGCAGGCGAATTAGTGATTTTTGCAGCAGCATTCATCGGTGCAACAATTGGTTTCCTCTGGTTTAACAGCTATCCAGCCCAAGTATTTATGGGCGACACAGGCTCTTTGGCTCTCGGTGGTATTATAGCCGTATTTGCTATCGCAATCCACAAAGAGCTTCTCATCCCAATCCTCAGTGGTATCTTCTTGGTTGAGAACCTCTCGGTTATAATGCAAACATCATATTTCAAATACACTAAGAAGAAAACAGGCGTAGGCCGACGCATATTCAAGATGTCGCCACTGCACCACCACTTCCAAAAAGCAGGCAACGCAGGTATCGATGCCATATTCCAATATCCACTCAAACCACTCCCTGAATCTAAAATCACAGTGCGTTTTTGGCTTGTAGGTATCTTGCTTGCAGTATTAACAATCATTACATTAAAAATACGATAATAAACTGTCAACAGTCAACAGACAACGGTCGACAGACCGTAAATGTCTGTAGATTGTAGACTATTGACTTTAGACTTATATCATGAGAATTGTAATATTAGGAGCAGGCGAAAGTGGCGTAGGTAGCGCCATCCTTGCACAAAACAAAGGTTTCGAAGTGTTTGTGTCTGACATGTCAGCTATCAAACCAAAATATAAAGAGGAATTAGAGCGTCGTGGCATCCCTTACGAAGAGCTACAACATACCGAAGCCTTGATACTCAATGCCGACGAGGTGATAAAATCGCCAGGTATTCCCGAAAAAGCACCAATTATCAAAGCTTTAAGAGCGCAAAATACTCCTATTGTTAGCGAGATTGAGTTTGCCGGGCGATATACTAATGCCAAGACAATCTGTATTACTGGTAGCAATGCCAAGACCACAACCACAATGCTCACTTACCATATCCTCTGTGAAGCAGGATATAACGTAGGATTGGCGGGCAACGTAGGTCGCAGTTTCGCATGGCAAGTGGCAGAGCGGTCGTTCGACTACTATGTGATCGAACTCTCAAGTTTCCAACTCGATGGCATGTACGATTTCCGTGCCGATGTAGCCATCTTACTCAACATCACACCCGACCACCTCGATCGCTACGAATACAAATTCCAAAACTATATCGACTCTAAATTCCGCATCTTGCAGAATATGACCAAGGAGCAAACCTTCGTCTATTGGAGCGAAGATCCAGTGATTAAAGCCGAGATAGAGAAGCGCACGCTACAAATGTCGCAAGCACCATTTATAGACACAAAACACGAGATACAAGACACGAGATATGGTGCGCAATATTTGGTAGATGAAAATGAATTGATTTTCGGATTTGAAGAAGAGTTAAGAATTAAAACAGAAGAAATAACTATAAAAGGAAAACACAATATGTATAATTCAATGGCAGCTGCAGTAGCAGCAAATGTAATGGGCGTGAAAAATGAAACAATCCGTCGCTCGCTTGCAACTTTCCAAGGCGTAGAACACCGTTTGGAGTATGTAGCAACAATTCGTGGCGTGCGTTACATCAACGACTCAAAAGCCACTAACGTCAACTCATGCTGGTATGCGCTCCAAAGTATGAAAACACCTGTTGTCCTTATTCTTGGTGGTACCGACAAAGGCAACGACTATAGCGAGATAGCTGATCTTGTGCGCGAAAAAGTGCATACTCTCATCTTTATGGGTCTCGACAATAAGAAGTTGAACGAGTATTTCTCTCTCAACTCTAATTGCAAAATCGTCGATACCGACAATCTTGCCGATGCTGTGAAGGCAGCATACGACGTAGCTCAAAAAGGCGATACAGTGCTCTTGTCGCCATGTTGTGCAAGTTTCGACCTATTCAAAAATTACGAAGACCGTGGCGAACAATTCAAACAAGCCGTAAAACAATTATAATAATAACCGTTGACCGTTGACCGTTGACACGAACGAAGTGAGTATATTATGAACAATTTTTTAGCAAAAACATTGCAAGGAGATAGAGTGGTGTGGACAGTATTTCTATTTCTGTTCATTATCTCTATGGTTGAGATGTTTAGTGCATCTAGTATGTTGGTGCATAGGAGTGGTTCTATTCAAGGACCAATATTGCGTCATGCAATGTTTTATGTTGTGGGATTTATGGCGTTGATGATAGTTCAATTAGTCGATTTTAAGTATATTCGTCTATTGGGCTATGTGGGATTAGCTGCTTCATGGTTACTGCTTTTATATACTACATTCTTTGGTGGGGTAGAGCAGGCAGGTGCTGCCCGCTGGATATCTATCGGAGGTTTTCAGTTTCAGCCATCTGAAGTGGCAAAATTATCTCTGATAGTAGTTGTAGCCGACATGATTGAGCGTATGCAAAACGAAGAGCGTCAGAATAAACTATTTTGGTATGTGATTGGTATTATTGTCGTTACGTGTGGTATGATTTTTACCGAAAACTTCTCAACAGCAGCACTCTTGTTTGTGATAACAATTACTATGATGTGGATTGGTGAGATCAATTGGAAGAAATTGGCAACTGTTTGTGGTGGTGTTGTAGGTGCAGTAATGTTGATTTTGTTTGTAGCGTGGATGATACCAGAGGACATTTATCGTGAATATGATAATCCTGCATTGAAAATATTCGAACGTGCATATACTTGGGTAGCTCGTATCGAGAATTTTGCAGGAGATGGCGAAGAAGTTAGTAAATTCAAGGTAACAGATAGTAATTTCCAAGAGAATCATGCACAGATGGCAATTGCTCGTGGTGGTTTTTTGCCAAGTGGACCTGGCACAAGTGTCGAAAGTAACTATTTGCCTGAGGCGTTTTCCGATTTTATTTTTGCTATTATAGTTGAAGAATTAGGCTTTTTTATGGGTATATTCGTCATATTTTTGTACCTTTGGCTGTTGTTTAGGGCAGGTAGAGTTGCCCGCCAGTCCGACTCCTTGTTTTGTGCTATATTGGTAATTGGTGTCACGTTGTTGATCGTATTACAAGCATTCATACACGTAGGTGTGTCGGTTCACTTAGGACCTGTTACGGGCCAACCATTGCCACTTATTAGTCGTGGTGGTACTTCAATTCTTGTCAATTGTATCTATTTTGGTATTATCATCAGTGTAACAAAATATATTCAACAGCAAAAACAGGTGAAAGACGTAGCGGTAGAAACTGCCCCTGTTGAGCAAAAGGTTGAAGACGTAGCAGCTGAAGATTCTGAAATAATTGAAGAAATAAACTAAAAATCTATAATATGAAAAAATATTTAATTAGTGGTGGTGGTACTGGCGGACATATATTTCCTGCCGTAAGCATAGCAAACGAACTACGTCGTCAAGACCCCGATTGTGAAATTCTCTTCGTAGGTGCCGAAGGGCGTATGGAGATGGAGCGTGTGCCTGCTGCTGGTTACAATATTGTGGGGTTGAAGGTCGAAGGTCTCGACCGCAAAAATATCTTCCGTAACATCAAAGTCATCTATAATCTTCTTCGTTCAATGGCTAAGGTGCGTGGCGTAATCAAGGAGTTCCGTCCCGACGTGGCTGTTGGCGTAGGTGGTTATGCCAGTGGTGCTGCCCTCAAGGTAGCTCAACAAATGGGTATCCCGGTCGTATTGCAAGAGCAAAATAGCTTTGCCGGTGTTACCAACAAAATGCTTGCTAAAGGTGCCGAAAAAATCTGTGTAGCCTACACCGGCATGGAGCGTTTCTTCCCTGCCGAAAAAATCATTCTTACAGGCAATCCTGTCCGTCAGAATCTATTGGCTGAAATCAACAAACAAGAGGCTTACGAATATTTCGGTCTTAATCCCGACAAACCAACCCTTATGGTAATGGGTGGTAGCCTTGGTGCTCGCACCATCAATCAAGCCATGATAGCAGGTCTCGAACGCCTCAAAGCCTCAGGCATACAAGTCATCTGGCAAACGGGCAAAATATATTATCAAGATGCTCTCAAAGCCTACGAGTCTTATCGTTGCGATGAGATAAAAGTAACCGATTTCCTCTCGCGTATGGACTACGCCTATGCCGTAGCCGACCTCGTAGTGTCGCGTGCAGGTGCAAGTTCTATCTCCGAACTCTCGTTGCTTGGCAAGCCTTCTATTCTTGTTCCTTCGCCTAACGTAGCCGAGGACCATCAAACCCACAATGCTCGTGCATTGTCCGACAAAGGAGCAGCCATCCTGGTGCGTGATGTAGAGGCTATAGATACTATGGTTGATACAGCATTAGAAACAATTGCTTCGAAAGAAAAACTACAATCACTCTCCGACAACGTACTCAAATTGGCTTACCCAAATTCAGCTGAAAAAATTGTAAACGAAATCACTAAATTGCTAAAATGATGGATAATCTCTCAACTCTTAACTCTCAACTCTCAACTATATACTTTTTAGGTATAGGAGGCATAGGCATGAGTGCCATAGCACGTTATTTCAAAGCTAAAGGTTTTGAAGTGGCGGGGTATGATAGAACTTCAACTGTTTTGACTCGTGAACTTGAGGCAGAAGGTATAATGATAAATTACGTCGACGAAGTCGAGGCTATTCCATCTGAATTTCGTGGTATAGATAATGGTAGTGAGCAACTCTCAACTTTAGTAGTCTATACTCCAGCCATACCTGCTGATAACAAGCAATTTTGCTATTTCAAAGATAATGGTTTCCGTATGATGAAGCGTGCTGCTGTGTTGGGCGAGATTACACGCCTCGAGCGTGGTTTGTGCATTGCAGGCACACATGGTAAGACTACTACATCCACAATGACTGCGCACATTCTTAAACAAAGCCATGTCGATTGCAACGCCTTCCTTGGTGGTATTTCAAAGAACTATACAAGTAATCTGCTCCTCTCCGACAAAAGCGATTTAGTGGTTATCGAGGCTGATGAGTTTGACCGCTCGTTCCATCACCTCTCGCCTTATATGGCAGTTATCACATCGACCGATGCCGACCATCTCGACATCTATGGCACCCACGAGGCATATCTTGAGAGCTTTGTCCATTTCACATCGTTGATTGTTGATGGAGGCGTATTGTTCGTGAAAAAAGGCATACAATTAGAGCCTCGCATCTCTGACAAAGTCACTCTCTACACCTATTCTGGCACCGAGAAGGCAGATTTCTATGCCGACAACATCCGTCTTGGTGGAGGTCGCTTGGTGTTCGATTTCGTAACACCCGACGAGCGCATTGCCGATGTCGAACTTGGTGTGCCTGTCATGATTAACGTAGAGAATGCCGTGGCTGCTATGGCAGTATCATATCTCAATGGCGTTACTGCCGACGAATTGCGTGCCTCTATGGCTTCGTTTGCTGGCATCCGTCGCCGTTTCGATTTCCACCTTCGCACCGACAAACTCACTGTTATCAACGACTATGCCCATCACCCAATGGAACTTGAGGCGAGTCTCAAATCTGTCAATGCACTCTATGCCGACAAAAAAATAGTGGTGGTATTCCAACCCCACCTCTACACTCGCACACGCGATTTCTATCGCGAATTTGCAGCCGCTCTCTCTCTTGCCGAGCAAGTGGTGGTTGTCGAAATCTACCCAGCGCGCGAGTTGCCTATTGAGGGCATAACTTCACAATTGATTATAGATAATGTAACATCTCCAGTCAAACGATTGACTACCAAAGCCGAGCTAATTGACACACTCAAAACTCTCGATTTCGATGTTTTATTGACTGTAGGTGCAGGCGATATAGATACTTATATACCAAAAATAGTTGAGAGTTTAGAGTTTAGAGTTTAGAGTTTATGAAATTGTGGCATAAAATATTATTTTCGGTTCTAATCACACTGCTTGTGGGAGGATTGGCGGTTGTGCTTGCCTTTGTTGTGCCATCTAACGACACAAAAAAGTGCGAAAACATACATCTTTCTGTTACCGATTATGACGATTTCAAGTTCATTTCCGAGAATGATGTCCGAGTGCAACTACAAAATTCGGGAGTATATCCTGTTGGTAAATTACATTCCGACATCGATTTAACCGAAATGGAGAAAAGTTTGATGAACCTCAACATGATAAAAAGTGTGAAATGCTATTTTGCTACTAATGGTGATGTTAATGTGGCAGTTACGCAGCGTGTGCCTGTATTCCGTGTCATGGAAGAGGGTAGAAGTTATTATATCGACAACGAGCGTAAACGCATGTCCACCTCAATCAAATTCTCGGCATACGTGCCTGTTGTAACAGGAAATGTAAATTTTGAGTTCGCAACAACCAACTTATACGATTTTATTGTATATTTGCAGTCTGAAAGTCGTTGGCGCTCTGCGTTCACTCAAATTTATGTCTATCCCGACAATAAAATAGAATTAGTGCCACGTGTTGGCGATTTTATAGTTAAAATGGGTTCGTTAGATCGCTACGAATCCAAACTCGAAAAATTAGACAAATTCTTAGAAGTATTACCAAAATATCACTCTTGGGACAAATATTCGGTAATCAACCTCGAATTTAAAGACCAAGTAGTATGTCGATAATGCACAATGCATAATGCATAATCGCCATTTTTCGCCATACGGCTCAAGACCGTTGGTTTGGATTAAATATTTAGAAAAGTAAATAACAACATATACATGATTTATAATGCAATTATAATTGTGCATTGTGAATTGTGCATTGAGAATTGATAAAAAATATGTTCGTATCAGTAGATTTGGGTAATTCCCGTATAATGATGATGGCTGCCGAGCGTCAAGCTGACGGCACATTGAAGGTGTTGGCATTAGAAACTGCTGAAACACCTGCCGAGTGTATTCAACACGGTATAGTGAAAAAACCCGCAGATGTGGCATCGTTGTTAGCTTCTATGGCTAAAAAGTTGGAGAATCGTTTGGAACTCCAATTAGGTAAGAAGTACGATATCAATAGTTTTTATACTGCTGTCAATGGCCGCTCTTTGCGTTCAGTGCGTGGCACTGTGAGTCGCACTTTTTCTACTTCTACCGAAATTACGCAAGGCGAACTCTCTCTCTTGCGCAACGATTTGCGCGATGAAATCAATACCGATAAGGCTATATATTCTATTACTAACGAGGAATATATCGTCGATGGCGAATATGTGCGTGAGCCTAATGGTATCGTGTGTCGCGAGATTGCTGCCAATTATCTTATTGTTTTAGGTCGTGCCGATA
>JAZLDO010000079.1:0-3415 GCA_045614825.1 Candidatus Aphodosoma sp. | reverse complement strand
GTACGACGAGGTGAACACTAAATGCAACCTCCCTGCTCAAATCGATATCCACGCTCACGAAGGTATGGAATATCACTTCCTTTGCGTTACTAAAGGTGGTGGTTCTGCCAACAAAACATATCTCTATCAAGAAACTAAAGCACTTCTCAACCCATCTACTTTGGTGCCTTTCTTGATCGAAAAAATCAAAACTCTCGGCACTGCAGCTTGTCCTCCTTACCACATTGCATTTTGTATTGGTGGCACATCGGCTGAGAAAAACCTTCTCACTGTGAAACTCGCTTCTACTCACTATTACGACGAACTTCCTACTACTGGTAACGAATTCGGTCGTGCTTTCCGCGATGTAGAACTCGAAAAACAAGTCCTCGAAGAAGCTAACCGCATCGGTCTTGGCGCTCAATTCGGTGGTAAATATCTCGCTCATGACATCCGCATCGTGCGTATGCCTCGCCACGGCGCTTCTTGCCCTGTAGGTATGGGCGTTAGCTGCTCGGCTGACCGTAACATCAAATGTAAAATCAATAAAGACGGTATCTGGATCGAAAAACTCGACGACCAACCAGCACGCCACATTCCTGAACATCTCCGCAATGCTGGCGAAGGCGACGCTGTTCGCATTGACCTCAACCAACCTATGAGCGAAGTGCTCAAAGAGCTCGACAAATACCCAGTATCTACTCGTTTGTCACTTAATGGTACTATCATCGTAGGCCGCGACATCGCTCACGCTAAAATCAAAGAACGTCTCGATGCTGGCGAACCAATGCCTGAATACCTCAAAAATCACCCTATCTACTACGCAGGTCCTGCCAAAACTCCTGTTGGCCTCCCTTGTGGTTCTATGGGCCCAACTACTGCAGGTCGTATGGACTCATACGTTGACCTCTTCCAATCTCATGGTGGTAGTATGATTATGTTGGCTAAAGGTAACCGTTCGCAACAAGTGACCGACGCTTGTCAAAAATACGGTGGTTTCTATCTCGGTTCTATCGGTGGTCCTGCTGCTATCCTCGCTCAAAACAACATTAAGAGCATCGAATGCGTTGAATATCCTGAACTCGGTATGGAAGCAATCTGGAAAATCGAAGTAGTTGACTTCCCAGCATTCATCCTCGTTGACAACAAAGGCAACGACTTCTTCAAACAACTCAAACCTCGTTGCGCTTGCAATAAGTAACGAATATTTTTGACAGGAAGACAAGAAAACATGAAGATAACTCTTAATTATAGTTTTTCTTTAACGTAAATTTCCATTAATTATCCATAAATTTTCCATGTAATTATTTACGAATTATTTACGATAATTTGCGTTAAATAAAAGAATTCATGTTCTCTTGTCTTCATGTCTAAAAATAAGAATTATTAAGACGTAAGGCAAATAATTATGCATTATGCATTGTGAATTATGAATTGTAAAAAGCATATCCCAAACACTATCACCCTCCTAAATCAGTTTTCAGGCATCATAGCTTGCATATTCGCCTATAACTCTCGTTTCGACATGGCTCTACTCTTTGTCCTTCTCGGAGCATTACTCGATTTTATGGATGGGGCAGTGGCGCGATTACTTCATGTAACGTCGCCACTTGGCAAAGAACTCGACTCGCTTGCCGATGTCATCACCTTCGGTCTCGTGCCTGGTATGATAGCCTTCCGTTTGCTCGCTCCGCTTGCTTCGGTGTGGACCTATTTGCCTTATTTGGGATTCCTTATCACGCTTTTTTCAACCTATCGTCTTGGTAAATTCAATATCGACGAGCGTCAAACCTCTTCGTTCATCGGGCTCGCCACTCCTGCCAATGCCATTTTCTGGCTCGGCATGGCGTATGGCTATCAGTCGCTCTTAGCGGTCGTTTCTCCTTGGTGGATTTTGGCTGCAGTCCTATTGTTTTCTTACCTCTTAGTGTGCGAATTGCCAATGTTCTCCCTCAAATTCCATAATTTCCGTTGGGCAGACAATCGCATTCGCTTCATATTTATTATTGGTGTTATCCTTTTGGCAGTTTGCCTCTTCCGCCAATCGCTTCCTCTTATAATCATTTGGTACATCTTACTCTCCGTAGTAGGTGCCATTACCATCAAGCGTAAATAGGTTTATTTATAATTTTGTAAAAAAATCTTTGTATGAGTGTAAGAAAATTGGAAATTAGTCTATCAAAGGCAAACTTATTAGGGTTTGTTCTTTTGTTTGTAGTTGCAGGTATTTTAATACCTCTCTACTATTGGATTTGGGATGAACTATCAATAGATAATTCTTTTTTTGAAGAATTTGTTAGATGGGCCTTGGATTATTTTAATATGGTAGTTGGTAGTATAGTTGCTATATTGTGTGGAGCAATAATACCTGTATTATCTATGACATTATTGCTCTTCATTCCTCATGAGTTGATTCATGGAATAACTTGGATGATTGTTTCTAAATGCGGATGGAGTGATATTAAATTTGGAGTGATGTGGAAAAAATTCTGTACACCATATTGCCATTGTAAGATTCCTATGACAGTAAGTCAGTATCGTATTGCTTTATTGATGCCATTGTTTGTGTTAGGTGTACTACCAAGTCTCTTGTCTCTTGTTGTTGGTAGTGTTTTGTTACTTTTTTATGGTATAGTAGGAATTGTTAGTGCTGTAGGTGACATTATGATGGCTTGGTTATTGCGAAAAGAGAATGGTTTAGCAAGGATTTATGATCATCCCTCTGCTGCTGCATTTTTCTTATTTGATACTGATGAAGATTTTGAAGCAATAAAAAAAGAAATATTGGACTTGCATTAATTTGATATAAAAATCCGCTTTTTAGCGGATTTTTTTTGTTTTGCTTTGTGGATTTAAAAAAAATTATTACCTTTGCAGTCGCAAATGGTTCCTGAAATGGTTCCACCATTTTTGGATTAAAAGGGAATTCGGTGTAAATCCGAAACAATACCTGTTGCTGTAATTCCTAATTTTTAGGTTTATTGCACTCTCTGCCACTGGTTAACACTGGGAAGGCGCAATAAACGGGATAAGTCAGAAGACCTGCCTTTGCTTTCTAAATCGATTATACCCGCAGGATAACGGGCAAATCAAAACACACTTGCAGATTTTCTGATTCTTTTTTAAGTTCAATGATGCATGAGTAATTTGGGTCTATTTATAATTTGTACTCTGTAATCTGTGCTCTTAAACTTATATTGTGTTTTTGATAAAATGCTCATGCTCAACATAGCCTAAGCGAGCTTGGCTCTGCCTTCGCTTATTCGCAATATTGTCGTATCCTGCGCTGTAAAAAGTTGCAGGATACGACTTTTTTTATTCATTCTATTATTAATCATAAAAAAAAAGAACACAATGAAACATCTAATTTCTACACTTGTAGTTTTTTCTGTTTTTGCTGTTAATGCTCTTTTTGCTGATTTTTCAATGCGAATTG
>JAZLDO010000078.1:0-10563 GCA_045614825.1 Candidatus Aphodosoma sp. | reverse complement strand
ATGTGGGATATGGCTTACTATGAATCATACGATGATGGTAGTGTTAAAGCTATCCTTAAATCACAACCAACAGTAGTAGACAAAGTAGTTAGTGTAGGTCGTATGGGTGGCGCATCTAATAATTATTATCTCAATGATGGTACAGGTGTTATCGTACTTCAAGCTCCAGCTACAGGCGAAGTGTGGGGTGAAGTTGTAGAAGGACTCGAAATCGAAGTTGGTCAAAAACTTCCTGCAGACTTTACAGCAACAATTGACTTCAAATGTGTAATTGATGATGAAACATGGATGCCAACAGGTGAAGTTTATGGCGCACCAGTAATGTCATTTGTATCAAAAGTTACAGGTGTAGATGAAGAAGGTTGGCCTATTGAAGAATCATACGCTGACTTTGTAGCACGTTGCGAAGCAAGCGACTTTGTCGAAGAAGCAGTAGAGGTGTCAGCTGAAGAACTTCTTGCAAATCGTATGGATTATGCAGGTAAATTGTTGACATTGAATGCAGAAGCTAACTATTATGCAGAAGTTGACCCTTATATGGGAGGCATGTCTGCTTATATGTACTGGGATGCAGAAGAGGCATTTGATGTAGAAACATTGGAAGAAGAAGGTACTACATATGTATTTGTATCTCCTAAATATACAGAAGATTGGAATAACTATGCAGGTAAATTGTTCAATGTACAAGGTGAAGGTCTTGTAGAAGCAGCATTTGATGCAAATGCAACAATTGATGTAGTTACAGCACGTTTCGATTGGAATGCAATTGCACAAGGACAAACATTGGTAGTTAAAGATTATACTATTGATGTACCAGAAGAAAATCCAGTTGATGTAGAAAACAGCGAACTCGTAGTTAATGTTTATGCTAACAACGGTGCTGTATATGTAGAAACAGAAGCAGGCGTAATGATCGAAGTTTACACAGTAAATGGTCTTCGCGTATATGCAGGTGTTTCTAACACTAATACAACTATTATCAATGGATTGAATACAAATGTAGCAATCATCCGCGTAAATGGTGTAGCTTACAAAGTATTTGTAAAATAATCAATAATTGATTATAAATAATTTGGTGGAGGCGCAATATATTGCGCTTCCACTTTTTTATATATATGTATTATTTTGTGATATTTGTGATATTTGTGGGCGTATAATTTATGAAGATGACCAATAATTTGTGTGAGTAGTGATAACTTTTTTGTATATTGCTATGGAATATAAACTATTTTTTGTAACTTTGCATGTTAGAAAAACATATTGATCTTGCGCTTTGGCAGATGTAATCTTCCTATTGTGGGGCAATGAGTTTTGATTGTTAGTGTAATATTTAATAAAAAACACAATACTATGAAAAAGATTTTACATTTTTTTGTTGCTATTATGGCAATGTTTGTGATGGTAGGTAATCTACATGCCGAATTGCAAACTACTACTATTGGACCAGTTTCTGGTTATGGTTTTTTAAGAGGAACCGATGGGTTGGATTGGGTATATACCACTTCGTTTAAGGAAGAAAATGGTTATTATACCTATATGGAAATCAAAATTTATGATTCGGAAAACAAGTTGGTGAGTACTATCGCCGATAGTTTGAAGGTGGAAGGAGCTACAGGGGTACGTTTGGTCAATATGCAACCTCACCTTACTAAGAAGTTTTTCAACCAAGACAACAATTACGAAGTAATGGTATTTGTATATGCAAATACTGCTGACTACAAAGGTAAATATCTACACTATATTTACTCTTTGACAGAGGGTAAAGCTTCGAAACTTTATGAAATTGAAGGTGCATTCCATTTAGCTGAAAATATGTCGGTGAACTCTTATACCGAAGCATATACAATGATATTCCAACGTGAGGAGAAAGGTGATGATAATAGTTTGTTGTATCATTACGATATCTATACAAAAGCTTCTTATTTCTCGAATTATGTAGCTGAAAAGAAACATACTTTCACTGTAGATTATAAATATATATCTTCATCGGGAGAAGAACCATCGCCAATATTGATGGTTAACAACAATGGTAAGGCAAACTATGTGTTGGCGCAATATGAGAAACCATACTTTACTATTCCTGATGATGTCAATCAAGATTTGATTATAAACGAGGGAAATAGTTTGATAATTAAGTATTATGACGATAAATTTGAACTTAAGTATGAGACAAAAATACCTGTTGAATTATCGCTTGAATATTTGTATTCTTTCCCTCATTTGGGTTGTTTGAATATTTCGGGCGACGTTTTTGCTAATTATGATGGCTCGGGAGCTCCTGCATATCTTATCACTGTAAGAAATTATCAAACAAGTTCGGATAGTTATGTGAATTCATACAAATTGTATGATGTAAATGGAAATAAATTGAAAGATGTGGTTGAAGGAGCATTGTCGGCACAAATGATGAGCAGTGTAGTAGGTCAACCTCAACAATGGATGTTTGCTCGCGAGGTGAATGAGGCTGGTGTCTTTACGTTTGTTGATTTCCCATCTTGTGAGGTGGCAGCAGAATTGCCAGTTGTTACAAAAGACGATATGGTTATATCTTCTTCGATTGATCGTTATGCTAAGGGCAACTCATATCAGTATGTTGTTGCTTTGTTGCAAGGCGAATTTGTGGAAGATGGTTCAGTGCAACATAAAGTTGCTTGGTTCAATAAAGATGGTTCTTTTGATCGTTATGATGTGTTGAATTTTGGGCAAAACGTCGAAAACGCATTACTCAATATTACGGCAGAGGCATTGAATCCGTTTTTGTTTAATACAGATGCAGCTCGTGAGTATATGGTGTTGTTGACAAAATCACAAGAGAATACTTCTGTGAAAGATAAAGTGTTGACTATTTGTAATACAAAAGGCGAAAGATTGTTTGAATGTGGTTCGGATAAAGCTAAAGGTGGCGACTTGGGTACGATATGCGTACTTAATGCGCAAACCAAACCAGTGTTGCTTTGTCCTTATAGCGATGGAAAAACAATTACGCTTCAATACACAGAGTTGCCTTTGAATGATACCGAATTAGAGGGTGATGGTTCTGTTGCAAATCCATACAAAATCACAAAAGCAAGTGATTTTGCAAAAATCGAAAAAGATCTTGATGCTTGCTATAAAGTGGTTAATGATATTGATTTTATGAATGTTGTATTTAATGGAGTGCAAGGTGAGTTCTCTGGAAAATTTGATGGTGGTGATTTTGAAATCAAAAATATTATGTTGAACGGAGGTGGCATATTCCGTTCATTGCGCGACTCGGCTATAGTGGAAAATATGGTAATACGCAATGTGGTATTGTCGGCTTCTAAATTTACGGATAAAGTAGGTATTGTAGCAGATGAAGTGGTTGGTAATTTTACTGAAGCAGGTAGTGGCTTTGGCTGTAGAATTAGTAATATTCATGTTGTAACAGCTTATATTTTGGGCATTGATGAATTCAAAGGTATATTGGGTGGTATTATTGGCGACGCATCGTTGTATTCAGTTATAGAGGGTTGTTCGATGTCGTTTGCTGATATATATGCTCCAACGGCAAGTAGCGTGGGCGGTATAGCAGGCCAAACAGCTACATCAACTTTGGTTTCGGCTTGTGCTTTTGATGGTGTGATTGAAGCAGGTACTGAAGTAGGTGGCATTGTTTCTGTTTCGAGCGCAGACGATAAAATCATCAATTGCCACGTAACTGCAGATATCTACGGCAAAGGAACTATCGGTGGTATTGTTGGAGCGAGTGATCGTTCGAATGTAGCAAATTGCTATATTGAAGGCAATATTGAGTTGATTGAAGCTCCAAAAGGGGGTAAAGTCGGTGGTGTGATTGGCGCTATGGGTTCAACTTTGTTGGATTCGGCATACGCTTTGGTCGTTAATAACATTGTAGCTGTGGATGAAATCAAATTGCCTGCAAACGCAGAATTATATGCTCACCGAATTGTAGGATATTCGAATGGAGATAGTTTCGAATATGATTGGGATAATATCGATTATGAAAAACCACAAGCAGAATGGCCAAAATTGTTCAATGCTCCAGAACAATGTTTGGTAGATAATTATGTGGTGTCAAAATTGGCTGCATTTGATGCAACAATTGAATTGAATGATACCACAACCGAAGGTGCTACAATATCGCGCGATTTATTGACAACGGAATGGTTGACTAATCATAATTTTGTGTTAGGAGAAACAATTGCTTCGCCTTGGATGTTGGATGAAGATAATGATTTACGTTTGTGGTTTGAAACATTTGAAGAGGAAGTAGCGATTGAAAATGTAACCGAAGATGCAAAAATATCAGTTTGGTTTGAAGGAGACGAATTGGTAGCAGAAGGCGACATTATGCTCTTTAATGTGAATGGACAATTGATGATGAACGCTGTTGACCGCATGAATGTGGCAGGTTTGCCTGTGGGCGTATATGTGGTGAGAACAACAAATGGCGTCGCTAAAGTGATATTGGGAAGATAAGATTATTATTGAAAAAATCAAATAAATTTAATTAATTAAAAAGTTATGAAAAGAATAGTTTGTTATTTTAATTTAGTATTATTTGTTCTTTTAGGAGCAACTTTTAATTCGTTGGCTCAAACTGATAGTGAAGAATTAGTTGCCAATATGCAAATATCTGGAGTTGATGCTTATGGCAGAATGAATGCCCCTGATGGTTCGGAATGGACTTATACTGTTAATTATGAAAGGGTAGGTACTAACTTCAAATCGTTTGTTTTATCGGTTTATGACGGAAATAATGAACTTGTAGGAGAGGTGGCGGATGCAGTGCCAACTGAAGGAGTCACTGCAATTAATGACTTAGATGTACATCCATTGGTTACTCAACGTTTTTTCAACAATGATGACAATTATGAGGTAATATTATTTATGCACGGAACAACAAAAGATTATGTGGGCCGTTTCCTTAATGTGGTTTATTCGTTGGCAGAAACAACACAAAAAGTTTCTACTATTGATGGACAAATTGCAACTTGGATTAATGCAGGAACGGAAGCTGAAGATTTTACACTTGTGTTTCAACAACCATTCAGAGCTGGCTATGATACTTATTTGAAATATGATGTTTATAATTCTGCAACAGCAGAGTCGAATGTAGCAGTATTAGCTCATACTTTTTCGGTAAATGCTTTCAATACAGTGTCGGCTTATGGCGTTGCGGGTGCTACATTGCCTATAATATTGGTTGCAAACAACGGTAAGGTGAATTATTTTGTAAGTGAATTTGAAAAAATGTATATGGAATCAGATGTCAATAAATTGAATATTGTTCGTTATGATGATTCTTTTGCAACAGTTTCTACTACAAAAATCAATCCTATTAATGCGTCATCTGGTTATTCTATTCCGTTGTTTGGTTTGTTTGAAGGTGAAAGTGATGTTATCTTTAATTATAGTGCAGGATCAGATGCTTTTGTAGTTGCTATGGGTTATACAGCAGATGGATTCACTGCTTTCTCTTCATATTCGCTCTATTTGTTTGATGCAAACGGCAATATGTTGAGTACTATAGCTTCGGATATAACTGGTTTTGCAACTATGTCGGATGTGGAAGGTTATTCTCAACAATTGGCATTTCATAAAGGAGATAAAGTTGTATGTGTAGATTTTCCATCTTTGACAACTGTGGCAGAGTTGCCATTAGCAGTTGATGATAAGGCATTGCAAACATCGTTTGTTCGTTGTCCAGAGGGTGAATCATACCAATATGTAGCAGCATTTGCTGAAGAAGAGTTGATCGGTAATGAGGTGATACAATGTGTGGCTTGGTTTGACAAAGCTGCCAATTTGTTGCGCCGCGATACACTTAAAGTAGGTGCGGATTTGGATGTATCGTATGTTCATCTTACACCAGCATCATTGAACCCTAATTTGTTTAATTCGGATGATGCTCGTGAATATCTTGTTTCAGCATTCCGCGAAGGAGAAGACGTATTGTTGATTTGTAATAACAAAGGTGAAGTTTTGTATGAATTTGAAACAAATGAAGATATGGGAGGTAAAATAGTTGCAAATTATTTGTTGACAAATGCAAATAAATCGACTTTAGTTTTGGTTTATTCTGATAATAATCAAAAATATACACTTAACTATTACGATTTGTTGGCAGAGGAGGATGACGACGATATAGAAACTGCTCTCGATGGTGTTGAGACTGCTATTGTATTTGATGGCGAAGTGTTGATGGCAGAAGGTGATATATATCTATTCAATGTAAATGGTCAGTTGATTATGCAAGGGGCTAATCGTATGGATGTAACAGGATTGTCGGCAGGAGTGTATGTGGTGAAAAGTGCGAATACAACTGCTAAAGTTGTTGTCAAATAATAGATATTATAAGATATTGTAAAAAAATAGAATTGCTTCTTTATAGAGGCAATTCTATTTTTGTTTTTAGGAGTATTTCTTTTGTGTGTTCGTAGCCGATGTTGAATATATCTTCGAAGTGGTCGGTATCGAACATGCCGTATTGTTTGGCTTCGTCGGGCTCGAGCACGAGGTTGCATATTTTCTTTTCGGGAACGGTGCTTGATTGTATCGATAGATTGTATATACGTTCTAAGATTTGTTTTGCTGTGTGTACAGTATCGTCATAGCGAATAGGGTTGACGTGGCAACCGATCAGAAATTTGCATTGTGAGCGAATGAGTGAGGCTGGCATGTTGTTGAATATGCCACCATCGACATATACTTTGTCGCCAATCTCTTTTGGCGTTAGGAAGATAGGCACGGATGCAGAGGCTACTAATTTTTCGATTAGTGGGCCAGATGAGAAAACTGCATTTTCGCCTACTGTTAGTTCGGTGGCATTGATGAAGAGTGGCATCGATAGTTCCTCGAATGTTTTGGCAGAGATGGCTTCGGAGAGCATTTTCTCGAATTTACGATTGCTCATAAGTCCTTTTTTAGGACGAATGAAACCAACATAGTCCATGAACTTGGTCTGCTTGAAGAAGTAGCAGATTTCGTCGGGTGTTTTGCCATCGGCATATAGCGCTGCAACAATGGCTCCGGCACTTACCCCAGACAGTATCTGTGGACGTAAGCCATATTCTTCAAGAGCTTTGAGTACGCCCGCGTGAGCCAATCCTTTGGCTCCTCCTCCACTTAGTGTTAATCCGATGCGAAACATGGTTAGGAATTAGGAGTTAGGAATGAGGAATTAGAAATTTTTTATCCACTACACACTATAATGTTGTTAATAGCCATGCAAGATATATGCCGTAGATTGTGAGCATTGATATACCTTCGATGCGGTTGATATTGTTTTTGCGGCTGAGGGCAATAAAGATAAGTAGAAGTATGCTTGAACCAGTTGCCATGGCTGCATCAACTTGTAGGTTTGGGTAGCTTGCTAGTGGATTGATTATTGAACTTAGTCCGAGTACAAAGAAGACATTGAAAATATTTGAACCTATGACGTTACCAATAGCAAGGTCAGTATTCTTTTTGAGTGCAGCCATTGCTGATGTTGCAAGTTCGGGAAGTGATGTGCCGAGTGCTACAACAGTTACACCGATAACCGCTTCGCTGATACCTAATCCTTTTGCGATAGTAACGGCATTGCTCACAATGAGTTCACCACCATAGATGAGTCCGGTAAGACCAATAGCTATGAGAATGAGAGATTTCCATATAGGCATAGCTTCGAAGCTCTCTGTGTTTTCTTCACGGCTATGTAGCCCTTGATAGATTGTGTATGAGCAGAACCCTGCGAAGATAATAAGTAGTATGATGCCATCAAGGCGTGAGACACCATATTGTGATTCGCCAAGGGTTAGCATTCCAAAAAAGTTAGTGCCAAGGATGAGCACTGCAAGTCCAGCTAATGCACTGAGCGGTATTTCGATGCGGAAGGTTGATTTTTTGCATGCTACAGGATATATTGCGGCAGATACGCCCAAGATTATGAGAGTATTGATAATATTGCTACCAAGAATATTGGTGAGGGCTATATCAGATGAACCTTCGGTCGCTGCAACTATGTTGACAACAAGTTCTGGGGCAGATGTGCCGAACGCTACGATTGTAAGACCGATGACGAGGTCAGATATATTAAGGCGTTTTGCCAATCCAGATGCGCCATTGATGAGCCAGTTGGCTGCGATAGTTAGTAGGGCGAAACCTACAACGAGAAGTAAGTAGTTCATAGGAGTTAGGAGTGAGGAATTAGTAGTGTTTTTATTATGTGATTTTTTAATTTCAACTTTCAACTTGTTTAAGTGCTTCGATTACTGTTTCGTCGGTAGTGTAGAGAAGTGGGTAGAAGCCTTCGTCGCCGAGAATATTGCGCACTATATATGAGTTGATGTGTTCGTTAATGAGTTTGTGAGATGTGCGTTTGTCGGTGTTTGAGCCTGTAACATCTTCTTTAGCAGCATAAGCAACAAGTTGGTCGAATAATCCAAGAGTGTTGAGATGGGCATTGAGCGATTGCCAATCTGTGAACTCTTTGAGTTCGGCACGATGAGCTTCGGTGTATTTGAGTGCAAATTTATAGATGAGAGCCTTGTTTACTAATTTAGTGAAATAAGGAGTGATGTCTGAAGTGTCGCGAGGCACGAAGACATCTGGCATAATGCCACCACCGCCATAGACGACACGACCTTTTTTCGTGTGATATTCTACCGAATCGGCAAGGTGGATAGAGTCGGCATTGAAGAATTCGCCTTGTAGGTATCTATTCCAAATGTCGGTTTCGTAGTCTTCTGCTTTGCCACGAGTGTAAGGCTTTTGAATGCAGCGACCCGAAGGTGTGTAGTAGCGAGCAATTGTGAGGCGAGCTTGGCTGCCATCGCTGAAATTGAATGGTTGTTGCACAAGACCTTTACCAAACGAGCGGCGACCGATGATTGTGCCTCGGTCGTTGTCTTGCATAGCACCAGCAAAAATTTCGCTAGCAGAGCCAGAAAATTCATCGATAAGTACGATGAGAGGGGTATTTTTGAAAGATCCGTTACCTGTAGCTTTAATATCGTAGCGAGGGTAGGCGCGACCTTCTACATATACAATAAGTTCTCCTTTGTTGAGAAATTCGTTAATCATATTGACTGCGGCGTCGAGGTATCCACCTGAATTGCCTCGTAGGTCAACTATAAGATTTTGCATGCCTTGAGCTTTGAGTTTAGCAAGACCGGTTAAGAACTCAGAATAAGTGTTGGCACCGAAAGAGTTTACTGCGATGAAGCCTGTAGTAGGGGTAATCATATAGGCAATATCAACACTATGCACAGGTATATCTTCGCGAGTGATGTCGAAGTGGAGGAGTTCGGGAGTACCACGGCGCACTATGCCAAGACGCACAGAAGAGCCTTTAGGACCACGGAGTTTTTTGAATACCTTTTCGTTGTTGATTTCCTTGCCAACAAAGAGGGTGTCATTGACTTCGGTGATGCGGTCGCCAGGGAGGAGACCTGCACGCTCTGAAGGTCCGCCAGAGATGACATCTACTATATATATTGTGTCTTCTTGGAGATTGAATTGCACGCCAATGCCTGAGAATGAGCCTTCGAGTTGTTCGTTGGCAGCTTCGAGGTCTTCTTTTGGAATGTAGCTTGAGTGAGGGTCGAGTTGGTTGAGGGCTGTGATAATGACAGCCTCGTTGATTTGGTTGATGTCGATAGTATCGACGTATGCGCGGTCGATTATATTTAGTAGTTCGGTTACTTTGTTAGATGCGGTGTTATTGCCTTGTAGTTTTGAACTAATATCGCCGAGCATATTTTGTGTTGAACGGGTTGATATTAGAAAACCAAGAACCACGCCAAAAGCTAAAGCTATGGCGATTATGATTGGGAGAACTTTTTTCATTTTTTATTTTTTTTGTAGAAGCTATAGAAACAATAGAAGTTATAAGAACAATAGAAACTATAGTGGCTATAATAATTTCCAATTACTAATTACTAATTACTAATTACTAATTATTCAGCAGGTTCATATACAACTTCTATGCCTGCGCGTTGGAGGAGTTCGATGCCATCGCGGATACGATATTCTTCGCCATACACTACGCGCACGATGCCTGATTGGATGATGAGTTTAGCACATTCGATGCATGGTGATGCTGTTACGTAGAGAGTTGCACCATCGCTACTATTGCTTGAACGAGCTACTTTAGTAATAGCATTAGCTTCGGCATGGAGTACGTATGGAAGAGAAGTGTTGTTGTCGTCTTCGCAGTTATTTTCAAAGCCAGAAGGAGTGCCATTGTAGCCATCCGAGATAATCATTTGGTTTTTAACGAGTAAAGCACCAACTTGGCGACGTTTGCAGTATGAGTTTTCTGCCCAAATGCGAGCCATGCGCATATAGCGTTTGTCAAGAAGTTCTTGTTTTGTTGCCATATTGTTTGTGTTTAGTTTGGTTAATGGTTGTATTAACAAAAAAAGCCTGATAGACTATGTCTTACAGGCTTTTTGAGCTCTCCCTCTTGGACTTGAACCAAGGACCCTCTGATTAACAGTCAGATGCTCTAACCGACTGAGCTAAGGAAGAATGTACTTTTAAACTATTGCTCTCCCTCTTGGACTTGAACCAAGGACCCTCTGATTAACAGTCAGA
>JAZLDO010000077.1:0-7559 GCA_045614825.1 Candidatus Aphodosoma sp. | reverse complement strand
TCCGCCAAATCCACCGAAACCGCCAAATCCGCCGAAATGACCGCCAAAGATATCACCGAATTGCGAGAATATATCTTCCATATTCATGCCACCACCGCCGAAACCACCAGCGCCACCCATGCCAGCATGACCAAATTGGTCGTAACGAGCACGTTTGTCTGGGTCGCTAAGCACTTCGTATGCTTCAGCTGCCTCTTTGAATTTCTCTTCAGCCTCCTTATCGCCTGGATTTTTGTCAGGGTGATATTGAATCGCTTTTTTGCGGTATGCTTTTTTTATCTCTTCGTCAGATGCACCCTTCTGTACACCCAACACCTCATAATAATCTCTTTTCGACATATTGTTTTTGTTTTTTGTCTTTTAACACAAGTACAAAATTTATTTATTGGACAAAATGGTTTGCTTGTTTTATCTAGTTTTTGTTAGCTGATATTTTTTTAAAAGTACAGACCTTGTAATTAATGATAATAACTCTTATGATTTAGGGCTTGTACTTAAAAAAAAAGTTATCCTTTCTATAGTTAGAAATACAGATTATGATTTGTAAACCTGTAAATTAGTTTTGTACTTATGTTGAAATAAGAATTTTAATTTCCGACAACAACTTTAGCGTGGCGGATAACTTTTTCGTTCATAGTATAACCTTTTGTCGTGCAATCTACTATTTTGTCCTTTAATTCTGGTGTAGGAGCAGGAATAGTAGTGATAGCCTCATGGAATTCAGTATCGAACGGAGCATTTTCAGTTTCGATAACAGCCACACCATTAGCTTTCATCATCGACATCACCTGGTTGTAAATTAACTCAACACCTTGACGTACTGCATCCACATCCTCTGCTGTTTTCATGCTATTTAAAGCACGTTCAAAGTTGTCGATAATAGGCAAAAAGTCGCAGATAATTCTCTCTCCCGCATTTTTAATCAAATCAGCCTTCTCTTTGATAGTACGTTTACGGTAGTTATCAAAGTCAGCCATTAAGCGTAGGTAACTATTGTTTAAATCATTATACTTAGTTTCCCACTCATTAATCTCTTCTGATTTTTCTTCAGCATCAACTTGTGGTTCTTCTTTTTCTATTGTCTCTTGATTTTCAACTGTTTCGTTTTTGTTAATAACAGTTTCTTTTTCTTCTACGTTTTCTTTTTTCATTATTTATATATTTTGTTATATATTTTTATTATCAAAAATATTGCCAAATTGTAAGTATGACATATATGTCATGATTGTCATCTTTTTGGCATATCTTTTTAGTGTCATATTGGCATGAAATTATCAATTCAAACACACACTATCATTGTGTATTCTTTTTATCTACCCTCAAGCAAGGTGCAAGCAAACTGTGCCGTAGAAAACCGCCATAGCCGCCATAGCCCAATACACACTCACAATGTGTATTTGTAAAAAAAAAGCAGAGACCAACCATAGGTCAATCTCTGCCATATATTCATCAATTAATGATAATTATTTTTTGTAGTTGTCTAATGTTTCTTTGAGGAATTCAACAAAGTTAGCAGGATTTTCATCGAATGCATATGATTTGTTGAGTGGTTTACCTTCAGCATCAATAGCAACATAGAATGGTTGAGCGTTAGCACCGAATTTGCTACGTTGGATGTAGCTATTTTTCTCACCAACAGTTTTAAATTCTTTTCTTACGCCACCTTCTGTTACTACGAATGGAGTAGCAAGTGGAGTACGGTCGTCAACCATCAAAGTAACGAGTACGAAGTCTTCTTGCAACATAGTAGCAACTGTAGGGTCAGTCCATACCGAAGCCTCCATTTTACGGCAGTTCACGCAACCGAAACCAGAGAAGTCAACCAATACTGGTTTGCCTGCTGTTTGAGCCATTTGCATAGCGATTTCGTAGTCGTGAGTGTCAGGGTGAACTTCGTTTGTATAGAGGTTGAAGTCTTGAGTTGTCAAAGGAGGAGCGAAAGCTGAAGCCGAACGACAAGGAGCACCCCAAAGACCAGGTACCAAATAGATAGCGTAAGCGAATGAAATCATAGCCATCATCATACGGCCAACGCCGATACGTTCAACTTGGTCATCGTGTGGCAATGTGATTTTGCCAAGGAGATACATACCGAGCAATGCGAAGATAACGATCCACAAAGCGAGGAATGTTTCGCGGTCGAGGATACCCCAACCGTATGCCAAGTCAGCAACTGATAAGAATTTGAGAGAAAGAGCAAGTTCCAAGAAACCGAGAACTACTTTTACAGAGTTCAACCAACCACCTGATTTAGGCATAGATTTCAACATTGATGGGAACATTGCGAAGATAGTGAAAGGCAATGCCAATGCGATAGAGAAACCAAACATACCGATAGCAGGGCCTAACCATGAACCTTGAGCAGCTTCAACAAGCAATGTACCGATGATAGGACCAGTACATGAGAATGAAACAAGTACAAGAGTAAATGCCATCAACATGATAGACATGAAACCTGTTGTAGTTTCTGCTTTAGCATCCATTTTAGATGTCCAAGATGCAGGCAATGTGATTTCGAATGCGCCGAAGAACGATACTGCAAACACAACCAACATCAAGAAGAAGATGATGTTGAAGATAGCGTTAGTAGAAAGAGCGTTCAAAGCAGAAGCACCGAATATACCAGTTACCAAAAGACCGAGTGTCAAATAGATGATGATGATAGCAGCACCGTATGTGAATGCATCGCGACGACCTTTAGCTTTATCACCTGAGCGTTTCAAGAAGAATGAAACAGTCATAGGGATGATAGGCCATACACAAGGAGTAAACAATGCTACGAAACCACCGAGGAAACCAAGGATAAAGATAGCCCACATAGAAGAATCTGATGTGTTTGTAGTTTCACCGAAAGCTTTGAGCTCGTCGATAACTGGAGTATAGATGTCATTAGCAGCCTCTTCTACAGCAGTTTCTGTTGTAGCTTCTTCTGCAATAAGCATTGGTTCGTTAGCTTTAGGACCGAAAGCGAAATTATAAGGACCAAAAAGAAGACAAGAGCCAACTACTTCAGAGCAAGCTTGACCAGAAGCAGCTACGCCAACACCCCAATTTTCGTCAGTAATTTTTATTTTTTGTGCAAACACTGCAGTTTTTTCAAATGAAGTGATTTCGCACTCGAACATGTTGTCGAAGATAGTGTGAGCTTCAGTTTTGATTTCGAGGTCACCTTTGAGTTCTGCGCCAACAAGGTTGTTGAATTCAATTTTGGTTGCGATAGGACCTTTGTCAGTCTCTTCCAAACCATAGATATGCCAAGTGTCATCGATAGTTGCAGTCAAAGTAATCTCTGCAGTTTTACCATCTTGACTAATTTGGGCATCCCATTTAACAGGCTCAAGAATTTGAGCGAATGCCATGGTAAAGAGGCACATTACAAGTGCCAAGGTTGAAAAAAGTTTTTTCATACTTTTAGATTAAATTAAATATTTAGTGTTAATTATTACTCATTTCGTTCGTGTCGAAAGTCTACAGTCAACGATTAAAGGTCTACTGACTACAGTCGGACTCGCTTTGCTCGTTCGGACACTCGAGCCGAGTGTCCCTACATTCTTGCAGAGGCTCAAACCAGGCGTCCCTACAAATAATACTCATTAGTAGCTAAAAACTAGTAACTGTTAACTGATTTTACGGTATCATGTCGAGCATTTCGTCGTCGAATGGGTCATAATCTTCTGGAAAATCAGCAGATTTGATTAATTCATCAAAATTTTGATTTTCGTTATTGTCTTTTTTAATGCTTTCATATTCAGCTGGTTCAGCCAAATTTACATGTATGTGATGTATCATAAAGACATATTTATACAAATTCGATGCAAAATTACAAAAAAATATTTATATACACAACAACTTGAAATAATTCGTGATTCATAATTCATAATTCATATTTTTTTTATAAATTTGCACTTATAATTAATTTTCAACTTTCAACTCTCAATTCGTATTATGCCTTTTGCTTTTGGAATAAAAGATATTATTGATATATTGCTAGTTGCAATATTGCTTTATCAAGTATATAGATTGATGAAAAATACAGGTGCTATAAACATTTTTTTGGGTGTTATGGTGTTTGTATTTTTGTGGTTTCTTATAGTTAAAGTGTTGAATCTTGGACTTACTGGAGCTATTCTTAATCAAATAATAAGTGTAGGTGCTATAGCTTTAGTTGTGCTATTTCAAAATGAAATAAGAAAGTTTTTATTGAAATTGGGGTCACGACAAAATTGGAAATTTTACAAGAATATTGCTAAAATTATAAAAGGTAGTGCATCCAAAGATGATAAATCGGTCTTTCCTGTTATGAAATTAGTATTGGCATGTAGAAATATGTCGCGCACTAAAACAGGAGCATTAATTGTGGTTGGTCGTGAAAATTCATTGGGTGAATACATCGAAAGTGGAGAACAGATTAGAGCAGATATAAACACTCGTTTAATTGAGAATATATTTTTCAAGAATAGTCCATTACATGATGGTGCAATGATTATTGTAGATGAAAAAATTGTAGCTGCAGGAGCAATACTTCCAGTTTCGAAAAATCCGAGTATTCCTCGACATTTAGGCTTACGACATCGTGCTGCTATGGGTATTTCCGAAAAATCAGATGCTTTAGTAATTATAGTTTCAGAAGAAACAGGTACTATTTCTATGGCTGTAGATGGTGCTTATAGACTCAATCTTACGGCCGAAGATTTAGAACGAAATTTGACTGAATTACTAGTTACTAGTTAATGATGAATAATGATTGTAGACTGTTGACCATCGACTATTGTTTTTAACTTTAACTTTTCAATTATATTATGGAACAACTAAGAAATGCTGGTTTTGCAATTACTATTTGCGATAAGGATGGTAAAATCCTTGATATGAATGCTCGTTCTAAACAGACGTTTGCTAAATATGGCGACATAATTGGTCGTTCGTTGTTTGAATTTCACCCTCCTCGCGCTGCTGAAATATTGCGCGGACTTCTCGAAAATCATAATGTGAACGCTTATACTATCGAAAAAGAGGGTTTACATAAACTAATCTATCAAGTGCCTTGGTTTGAGGAGAATGGCGATTTTGGCGGATATGTAGAACTTTCGCTCGTAATCCCAGCCGAAATGCCACATTACGTTAGATAGTTATAAGTTATTAATTTTATAAAAAAGTATATTATGGAAAAAGCAAAAGTATTAGAAACAATTAAAGCTGCTGGTGAACCAATCAATGCGGGTAAAGTGGCTGAATTATCGGGACTCGACCGTAAAGTAGTTGATAAGGCAATGAAACAACTCAAAGAGGAGGGTGAAATTGTGTCGCCAAAACGTTGCTATTGGACTGCAAAATAATATAGTAAGTCACACATAAAAAGGCTGTCAACAATTATGTGACAGCCTTTTTCGTATATATTGTTTTATAGATTTATTAACTTCAAACAAGTAGTTAGTTACTGGCAATAGGATGTAGTCCTCGTTCGGCGGCGATTTTTATGAGCAGTTCTTTAGCTGCATCGTGTTCGTTCGGTATGATGCCATCAAGGATGGCGTCTTTTATTATGGATTTGAGTTCACCTATTATATTAGATGGTTCAATGCCGAATATTTGCATGATTTCGATGCCATCGACAGGGGGTTGGAAGTTACGGATGCGGTCGCGCTCTTCGAGTTCTTTGAGTTTGATGCGTACGAGGTTGAAATTGTCGGAAAAGCGTTTCACCTTTTCGCGATTGGCACTTGTAATATCGCATTCACACAACAACATTAACGAATCAATGTCATCTCCAGCATCGAATAGTAGTCGTCGCACTGCAGAATCGGTTACCTCATCTTCGCTAAGCACGATAGGACGCATGTGGAGATCTACCATCTTTTGCACGAACTTCATTGGTTCGCCTAGTGGCAATTTCAATCTCTTAAATATGCCAGGTACCATGCGCTGACCTAGGTAGTTGTGGTTGCGGAAGGTCCAGCCGTGAAGGTCATCCCATTGTTTGCTAGCTGGTTTGCCGATGTCGTGAAGTAAGGCTCCCCATCGAAGCCACAAATCATCACTTTTTTCTGCTACTGAGTCTAATACTTTGAGTGTGTGTAGAAATACATCTTTATGTGCTCGTTCTCCTCGTTTTTCAACACCTTTTAGTCGGTCAAGTTCAGGGAATATTTTAGACAATAGCCCAGATTGTTCTAATAGCATTAGTCCAATTGATGGCTTTGGCGAACGCATTATTTTGTTGAATTCGTCAATTATACGCTCTTTGGTTATTATTTCTATTCTGTTGCAATTACGACAAATAGCATCAAAAGTTTCGGGATAAATTGTGAATTGTAGTTGCGATGCAAATCTTACGGCGCGCATCATCCTTAATGGGTCATCGCTGAAGGTGATGTCGGGGTCGAGTGGAGTGCGGAGTATTTTCGCTTCCATGTCTGCCAACCCTCCGAATGGGTCAACTAAATCGCCAAATTGTTCTTTGTTGAGGCAAAGAGCTAAAGCATTGACAGTGAAGTCGCGACGGTTTTGGTCATCCTGTAGTGTGCCTTCAGAGACGATTGGATTGCGACTATCGCGGTTATAGCTCTCGCTTCGTGCTCCAACAAACTCTACTTCAATATTTTTCTTTTTTACTTGTGCTGTTCCGTATGTTTTGAATACCGACAAGAAAGCTCCTTTGCCGAGTTTGTGTGAAAAGGCTTTTGCCATTTCGATACCACTACCTACTACAACTACATCTATGTCTTTGGATGGTCGCTGCAATAGTATATCACGCACGTAGCCACCGATGATATAAGCCTCCAAGCCCAATTCATCTGCAGTTTCGCTCAATAGCGCAAACACCTTATCTTGTAAATGCTCTTTTAGGTTCATTTCAATTCCAATCTTACCACATTTTCTACGTGGTGTGTATGTGGAAACATATCCACTGGTTGCACGGCTGTTACTTTATATTTCACATCCAACATTTGCAAATCGCGTGCCTGAGTGGCTGGGTTACAACTTACATACACAATGCGTTTAGGCTCTGCGTTCAATATCACGTTCACCACATCTTCGTGCATACCTGCGCGTGGTGGGTCGGTGATAATTACGTCTGGGCGACCATACTCTTTGATGAATTTGTCGGTCAATATATCTTTCATATCGCCCGCAAAGAATAGGGTATTGTCGATGCCATTTATTGCTGAGTTCACTTTCGCATCTTCTATTGCCTCTGGCACATACTCAATACCAATCACTTGGCGTGCTTTACGGCTTACGAAGTTCGCTATTGTTCCCGTACCTGTATAGAGGTCATACACCAACTCTTCGCCTGTCAATTCTGCAAAATTGCGTGCCACCTTATATAGTTCGTATGCTTGTTCTGAATTGGTTTGATAGAACGATTTTGGTCCAATCTTGAATCGCAATCCCTCCATCTCCTCATATATCGCCTCTTCGCCTTTGAAGCAAACAATCTCTTGGTCCGTAATTGTGTCGTTGCATTTCGAGTTTATCACGTATAGCAACGCAGTGATTTGTGGGAACATATCTGCCAAATGTTGCAACAATGCCACTCTTTCAGCCTCATCTTCGTGGAA
>JAZLDO010000076.1:0-47859 GCA_045614825.1 Candidatus Aphodosoma sp. | reverse complement strand
ACACGCTTTCAGTCGAAAGACATAGTGTTGGTCGAGGAGGAAGATGGTTTCGAAACCCCTTGCCTCGTGTCGCAAGTGGTGGTTGTGCAAGAGACCAATAAGTATAACTTCCCAGTCGAAGACCCAGTGAAAGAGATAAACGACAAAAAGGCTAAAGCCGCAGGCGCAAAACCGCAAGTCGAAGTAGAGGAAGAAGAGGAGATAAAAGTACCCGAATATACGTGGAACGAGCGTTATGAGACGCCCGACGGCGAGCAGTTGACCATCTACTTGGCTTTTGTGCCGAAGGACGTAAAACAGCTTCAAACCACCGATATGGAGCTCTATATCGTCAACGATAGCAACTATTATCTCCAGTTTGCGCTCTATTCGGGTGCCGACAAGATGCGTGTGCGCAGTCATAATTTGGTCGAGCCACAAACCAAACTCTATCTCGAAACTATCAACAAAATCGGACTCAACGACCTTGAGCAGTTGCGTTTCCAAGGGTTTGCCTATAAGCAAATTCAGTTCGAGGCAAAACCAGCAATGGATATCGAGCTTAAAATCAATCCTACCAAGTTCTATAAGCTCCATTCGTTCCGTGAGAACGACTATTTCGACGAAGACGCTATGCTTGTTACTATCGTCAAAAACGACGTTATGGACCTCGGCATGCTCATCGACCCACAGCAGTTGCAACGAGCTATTTCCGAGAAGAAGGTGCAAGAGCATAAACCTCAATCAAAACCTCAAAACCCAAAACCAACCATTATCGAGGTCGATTTGCATATCAATCAGTTGATTGATAACACCAACGGACTTTCGCGCGCCGATATGCTCAACTATCAGTTGGCAAAATTCAACGAAGTGATGATGGCCAATCTCAAGCGCAAAGGTCAAAAAATCGTCTTCATTCATGGCAAAGGCGAGGGTGTGCTTCGTGCCGAAATAGAGAAACTTTTGAAAAAGAAATATTATAAATGCACATTCCAAGATGCCTCGTTCCAACAATACGGCTTTGGCGCAACACAGGTAACAATACATTAATGAGGAGTTTGTAGTGAGGAATTAGGAATTAGGAATGTTAAATAAAAAAGCGGATTTGAAAAAATCCGCTTTTTTATTTAGTATTCTCCATTCTCAATTCCCCATTCCTCATTCCTCATTCTGTTGTTCTACCCAAAGAATTTTGGATGTGTCGTAGCCTCGATTGGCAGCGAGGCGCAAGATTTGTTCGAGGGTGTTGGTGTCGAGCGATGGAGTGCGCGAGAGAATCCAGAGGTATTTGTCGGTTTTGCTACCTACGAGCGACCACGAGTAGTCGTCGGCGAGTTCCATCACGTTGTATTGCGCATAAAAGTCGAGGAAGAAACTCACCTTCAATGCTCCGTCTGTGGCATCTTTATCGCGACGTTTGGCTTTGCCCTCGATGATGTCGATTTTGCCATCTAGCGAGTCTTTGTAGCCTGTGTTGATTACCTGGATTGTGCCGTCGTCGAGCAGTTTGTAGTTGGCAGTCACGCCCACCAAGCCCTTTTCGAACGAGATGTCGTATCGACCAATTTCGTACCACGTGCCCATATAGCGTACTACGTCGAGGTTAGGCACAACCGAAGTGTTGATTTCGTTTCTTTTTTCGCATCCACAGAGTAGGCATGCGCCCACCATAGCTGTGGCAATGATTGATAATAGCTTTTTCATAGTAATAAATTTTTTAAGTGGTTCAACTTGCTATTATCAATTCAAAATGTGTGCCAAATTATAGTCTACGGTCTATAGTCTATGGTCAATGGTTAAAAAAAAGAGATGCATTGCATCTCTTTTTTTATGACTTTCGACTTTCGACCATTGACACTCACATAGTGAGTTAATTTTTGCGTTTTGTGCGGGTGTAGCCCATGTCGGTGAGTAGGGTGTGCACTTTTTCGCGGAAGTCGCCTTGTATGATGATTTCGCCATCTTTGGCCGAGCCACCCACGCCGCATTTGGTTTTCAGTGCTTTGCCGAGCTCTTTGAGGTCGTCGTCAGTGCCTACGAAACCAGTGATGAGCGTCACCGCTTTACCACCACGATTGCGGCGGTCGAGTTCTATGCGTAGGTTCTGTTTCTGAGGTTCGAGGGTGTCAGCTTCTGGTTCCTCGTCAGTTTCGTATTGATAGTTAGGATTAGTCGAGTAGACTACATTCAAGCGTGATTTCCAGTCGTTCATATTTTATCTAATTAAGAATTAAAAATTAAAAATTAAGAACTGAAGGTCTTTGAGCCTTTGGCGATAAAATTAAGAATTTTCAATCAATGTTTTTTGCTTGTTTTTTAGGAATTAAAATTGAAAGTGCCGAATGGTAATTCTTAATTCTTCATTCTTCATTTTTCATTATTTCAAGAATTTGTGAGAGAAGTTATACACCAACATCACGTATGCGCGGTGGTTGCCTACGAGGTGGTCGCCTGCTACCGAGAAGTTAGCATTTGGTGTGCCATACATCACGCCAGTATATTCATATTCCACGCCAAGCACGAGGCCTTTGTAGAGGTACTGAATCGATGGAGCCACGCGGAATATTTGGTCTATGTTGTCGTAGCCACGCACATATACGCCATTGAGGTCGTGACGCGCACCGAGGTTTTTCATATAACCGCCGAGCAATGTAGCGCGCACATTATGTTTCTCTTTAGCTGTGTGGTAGGCGAGTGTGAGCCATGTAGCCGACTGAGCAAGAGGCGCATAGTTGAGCGAGTAGCCATCCTCTTTCACGCCGTAGTAGCCGTAGCCCGACATCATAAGTAGGTGGCCAGTGTTTTCTCCGTAGATGGATTTTGCAGCAGCCGTAAAGTTTTTGTTGCTATATTGCACAAATAGTTGAGTAGCAACCGAATTCACAGTCTCGTTCACCTTCACAGTTTCGCCGTTGACCTCAGCCGTAGTGCGAGGGCGGAGCGACATAAATTCGCCACCCAATCCCATTTTCAATCCATTAGCCGCATAAGTCACGCCGAGATACATTTCTGGTAGTCCACCGAACACTTGATATTTAGTTGAATTTTCAGTAGCATATTTTCCTGTTTCTTTATTAAAAGTGCCAGGACCAGGGGCAGGGTATTGCAATTGGTATATAGCCGCAGCCGAGAGGGTTACAGCATCGATTTTAGCGTTGTAGCGCACTTGTGGAGCGCGAGAGAAAGCGTTGAATGGAGCGCCAGTGTTTAGCGACACGATGTTAGGCAACAAATCGCCCGACATTGGGTGCCAATTCTGACCAGCGAGTAGTTGGTGGTGTTTCCAGTTGAGGCCCACCCAAGCGTGGCGAATACGGAACATATTGTAGTTAGCCCCAGCGCCACAGAAGTCAGTTTCGATTTTAGCGTTGATATACATTCCGCCAAAAGTAGGCGATTTAAAGTTGAAACCAAGGCGCGACACCACTGCTAATAGGCGCGATGAAGGCACAGCGTTAAGGTCTTCGCCCATCGAGTTCAACTGGTTGTCCATTGGTATAAAGCTGAACAACTCGCCTACGGCAGCCATAGTTTTGCGCGAGTCGAAAGTGAAGTCGTTGCGCACGAAACCATACACCTCCATTTCGTAAGGGTTACGTTTGGCCTCAACTTTTGTAGAGTCGGCTGCAAATGTTGGAACTATTGCAAATAAAAGTAGTAGTGCAATAGTAGCGGTTTTTAGTTGTGAAATCATAGGTATTTGTTGTTTTTGTAATGTATAATATCTCTTAGTAAGAGATAGTTATGATTGGATTTCGTTTGTGTGAATTGAAAGTGCAAAGGTACTAAAAAAACTTGATATTACATAGAGATAGAGAGAGTAATATGTGTATTAAATTTACTTTATTGTAGGTATTGCGTAGGTTATGATTTTTTTGTAATTTTGTGAGTTGTAGTAAATAGGAATGTAGTGTGCTATCTACTATTGAAATATAATCTAATTTGTGACTGTCGATATACGACAGATTGATTAAAAAAATTCTGTATAAATATGAAATTATCTGATATAGAAATTGGTGGGCGTGCCGTGATTGTAAAGGTTGCGGGTCATGGAGGTTTTCGTCGTCGTCTTGTAGAGATGGGTTTCATTAAAGGTAAGGTTGTTGAGGTGCTTAATCGTGCTCCGCTTGGCGACCCAATTGAATACTCGGTGACGGGCTATAATGTGAGTTTGCGCTTGAGTGAGGCTGAGAAAATTGAGGTCATCACCGTAGCTGAGGCGGAGGAGATTGTTAGAAGGAATAGGGAGCAGTGTACAGGGTATGATTCTCAATTCTCATCTCTTAATTTTATCGCTAAAGATTCAAAGGTCTTCGGTTCTCAATTCTCAACTCTCAATTCTGCTGTAGTTACTATTACTGAAGATGAGATACGTCAAGTGGCGTTGGATAGACGAAAAGGGATACAGGTAGCATTAGTAGGAAATCCGAATGCGGGTAAGACATCGTTATTCAATGTGATATCGGGTGCACACGAGAAGGTGGGTAACTATTCGGGGGTTACGGTAGATGCCAAAGAGACTGAATTTGAGTATAAAGGTTATCATATTAAATTAGTGGATTTACCAGGTACTTATTCGTTGTCGGCTTATTCGCCAGAAGAGCGTTATGTGCGTAATCAGATAGTGAAAGAGCGACCAGATGTGATTGTGAATGTGGTAGATGCAGGCAATTTGGAGCGCAATCTATTTCTTACTACGCAGTTGATTGACATGAATGTGCGTATGGTGATAGCGTTGAATATGTATGACGAGTTGGAGGCTAAAGGTGATAGATTTGACTATGAGTCGTTGAGTGCGATGATAGGTGTGCCGATGATACCTACTGTGTCGCCAAAGATGCGTGGTATCAATGAGTTGTTTGATACTGTTATAAAAATATATGAAGGAGGTGACTATCTCGATGCCGATGGTAATTTGTTGGCAAATGTAGAGAATGATGCACTGCTTGATAAGCATTACCATGAACTTGATTTGCCGCATAAACATTCGTCGCGCAACAAAGAGTTGCGCAATTTGATAGTGCCAAATGCAGTGAATCAGCGAGTTCGACACATACATATTCATTATGGCGCAACGATAGAGGCTGCAATTAAGCGAGTGAAATCGTTGTTGCATGAGTTGGATATTCAGATAGATGACTACACGCCTCGTTATGTGGCGATTAAATTGATAGAGGGTGATGAGGAGATTGTTGAGAGTGTACAATGTAAAATGCACAATGCACAATGCACAATTTTAAATTCTCGATTATTAGAGATTCGCAATGAGATAAAGGCAGAATTTAAGGATACGGCAGAGAATGTAATAAGCGATGCGAAGTATGGATTTATTGCAGGTGCGCTGAAGGAGACATACGAGGCGCAGATTAAAGAAGAGAGTAAGACACTGACCGATAAGATAGATAATGTGGTGACGAGCAAGTGGTTTGGTTACCCAATATTCCTTTTGGCGCTGTTCATTACCTTTAATGCAACCTTCTTTATAGGGGCATATCCAATGGAGTGGATTGAGGCTGGTGTCGGGGTATTTACATCGTGGTTGAGTGAGATGATGGCACCAGGTATGTTGCACGATCTTTTAGTTGATGGTATCATTTCTGGTGTGGGTGGAGTATTGGTGTTTTTGCCCAATATATTGATTCTCTACTTTTGTATCTCGTTGATGGAGGCGTCGGGCTATATGGCACGTGCGGCGTTTATCATGGATAAACTAATGCACCACATAGGTTTGCATGGGCGTTCGTTTATTCCACTGTTTATGGGGTTTGGGTGTAATGTGCCAGCCATTATGGCTACGCGTACTATAGAAAATCGCAATGCACGTATGATTACGATACTTATAATTCCGCTCATGTCGTGTAGTGCTCGATTGCCGATATTCTTGTTGTTGGCAGGAGCATTCTTCCCTCATCGAGCTGGTGTGGCACTTTTTGCTGTGTATATAATAGGTGTGGCTTTGGCTGCATTGATGGCTATTATATTCCGAAAAGTATTATTTAACAAAGAAGAGACCCCATTTGTAATGGAATTGCCTCCATATCGTATGCCGAGCATAAAATCGATGTTCCGCGATACATGGGAGAAAGGGGTGCAATACCTTCGTAAGATTGGCACTACGATTTTGATAGGGTCGATTGTGATTTGGGCATTGAGTTATTTTCCGTTAGACAATGCACAATGCACAATGCACAATGCACAATTAGATAATACACAATACACAATGCACAATGCACAATTGGAGAATTCTTATTTGGGACAGATAGGTAAGGCTATTCAGCCAGTGTTGGCTCCATTGGGTTTTGATTGGAAGGCATCGGTGGCGTTGGTTACGGGCGTAACAGCAAAAGAGATTGTTGTTAGTACACTCGGAGTGCTATATAGTGCCGACGAGGATGATGTAGCTTCACTTTCTGACAAATTGCTTAGTGCTACTGATGAGAATGGAGCCCCATTGTATAACGTGGCAGTAGCCATTAGTTTGATGCTTTTTGTGCTTATATATTTGCCATGTATCGGTACATTGGCAACCATTAAGAGCGAGACAGGCTCGTGGTGGTGGGCTGTGTTTGTGGCGGTATATACTATTGCATTGGCATGGGTGGTGTCGTTTGTTGTATATCAATCGATTATTCACAACGTATGGCAAGAAGTTATAGTGGGTGGCATCTTGATATTAGCGTTGATTTATATCGTAATACGTGTTATTCGCAAGTTTCATCGCACCGATTCTGATACACCTTGTTCGAGCTGTTCGGCATCAGGATGTCATGGGTGTCCTTATAGTAGATAATCAATATTTTGTCATATTGTCTGTATGTATGGGATGTTTTATAAATTTTTTGTAACTTTGCATTTATATTTTTATTGTTAAAAGTTTCGTTTTTGTTGTTTTGAAACCAATATTTTTGATAGGGTATATGGGGTCAGGAAAAACGACTATAGGTCGTTTGTTGGCTAAGCAATATGGAATTGAGCATATTGATCTGGATTGGCGTATAGAGCAGAGATTTCGTATCAAAATATCAGATATGTTTGCGGAAATTGGAGAAGAGAGATTTCGTTTGCGAGAAAGAAATATGTTGCATGAAGTGATGCAGATGGAGGATGTTATTGTATCGGTTGGAGGAGGTACACCTTGTTTTTTTGATAATATGGAGCAGATGAATGCATCGGGAAAAACCATTTATTTGCAGTGTAAAACTGATGTTTTGGTGAAAAGAATTATCTGTTCGCAAGCTAAACGTCCGATTGTAGCAGGAAAGAGCGAAGACGAGTTAAAGACTTTTGTGGCTGAGCATTTGTCTGAACGAGAAACTTTTTATATGCAAGCACATGAGGTGTGGAATGGGGATGAATTGAGAGTTGAAAATTTAGAATTTAGTATTTAGAATTTAGAATTCTCTAACCTCTAACCACTAACCACTAACCTTTTTTAACCTCTCACCTTTAACCTAAATTACTAACTATTAACTAAATAAAATGAATACTTACGAAAGTAAACAAAAACAATTATTTAAGCCTCAGGCTGAGGTGTATGCAATGTTGAGTGATTTAACTCAGTTGGAAAAATATGTGGCTGCGGTACCAGCTGAACATAAAGATAAAATCAAGGATTTAAGTTTTACACCTGATTCGGTATCATTTTCTGTTGATCCAATAGGTCAGGTGGTATTACGCATTGTAGATTATGAAACACCAAAGATGTTGAAATTTGGAGCAGATAATTTTCCTATTCAATTTAATTTTTGGATTCAACTTGTAGGTGTATCTGATTATGATACTCGTATGAAACTTACACTTAAAGCAGATATTCCGTTTATGTTGAAGCCAATGATTGGAAATAAACTTGATGACGGAATTGAACGTATGGCTGATATGATTGCTATGATTGTGAATAGATAAGGTTATTAAAAAAGATATTGTCTTTGTTTTAGGCTATACAATTAAAATGATAAAAAGACTGCGTCAAAATTTACATTTTGACGCAGTCTCTTTGTAGGTATGTAAGATAATTCTCGTTAATTATAATTGTGCTGTTTTTGCTTTAAGCCATTCTGCTTCTTCTATAGTGAGATAAGGAGCGAGAGTGTTGTAAACCATGCGGTGATAAGCATTGATTTGGAGTAGTTCGTCTGGCGATAACATACCGATTTCGATCGAACGGTTATCGTAAGGGAACAAAGTCAACGCTTTGAAGTGAAGGAATCGACCAAATTCGTTTACATTATTGTCGTAGTCAGCCACAGCCACGAGGTTTTCGATGCGAATACCATGTTTACCAGCTCGGTAGAGACCTGGTTCGTTAGATAACAACATGCCAGGTTCAAGAATTGTTGGATTTTCGTCCATACGAATTGATTGAGGACCTTCGTGCACGTTAAGGCAGTGACCGATGCCGTGACCCGTACCATGACCATATTGCAATTCATTGTTCCACAAGAAGCAACGAGCGAGCACGTCGAGTTGAGCACCACGAGTGCCGTATGGGAATAGTTGGTGACCGAGAGCCAAATGGCCTTTCAATACCAAAGTATAGTCGGCTTTCATCTCTGCAGTAGGGTTGCCAAGAGCTACAGTACGGGTAATGTCGGTAGTACCATCGTAGTATTGACCGCCTGAGTCGAGCAAGAAGAACGATTCGGCTTTGAGTTCGATATTAGATTCTTCGTCGGCAGCATAGTGAACAATAGCACCATGAGGACCATAACCTGCGATAGTATTGAAACTTTCGGTCAAGAAACCTTCTTGTTCTGCACGGCATTCGTGCAATTTGTCGATAGCCGAGAGTTCTGTTACCTTTTCGCCACGAGCGATAGCCTCTTCGAGCCATTTCCAGAAACGAATGAGAGCAACCCCATCTTTGCGCATAGCACGTTCAACACCAGCAAGTTCGACAGCGTTTTTGATACATTTCATGCGGAATACAGGCGAAGGCAATTCGATGATAGCCTCTACTGCAGGGATAGCTTTATAGAGTGCATAATTACATTTCACAGGGTCAACTGCGATGCGTGTGTTAGCCGAAAGTGCCGAAAGAGTAGGTTTAATGTCAGTATAGTCACGAGTAACAACACCAGACTTAGTAAGGTGGGCAATAGCCTCATCAGTTAATTTATCAGGATTGATAAAGAGGGTAGCGCCTTTGTCAGTAACAAGACCGAAAGCAATGAGCACAGGGTTGTAGTCAATGTCGGCACCACGTAGGTTGAACAACCAAGCAATGTCATCTAATGCTGTGAGCAACAAAGTATTTGCATTAGCGTCAGCCATACGAGCGCGAAGAGCAGTGAGCTTGTCGGCTGTTGATTGACCACAATGAGTTTCGTCAAACACTACAGCTTTCGATTGAGGCATAGCAGGACGGTCAGTCCAGATAGCATTGATAAAATCAAATTCAGTGTAAATATTTAGACCAGCCGCTTTAAGCTCTGATTCAAGAGCCTTGTAGCCATTGATTGAAATCATATCAGGATTGATAGCCACAGTTTTGCCTGCACCGAGAGTAGTCTTGAGCCATTGGTTGATAGTAGGAGTACCAATTTCGCCATCTTTTTGGAGAGTAAGACCAGATTGTTGCAATTGGATACCTGCTTGTAAGAAATAGCGCGAGTCAGTCCATAAGCAACCACCATCAAGGGTGATTACAGCAGTACCAGCCGAACCAGTGAAAGCTGATACATAATTACGTTCTTGCCAATGTGCAGCAATATATTCACTTGCATGAGGGTCAGTGCCCGGTACAATGAGGGCATCTACTTTGTGCTCAGCCATAAGAGCACGGAGATCAGTTAGTTGTTTCATATATTAGATGTTTAATAGCGGGTAATGAGTGGTAACAACTCAATTTCGCTTTGTTTATTGTATTATATTATTTATTAATGTTTAATAGTCTGTTGAATGTTGACTTTAGACTATCTACATTCATACTGCAAAGATAGAAAAATTTTCGTAATAATAAAAATTTTTTTGTGCTTTCTTAAACTTTTTTATTATCGGTACGTCAAAAAGACAAAAGCCGGCTAAAAAAACACTAAACACTAATCACTAATCACTAAACACTAAACACTAAACACTAAACACTATACTATTATGAGACGTATTATATTTATATTAGGTATTTTGTTGGCTACAATAGGAGTATCGGCACAACAAACAGTGACAGTTCAAGCTCAAAGCTATCAAGTTAGTGATAATCTCGACCTCGAAGCCGTGGCTATTACATTTGGTGAATCTAAAAACGTAGAGGATTTCGAACGACGACTTAATGATCCAGAAAATCGTATCTCCAATCTCGATTTAAACAACGATGGATATGTTGATTTCTTGCGCGTAGTAGAAGTAGAGGAAAAAGGCACCCACTTGATTGTTATTCAAGCTGTAATAGGTCAAGATTTATATCAAGATGTAGCATCAGTCATTGTTGAAGGCGAAACTAAAACCTCTGCAACAGTGACCATCGTAGGCAATCGCGACATTTATGGCGATAATTATGTCATTGTACCTCGTTACATAGTCCGTCCCGTAATATTCGATTGGTTTTGGTTGCCAACCTATGTAGTTTATCGTTCGCTTTGGTATTGGGATTACTATCCACACTACTATCACCACTACACATGCTTAGGTTACCACAGTTATCATCGCTATATCCACACATGGCATACACATCATCACCACCATTGCGATTTCCACCGACCTGTAGATTATCATCATAATAATCACCATGTAGAGATGCATCGTAGCATAACCCGTAACGACTATGCGACACATCGTCCAAATCAAGGCTATCGCTCTGAACCGACACCAAATCGTCACCTCGAAGCACGTCCAACTACTCAAGGTCGTTCTGCTGGTAGTTTAAGTACAAGCCCTAATAACATTAGAATTGATCAATCAACAACACGCATACAATCAACTACATCAACCACAACTCGTCGCCCTGCTACAACCACTACCTCACCAACATCAACATCGCACCGTACAACTAAAACCACCACAACGACATCAACATCTTCTGTAGCTCGCAAATCTACAACATTGCCAGCACGACCAACTACTTCAACTACAACACGTAAAACAACTACTACATCATCAGCAGCTACAACCTCACGTACAACAACAGCAACACCAAGAACAACAACTACAACCTCACGTACAACAACAGTTCGCCCATCGTCAACATCAAGTAGTCGTTCAACAAGTTCAACAGTTCGTCCATCGTCATCGACATCACGACCAAGTAGTTCAACACGTACAACATCAACCGCAGTAAAAACCAATAAAAATATATCAACAACACATAGATAAAAAGCTATACTTCAGATACTTCAGACATAATAAGAAAAATAGTCAATCTCACTTATTATGAGGGGGGCAGTGGTTTGTGAAAATCGCTGTCTCTGTTTTTTTATACTATTTTTACTGTGTAGGTAAGGAGAGGTTAAGGAGTAGGGAGCAAGGAGTAAGGAGTAGGGAATAGGGGGTAATGAGAAATTAGAAATGAGAGATTAGAGATTAGAGATGATTGTTGTTTTGGGAGGTATGTTGTTTATAGATAAATAAATATAATATTGTTATAGGTAAAAAGATAGAAAAACGTTTGTTTGTTTGAAGAAAATGTGCTATATTTGTGGTGTGATTTGATAGCAGATTGTTTTGTGGATTTTGAGGTATTTAAAAATTTATAAAATAAGGAGGTTGTCATGAAACGGATTTATTATTTGTTAATTTTGAGTTTAATGTTGTTTGTTGGGTGTGATGGGGATATAGGACATAGAAATATTGATACCATAGAGCATTTGTATTTATGTAATGTATTAGGTGAGAAGGTTACATTGGAATTATTTAAGGATAGCGAAGTGTTTAAGTATGAATTAAATACAAATGATACTATTTATTGGCATACTGTTTATTCTGGTTATTGTTCACTTCATACAAGAAGTGCTCATTTTCCGCCTGAAACAGATTATTGGTTTTATGTAGGTGGTTTTGATAGTGCTACCGTATCATATAATTCTCTTTTATACACTTTTGGCAATGTTGAGTATCGTTCGCATATACCATATGATAGTCTTACTCGTGATAGCATTTTAAATGAGATGGAGTATAGAAGAAGTATTTATACGGAAGATATGTTTCGAGAAAACAAACCAACATTGTCTTTAAGTTGGTATGTTCCAGAGAAAGAATCAGTAAGTGTTAGAAAATCCTATAGTGAGTATGAGGAAAATTCTTATCTTGTTTTTAATGAAAAATATTTTGAACAATTAGAAAATAAAATTTGGGAGTTGTTTGTAATAGGGGAAATAGATTGTGAAGGCGTTAAATAAATTTTGTATAGTCGCACCTTGGTTTGAGGTGCGATTTTTTTTTGTGAAATTATAATTTTATGCTATTTTTGTGGGGGTGTTGTATATGTGAGAAATTTTTAGTAACTTTGCGAGTTATATATTTTGAATAATAATGTCTAAAAATGAATAATAAAATGAATTTTGTAGAAGAACTTACATGGAGAGGTATGGTGCAAGATATGATGCCTGGCACTGAAGAACAATTGAATAAAGAGATGACAACTGCTTATTTGGGTATCGACCCTACGGCAGATTCGTTGCATATTGGACACTTGTGTGGTGTGATGATGTTGCGCCATTTTCAACGTTGTGGCCACAAACCTATTGCATTGGTGGGTGGTGCTACGGGTATGATTGGTGACCCATCGGGTAAATCGGCTGAGCGTAATTTGTTGGATGAGGCTACATTGCGTCATAACCAAGAGGCTATTAAAGCGCAATTGGAGAAATTCTTGGATTTCCACTCGGATGCCGAAAATGCTGCTGAATTGGTGAATAACTATGATTGGATGAAAGAGTTTACGTTCTTGGATTTTGCGCGTAACGTGGGTAAATTGATTACTGTGAACTACATGATGGCGAAGGACTCGGTGAAAAAACGCTTGAATGGCGAATTCAACGCAGGTATGTCGTTCACTGAATTTACTTATCAATTGTTGCAAGGTTACGACTACGTGTATTTGAATAAAAACAAAAATTGTAAATTGCAAATGGGCGGTTCGGACCAATGGGGCAATATCACTACTGGTACTGAACTTATTCGTCGTATGGGTGGCGGAGATGCATTTGCGCTTACTTGTCCGTTGATTACTAAGGCAGATGGCGGTAAATTTGGTAAGACTGAGAGTGGTAATATCTGGTTGGATAAACGCTATACTTCGTCGTATAAATTCTACCAATTCTGGTTGAATGTAGCAGATAATGATGCTGAGAAATATATCAAAATCTTTACAAATATTACAAAAGAAGAGTGCGAGGCATTGATAGCAGAACATCGCGAGGCTCCGCACATGCGTCTTTTACAAAAACGTTTGGCTAAAGATGTTACAATTATGGTGCACTCGGAAGAGGATTATAATGCAGCAGTTGAGGCATCGAATATCTTGTTTGGTAATGCCACTGCGGATGCATTGCGCAAATTGGACGAAGATACATTGTTGGCTGTGTTTGAGGGTGTTCCACAATTTGAGGTAGAGCGCTCGGTGTTGGAAGCAGGTGTGCAACCATTGATATTGTTGGCTGAATTGACACAAGTGTTCCCGTCGAAAGGAGAAGCACGCAAAACAATACAAGCTGGTGGTGTGAGCGTGAACAAAGAGAAACTCACAGCTCCAGACCAAGTGATTGGCGTAGATGCATTGCTCAACGATAGATATTTGTTAGTGCAAAAAGGTAAGAAAAATTATTTCTTGATTAGAGTAATTTAATTGTTACTTTTGTGACCAAAAGTAACCAAAAGTCTTGTGCAGTGCTTAAAAAGCTAAAAAATATCAATAAATCCTACTTCGATTTAAACTCGGGCAATCAGACTGCATCTTCACGGTTATAGTATTTGCCCAAGAATGCTAAGCCTTGATTTTGGACAGTGTTACCTCGCCAAAAATCTTCGTTTACGGATTTATTATTATTTTTCTTTACGCTTTTTAAGACAAGGCACGATTAGCCATTCGGATTTTAACTTCTAACTTTTAACTAAAATATATGTTGGTAATTGGTATTGCTGGTGGCACAGGGTCGGGTAAGACGACTGTAGTGCGCAAGATAGTGGAGAGTTTGCCAGAAGGCGAGGTGGTGGTATTGCCACAAGACTCTTATTATAAAGACAGTAGTCATGTGCCAGTAGAGGAGCGTCATATGATAAATTTCGACCATCCCGATGCTTTCGATTGGGCGCTTATGTCGGAGCAGTTGGCTATGCTCAAAGCTGGAAAAGCAATTGAGCAACCTACATATTCCTATATAACAAGCACTCGTCAACCCGAAACCGTACATATCGAACCACGCAAGGTGGTGATAGTTGAAGGTATATTGGCATTGTGTGACGAAGATTTGCGCAATCAGATGGACTTGAAGTTATTTGTAGATGCCGACCCTGATGAGCGATTGATACGTGTGATATTGCGTGATGTAGTAGAGCGTGGTCGTACTGCCGAAGCGGTTATGGAACGATATACGCGCGTGTTGAAACCAATGCACCTACAATTTATTGAACCAACAAAACGCTATGCCGATTTGATTATTCCAGAAGGTGGAAATAATCAGTTGGCAATAGATATATTGCGAATGTATATAGAAAAAAACTTATAATATTTTTTTGAAGACAAAAGGGCAAAAGAGGGTAATAGTGATTGCTTTATTGTTGTGTTTTAATATAGCAATGGGCAATAATGGTGTTAGATTGCGAGAATCGGTTGATAACTATTTGAAGGAATATTGGGCTAATCCAATATCGGAGTATGACGAAATAATACAAGTAGGAGTGCGCCGTTTGGGCTGGGATTGGCGAATGATGGCTTCGATAGTGTGGAATGAGTCGCGTTTTAATATAAACGCGGTATCTTCGCAAGGAGCAAAGGGGCTGATGCAATTCATGCCTCGTACGGCAGCACGGTTTGGATTAGAGGGAGATGAGTTGAAAGACCCGAAAAAAAACATAGACGCCGGAGTAGAGTATTTGAAATTTTTGGAGCGAAGATTCGATGAGGTTGAAGATAGAGATGAGCGAATAAAATTTGTGTTAGCAGGCTATAATGCAGGACCAGGTCATGTGCGTGATGCAATGGCATTAGCTGAAAAATATGGTGATAACCCATATAAGTGGGATGGTAATGTGGAGAAGTGGTTGTTGGCATTGCAAGAGAGAAAATACTATACAGATGAGGTGTGTCGTCATGGTTTTTTCAGAGGACGATATACCGTAAGATATGTGAAAGATGTGTTTGAGAGATACTACTTTTATAGTGAGCAAGTAGTAGGGAGTAGGGAGCAAGGAAAGTAAGAGTTTAATAATTTATAATTGTGCATGATGCATTAAGCACTATGCATTGATAGAAAAATGACATTTCAAGAATTAGGACTTCGACAAGAGATTTTAGATGCTGTTGCTGAATTGGGTTTTGTTAATCCAATGCCTGTGCAAGAGCAAGTTATACCGTATATGCTCACTCACGAAAACGACCTCGTGGCATTGGCACAAACGGGAACAGGCAAAACTGCTGCTTTTGGTTTGCCTATATTAAATATGGTGAACGTAGAGCAACGCAAAATTCAATCGCTCGTGCTTGCTCCTACACGCGAATTATGTATTCAGATAGCCAATGACATAAAAAACTTTGCTTCTAAAATGCGAGGTGTCAAGGTTGTACCTGTTTATGGTGGCGAAAGTATCGTGATGCAATACAAGCAGTTAGATGTTCAACCTCAAGTGCTTGTTGCCACACCTGGCCGATTGATAGACCTCATAAATCGTGGCAAGGTTGACCTCTCTGAAGTTCGTTTCCTTGTTCTCGACGAGGCTGATGAAATGCTTAATATGGGGTTCCAAGAAGATATCGAAACTATATTGAAAGATGTGCCTGAAACTCGTCGAACTCTCTTGTTCTCAGCTACAATGCCTAACGAAATAGCCAAAATTTCGCGCCAATATATGCACGATGCTGCCGAAATTGCCGTAGGCACACGCAACGCTGGCTCCGACAATGTCGAGCATATATACTATATGGTGCGTGCCGATCATCGTTATCTTGCGTTGAAGCGCATTGTGGACATGAACCCTGATATTTACGGCATTGTCTTCTGTCGCACTCGCCAAGAAACCAAAGACGTAGCCGAAAAATTGATGAAAGACGGCTACAATGCCGATGCTCTACATGGTGACCTCAGCCAAGCTCAACGCGATACTGTGATGAACAAATTCCGTATAAAGAATTTGCAAGTGTTGGTGGCTACCGATGTAGCCGCTCGTGGATTGGATGTTAGCGATTTAACTCATGTTATCAACTACAATCTTCCTGATGATGTAGAGGTCTACACCCACCGTTCTGGTCGTACAGGTCGTGCTGGCAAAAAAGGTGTTTCGTGCGTGATTGTTCACACTCGCGAAGGTCGCCGTTTGCGCGAAATAGAGCGAATCATCAAAAAAGAATTCAAACATATGCCAGTGCCAACTGGTATGGAGGTGTGCAAACGTCAACTCTTTCATCTCATCGACAAGATGGAGCGCGTAGAGGTTAGCAATGAAGAAATAGATGTATTTATGCCTCAAATCGCTGCGAAGCTAGCTTATTTGAGTAAAGAGGAGGTGATTTCGCGTTTTGTTTCGCTTGAATTCAACCGATTTGCTGAATATTATAAAGATGCCGAAGACATAAATGTGGATGTAAAAGAGGGCAAAAAAGGTAAAGATAAAGGCGAAGGTAAATCGAAACGCGGACAAAAAGTGCGCTTCAAAATGCTTTATGGCACAAAACAAAATGCCACTCCACGTTCGGTGCTCGGTGTGATAAATGATGTTACACAAGACAAGTCTATCATAATCGGCGATATCGAAATCACTAACAAATTCACCTTCTTCGACGTATATGCCGACCAAGCCGACCGTGTGTGTCAAGCCTTCGAAGATGCTGGCGAACCATTGGCAATTGCCGAACCTCGCGAAGTGGTGAGCAAAGCACCAAAAGCTCAAAGTGAAAAATCACAACGCAATCGTGAACGCGACCGCCGTCGCGATAATGATGACCGCCGTAGTCGCGACCGTCGTAGCGACCGCACTGACCGTGATGACCGTCGTGATAGAGGTGACCGTCGAGATAATCGTCGTCGCGAAGTTGCCGAAAATCCCGACAAACCTTGGCGTCGCAGAAGATAAAAACACAATCAGAATACACAACGAGAGTGTGTATTCTCCTGCCTAATCCTCAAGCAAGGTGCAAGCAACCTATGCCGTAGAAAACAGTCATCTGTCTATACCCACTTACAGTGTGTATTTGAATCTAAAAAACGAACAATGAAAATAATTTGCGTAGGGTGGAACTACCCAAAACACAACCTTGAGATGAATCGCGAAGAGCGACCTCAACACCCGACTATATTCATGAAACCCGATTCGGCTCTATTGCGCGAGAATCGACCATTCTTCATCCCTCGATTCTCTAATCAAATCGAGCATGAGGTAGAATTGGTTGTGCGCATCAATCGTTTGGGACGTAATATAGCACCACGATTTGCTCATCGTTACTATTCAGAAGTGGCATTAGGTGTAGATTTCACAGCACGTGACTTGCAAAATCAATGTAAACAACTAGGTGCTCCTTGGGAAATATCAAAAGCATTTGATAATTCGGCAGTCGTAAGCGATTTTATTTCATTGAGTGAATTGTCTGATATTCAGGATATACATTTTTCATTGCAAAAAAATGGTCAAATTCAGCAACAAGGATATACTAAAGATATGTTATTTTCCGTTAATGAATTGATAGCATATATCAGTCAGTTCTTTACATTAAAAATAGGAGATTTAATTTTTACAGGTACACCAGCAGGAGTATCTCCCGTAGTTATTAACGACAGATTGACAGGATATATCGAAGATAAACTAATGTTTGATTTTTTAGTTAAATGATGTAATATGAAACGATTATCGTTGTTTTTCGTATTGATTATGTTTGTGTTGCAACTTGTAGCACAAGCAGGTCGTTATGCCGAAACGTCAGTGTTGAGTAGTGGTGATTGGTACAAAATACAAGTGGCTCAGTCTGGTATTCATAAACTAACATACGAACAATTAGTAGATATGGGTGTGAAAAATCCGGCCAATGTTAGTGTATTTGGTTACGGTGGTGCACAACTCGCTGAAGCATTTTCAAAACCTTATATTGACGATCTTCCTCAATTGAGCATTTACATGGAGAAGGGTAGCGATGGTGTATTCAATGCGGGCGATTATATATTATTTTATGCTCAAGGTCCTATTAAATGGACTTATAATATAAAACAGAAACTATTTGAGCATGAAGTAAACTCATACTCAAATTATGGATATTATTTTATAACGTCAGATTTTGCAACACTAAAACTAATTGGAGAGTCAGAAAAAATAAATTCAACACAAAGTGCTGAAATAACATCATTTCATGATTTTTACTTGTATGAAAAGGATGAAATAAATTTATTGAATTCAGGACGTATCTATTTAGGAGATGATTTTAATCAATCTCAGTTAAGTAGAAATTATAATATTCAAGTTCCTAATATTTTGCGAGATAAGGTTGATTTGTCTATTTCAGCTGCGCATATTGCAGTAGCAGAGGCTAATATGACTGTTGCTGTCAATGATAGCATAATTGGTACATTTAAGTTTGATGCAAGACCTTCAAATGAAGTTGTGGCAACTAAAACAAGTGCAACATATGAATTTATACCTTCAAATAGTAATAGTATAAATTTAAAATTATCATATTCTCTGTCATCATCAGTTGCTTATTTAGACTATTTTACCTTAAATTTCAAGCGTAAATTACAGAAAACGGCAGGTGAAAGTCTTTGTTTTAGATCTATAGACAATATAGGAAAAACAGGAGGATTTACATATAGAGTGCAAAGTGTCAATTCTAATATTCAGATTTGGGATATTACAGATTTGCAGAACATCGAAAAAATGCCAGTACAAATTTCGGGAAATGATTTAACTTTTGTTGGCAATAATTCTGTTTTGAAAGAGTATGTGGCAGTTGATGTTAAGTCTGATAATTTTATGCAACCACAATTTGTTGGCAAAATTTCCAATCAAGATTTACATGCGTTAGGACAAGTGGATATGGTTATTATTACTCATCCCGATTTTGTTGATGCCTCTACGCGTTTGGCTCAGTTGCATTTAGAACATGATGGATTAACAACTCATGTTGTGACATCAGATGTTGTTTATAACGAATTTTCTTCTGGTACGCCAGATGCAACAGCATATCGTCGTTTTGTGAAAATGTTTTATGATAGAGCTAAAGAAGTTGGTAATGAACCTAAATATTTGTTATTGTTTGGTGATGGATCATTTGATAATAGACAAATTTTGAAAGCTAATACTAAAGATAATATTTACCGTTTGTTGACTTATCAGGCAAAAGAATCATTTGAAGATACAAAATCGTATATAACAGATGATTATTTTGGTTTGCTTGATGATTCAGACGGAGCTTATGTATTAATTAATAGTATGGATGTTGCCGTAGGTCGTATACCTGCTTATACAACAGAACAAGCTAATGGTGTAGTGGATAAATTAGAGCGTTATATCAAAAATGAAGATTTAGGAAATTGGAAAAATCAAGCAATATTCATGGCTGACGATGGAGATGATAATTTACATGTAGAAGAAACAGATTCTGTATGTAGCATTTTTGAACATTTGAATCCCGATTTATTAACTCGTAAATTGTATCTTGATTCTTATACACAAGAAGTTACTGCCGTAGGTGAGTTTTATCCTACATTGAAAAAAGAATTTTATGATTATATCAATAATGGTGTATTATTGATAAATTATATGGGACATAGTGGGTATAATAACTGGACTAATGAGCAAATATTATCTGTTGCAGACATAGAAGCAATGTATAATCAGCGTTTACCATTAGTAATTACTGCATCTTGTAGTTTTTCTCGATTTGATGACTTTAAAGTTTCAGGGGGCGAAACAATGATGTTAAATACTCAAGGTGGAGCTTTGGCACTTATTTCAGCAGCTCGTACGGTTTATGCACAACCTAATATGTTGTTAAATATCGAGTTATCTAAAGTGTTGTTGGCGAAAAATGATAAAACAGGAAGAATAAATACTATTGGTGAGGCTTGTCAATTGGCAAAAAATAAGAGAGCAAAAAGTAATGACGCAAATCGTTTGCCTTTTGTTCTTTTGGGTGACCCTGCTATTCGTTTGGCTGTTGCTCAAACTCATTTTGCATCTATCGACTCAATTAATGGACGAGATGTTTCTTTGACAGTGGATACTGTTGGAGCTTTAGGACGAGTTGTTTTAAGTGGCTCTATTTATTCTGTGAATGATAGTCTTGTTGATGAAACATTTAATGGGTATGTCCATGTAACTGTTTTTGATAAAGAAGAGACAATTAAAACACTTTGTAATGATTTTAAAGAATCTACCCCAAATAAAAATGGTAAACCTTTTGTTTATACCTATCGCACAAACCCATTGTATGTAGGAGAGGTTGCTGTTATTGATGGTAAATTTAAGTCTGAATTTATTGTGCCTAAAGATATTAAATATAATTTTGGCGCTGGACGTATTGTTTTGTATGCGTCAGATGAACAACAGGGATTAGAAGCTAATGGTTATTCATCGAATATTATAATTGGTGGCGATGCTAAAGATGCTGTTATTGAAACTGATGGGCCTGAATTAAAAATCTATTTGAATACCCCTTACTTTGAAAATGGAGATGAAGTTTGCTCTGATCCATTGTTTATTGCAGAGTTAAAAGATGTTAGTGGTATCAACACTATAGGTTCGGGTATTGGTCATGATATAATTCTTAAGTTGGACAATGATATTAAACAAGAATATGTTTTGAATAATTATTATAAGTCTGACTTGGGTTCTTATAATTCAGGTATTGTTACTTATCAATTATCAGATTTGACGCCGGGTAAACATAAATTATTCTTTAGAGCTTGGGATTTGCAAAATAATTCTGTTTCGGCAGAATTAGAATTTGAAGTTGTAAGTGATCTAAAAATGTCAATATATGATATGTATGTATATCCAAATCCAGTAGAAAATATAGCAAATATCGTGATAGAGCATGATAAGCCTTTGACTCTTCTTGATGTATATTTATATGTTTATGATTTATCTGGGCGTATAGTATATCAATATAATAGTAACTTAGTAACAGATTATACATATAAAATAAATTTAGATTTTGATGCTAACTGTTTACTTAGTGATGGTATATACTACTTAAAAGCGGTATTAGTTGATGATAATAAAAGAAAAACAACAAAATCAACAAAAATATTTGTTCATAAACAATAAAATTTGTAACTTTGCTTTTTAATTTATATATGTCTAATTAAAGAGAATAATAATTTTAAAAACTATATAAAACTATGAAAAAATTTCTTTTATCAATGGTGATGCTTTGTGCATCATTAGTTATGGTTTTTGCACAAGAAAATTATAAAGATGCAAAAACTAATTATGGTTATATGAACCCTATTGTGTCAGGTGTTCCTTCAATGTCTATTAGTCCAGACGCTGTTGCTGGTGGTATGGGTGATGTTGGTGTTGCTACTAACTCAGATATGAATGCTCAGTATTGGAACTCATCTAAATATGCTCAAAACGAAAGTAGTGCAGGTTTTGCATTCTCTTACACTCCATGGTTGCGTAAATTAGGTGTGAATGATATCAACTTGCTTTATTTGGCGGGTTACTATACTCCAAGCAAAATGGCAGGTACTATCAGTGCTTCTCTTCGTTTCTTCCAATTGGGTGAAGTATTGTTGCGCGAATCTGCTGATGCAATTCCACTTGCAGCAAATCCATACGAAATGACTTTCGACCTTGGTTATTCTCGCATGCTTACTGAGAATTTCTCTTTAGGTGTTGTTATGCGTTTAGTTGCTTCTGACCTTACAGCTAAAACTGACCCTAATTACTATACAGGTTATGCATTTGGAGCTGATATCAATGGTTTCTATAGCTTGCCAATCGAAATGAAAACTGGTACTTCTCGTTTCAATTTTGGTTTCAACCTTTCTAACATTGGTACTCGTATCACATACGACAAAGGTGATAACTACAACTTTATTCCTGCAAATCTTCGTCTTGGTGTAGGTTACCAAATTCCATTCGACAAATACAATCGTTTGCTCGTTTCTCTCGAAGCTAACAAAATGATGGTTCCTACACGTTATTCAAAAGTTATAAAATATAATCCTGACTTTGATGCTGCAAATATGGATACTTGGGCTATGACAACAGAAGAGTATAACAAAATTTCTTCAATGGAAGGTTTGTTTATGTCATGGTACGATGCGCCAGGAGGTTTTGCAGAAGAGATGGCTGAAATCAATTGGGGTATTGGTCTTGAATATGCTTACAACGAACAATTCTTTGGTCGTCTTGGTTATAACAACGAAGCAAAAGACAAAGGTAACCGTAAATATTTCACAGTTGGTGCAGGTTTCAAACTTTCAGCTTTCAAACTTGATGTAGGTTATGTAATTGCAACTGCTCCTTCAAATCCACTTGACCAAACACTTCGTTTCTCTCTTGCATTTGATATTGACGGAATTAAAGCTCTTGCAGATCGTTAATAATTAATTTTAAAATATAAAAAGACAGAATAATAAAAGAACATGAATATTTGTTTTGTTCTTATGTTATTCTGTCTTTTTTCTCACTTTTTTAATTCTTAATTTTTACTTCTTAATTTTTATGATACGTATAGGAATGGGATATGATGTCCACCAATTAGTAGAAAACCGTGATTTATGGTTAGGTGGCATTAAAATCGAACATGAGAAAGGTCTTCTCGGTCACTCTGATGCAGATGTACTTATTCACGCTATTTGCGACGCTCTTTTGGGGGCTGCTAATATGCGTGATATAGGTTATCATTTTCCTGATACAGGCAAGGAATATGAGAATATTGATAGTAAGATACTCTTGCGTAAAACAGTGGTATTGTTAAAAGAAAAAGGATATAAAATTGGGAATATTGATGCAACGGTATGTGCAGAACGACCAAAATTAAATCCTCATATACCCCAGATGCAGCAAGTGTTGGCTGAATGTATGGGAATAGATGAGGATTGTGTAAGCATTAAAGCTACAACTACCGAAAAACTTGGATTTGTCGGTCGTAAAGAGGGTATTGCAGCTTATTGTGTTGCGCTTATAAATAGGGAGTAAGGAGTAGGGAGTATGGAATAGGGAGTAGAAAATAATTCTTAATTTTTCATTCTAAATTCTCAATTCTCAACTCTCTTCACTACTGTCATGTGGAAGCATTTATTAGAAGATTCTCTAATAATCATTATACGACACTCTTCGCGTAATTCGCGGAGAGTTTTTTCTAATATAGCTTCGACTTTAGGGTCTTGGTAGCTTTTGCCACGTCGGTCATATTTGTCGTATGCAATATCTAATGTAGTTCCATAATAGTGGGCAGATAGTCCGTATGTAGCATTTACATTCTGACGAGTCAGTTGGCGTTGAAATTCTATTGTTCTAAGTAATGATGATATTTGAAATTTATATTTTGGTAAACCTTCGGCTTGTAGATTAGCTTGAAAGCGTTTGCCTATAAGGTTTAGTAAGTCTCTTGCTTCGGGTGTAAGATAAGGGTATGAGTGAGTGAGGCGACGTATATTATAGTATTTATTAGGTTTGATTCTCACCAATATACCTTCTTCGACAAGTGAATCAATTTGTGATTCGAATTGTTTTTTGTCTTTAATGATTGTTTTTAGACCATTGGCTTGAGCATGAGCTAATTGTTCGGAATTAATATCCTTGAATTTTGATTTTGAACGTATTGGAGCGGTTGCATTCTCGCAATAGCAAATATTTTTATCATCTGTTCCGTCACAATGATTGCAAATAATGACTACTGCAGCCAAAAGAAGTCCAGCTATAGATGCAATAAGTATGTTACGCGGAGTGAGAGAGTTTGAAACTTCTTCTTGAATATTCTTTTTGGTAACTTTTTTTCTTGGTTTTGTCGTAGATTTAGGTTTTGTTGTAGTTGTTTTTTGTTGAGGTTTATTCATAGTTTTTGCTTTTTTATAAAATATAATAGACACGAGATATTAGACTACAAATAAGGTCTTTTATCTCGTGTCTTTTGTCTTGTATCTAAATTATAAGAAAATTATTTGAACAAGAATATAAATTGGTAAAAGTACGATTAAAGAGAATTTAACCATATAGCCAAAGAATGAAGGCATTTTGATACCATTTTCTTCAGCAATTGCTTTAACCATGAAGTTAGGACCATTACCAATATAAGTCATAGCACCAAAGAATACAGAGCCAAGAGCGATAGCTTTTAGGAGTATTTCAGATATACCAGCTACGGCGTTACCTTCAATAGGTAGGGCAGTTGCCACACTATGGAATGCTACAGCAGTTGGGGCATTGTCGAGGAATGAACTCAAACCACCTGCAAAATAGTAGAATTGCCAAGGTTCAGTCAAGCCAAGTGATGCTGCATTTTGGTTGAGGTACATGATAGTAGGTGTCATTGTTACGAAAATACCAAGGAATACTACACCAACCTCAATAATTGGACGCCATGAATATTTGTTTGCTTCGCGTACTTCTTTTTTAGTTTCGAGCAATGACATGATAATCATTGATATAAGTACGATTTCACGGAGATAAACCAACCACCATGGAGCGTGTTCTTCGCCCATTGCAGGCAACATATCAGCATTGATAAATGCAACTGACAAAATTACGCCAATAAGGAATATGAAGTTGATTTTACCAGTGATTTGGATAGGACGTTGTTCGCGTGAGTCAGCAGACAATGCTGTCCAATCCTCTTTTTTGTACATATATGAATCCCACAAGAAATAGATAATCAACAATAATACACCTGTGAACGCCCACATAGGCAATAAGTTGAAGAACCAAGTGAATGATGCACCACGGAGGTAGAGTAGCAACAACGGTGGGTCACCGAGTGGAGTGAGAAGACCACCACAGTTTGCAACCGCAGCAATGAAGAACAACATAGTGTGTACTTTGTGTTTACGTTGCGAGTTGGTGTCAATAAGTGGGCGGATGAGCAACATAGCTGCACCTGTAGTACCCATAAATGAAGCTAAAATCCAACCAAGGGCAATAAATGCTGTATTGATTATAGGTTTAGCTTTGATGTCGCCACTGAGATGAATGCCACCAGTTATGACAAACAAAGCAGTGAGAAGAACAATGAATGGGATGTAGTCACCAAAGATTTGGTGTTCTAATTGATGTACTAATCCACATTTGATAAGATAAAATGCAGTAGGAATACCCAAAAGGCATGAAACAAGAAGTTTGTTTCTGTTGTGTTCCCACCATTCTTCCGCGATAAGCGGACCAACGGCAATCATCAATAGCATGATGATGAACGGAATAGAAGCCCAAAATGGAACTTGCATTACCGCTTCAGTTGCACTAAGGAGTAACATGATTTTGTTTTTTAAATTAGTAGATTATAGATTAAAGTTAAAAGTTTTTCCTATATTTTTAATCGAGTTTGAGAACTGCGAGGAATGCTTTTTGTGGTACTTCGACGTTACCGATTTGTTTCATACGTTTCTTACCTTTCTTTTGTTTCTCAAGCAATTTACGCTTACGCGAGATATCACCACCATAACATTTTGCTGTTACGTCTTTGCGAACAGCTTTTACTGTTTCGCGAGCAATGATTTTCGCGCCGATAGCAGCTTGAATAGCAATATCAAATTGTTGACGTGGTATGAGTTCTTGTAATTTTTCGCACATGCGACGACCGAGCGTATATGCATTGTCAAAGTGGATAAGTGAAGATAGGGCATCCACTGATTCGCCATTGAGGAGAATGTCAAGTTTGACTAATTTAGAAGGGCGGAAACCATTCATGTGGTAGTCGAACGAAGCATAGCCTTTTGATATAGATTTGAGTTTGTCGTAGAAGTCAAACACAATTTCGCCTAATGGCATGTCGTAAATGAGTTCGACGCGATTGCCTGATACATATTCTTGTTTCACCAATTCACCACGTTTGCCAAGACAGAGAGTCATAATTTGGCCAATATAATCAGTTTTAGTGATTACTGAAGCGCGGATATATGGTTCTTCGATATGGTCAATTTCGGTGATTTCTGGCAAGCCCGAAGGGTTGTGCACTTCGAGACAAGCTCCTTTATTAGTGAATACCTTATATGAAACGTTAGGCACTGTGGTGATAACGTTCATATCGAATTCGCGGTCGAGACGTTCTTGTACAATCTCCATGTGGAGCATACCTAAGAAACCACAGCGGAAACCAAAGCCAAGAGCTGCTGACGATTCAGGTTCGAATGTCAAAGAGGCATCATTGAGTTGTAATTTTTCGAGAGAAGCACGAAGGTCTTCGAAATCTTCAGTTTCAATAGGATATACACCGGCAAATACCATAGGTTTCACCTCTTCGAAACCATCTATAGCGTCTTCACAAGGGCGTTTTACGTGTGTGATGGTATCACCAACCTTCACCTCTTTAGATGTTTTGATACCAGAAATGATATATCCTACATTGCCGGCAGAGAGTTCTTTTTGAGGAACCATGTCGAGTTTAAGGATACCGATTTCGTTGGCTTCGTATTCTTTGCCAGTGTTTACGAACTTCACTAAATCGTTAGGTTTAATAGTACCATTAACGATTTTGAAATAGGCAATAATACCACGGAAAGAGTTGAATACTGAGTCGAAAATCAAGCATTGTAGAGGTGCATTAGGGTCGCCTTCTGGGGCAGGGATTCTTTCAACAATAGCATGCAAAATTTCTTCAATACCCATACCTGTTTTGCCTGATGCGCGAATAATTTCTTCGCGTTTGCAACCGAGCAATTCTACAATTTGATCTTCAACCTCGTCAGGCATAGCATTGTCCATGTCCATTTTGTTCATCACAGGGATGATTTCTAGGTCATGTTCAATTGCCATATAGAGATTTGATATAGTTTGAGCTTGAATACCTTGTGTGGCATCTACAATGAGTAAAGCACCCTCACAAGCTGCAATTGAACGAGATACTTCATAAGAGAAGTCAACGTGACCTGGAGTGTCAATCAAGTTAAGGGTATATTCCTCATTATTATATTTGTATTTCATTTGGATGGCGTGAGATTTGATTGTAATACCGCGTTCACGTTCCAAATCCATATCATCTAATACTTGAGCTTGGAGGTCTCGAGCTTCAACAGTTTGAGTGAACTCCAATAGTCTGTCAGCCAAGGTACTTTTACCATGGTCGATATGGGCTATAATGCAAAAGTTTCTGATTTTTTTCATGTATATTTATATATGTTAGTGTTCTTTGTAAATAAACATGCAAAGTTACAAAAAAACATTGAATTAATCAAAGGTGAGTTGATAAAAATCTGTTGAATTTTTGATTTTTGAATTTTAAATTATAAGTTTTTTTTTGTAACTTTGCGTTTTATTAGAAACAAGATGTAAGACACGAGGTACAAGAGGTTAAGAGTCTAATATTTTGTGTCTAGCGTCTAATGTATAATTATGGATTTTACAGTAAAGAAATATAGAGAGTTGGTGCTGGCGTTGAAGGATGCTGGATATGAGTTTGTGACTTATGCCGAGTATGCCGAGGGGCGAAGAGCAGAAAGATTGGTGGTGATGCGGCATGATGTGGATAGAGATATGAGGCGAGCAGTGGTGATTGCTCAGGTTGAGAGAGAGATGGGGGTGAGAGCATCGTACTATGTGCGTGAGCGTTTTATTGAAGAGAAGGAGGCGATTGGATTATTGTCAGATATGGGACATGAGGTGGGGTATCATTATGAGGAGTTGGTGACCGAAAAAGGAGATGTGGATAAGGCATATGCAAGATTAGTGCGTAATATTGATAGATTGCGTCAATTGGTTGACGTACGGACAATTACGATGCATGGGTCGCCTATGAGCGAGATTGATTCGAAGGGAATGTGGCAGGCATATGATTATAAGAATTTGGGGTTGATAGGAGAGCCACAATTTGATGTAGATTGGGCAGAGATGGCATATTTGACAGATACGGGACGGAGTTGGAAGGGCGTAAGCCGTAGAGATAAAGTGGTAGAATATGAGTCGGTGTGGAAGGCAAAGGGTTGGGAGTATAGGACGACGGATGATGTGATAGGGGCTGTACGAGAGGGGCGATTTCCGTTGCGTGTGATGATGACTTCGCATCCGCAGAGGTGGACAGATAATGTGGGTGAGTGGGTGAAGGAGTTGGTGGTGCAGAGAGTGAAAAATTTGGTAAAAAGAATTTATATGAATTAAATTTTAACATAAGTACAAAAATCTTTGGGGTTGGTTTACTGTGTTATAGTGATGTTTATTTGTTTTGTGGTGACGATTTGTTTTTTTTAGTACAAGCCTTGTGATTAAATAAAGTTATGATTTTGGGTATGTACTTAAAAAAAGATTATCAAGATGAAATCTCCAAAAAAATCAACAGCATAACATAAACCAGAAAACATAAAATATGTACTTTTGTTAAGAAAACAAGAAAATAAAAATAAATTATGGCAAAAGTTGTAGAAACGCCGTTGATGAAACAGTATAACGAGATAAAGGCACAGTATCCTGACGCAGTGCTTTTGTTTCGTGTGGGTGACTTTTATGAGACCTTTTCGGAGGATGCTATACGCACGAGCGAGATATTGGGTATCACGTTGACACGTAGAGCCAATGGTGCTGCGCAATATGTGGAGTTGGCTGGATTTCCTCACCATGCGTTGGACACCTATTTGCCTAAGTTGGTGCGTCATGGGTTGAGAGTGGCAATTTGTGACCAGTTGGAAGACCCTAAGACCGTGAAAGGATTGGTGAAACGTGGTATAACAGAATTGGTTACACCAGGTGTGAGTGTGAATGACAATATATTGGACGTGAAGGAAAACAACTTTCTTGCATCGGTGTATATCACTCGCAAGGGGGTGGGTTTGAGTCTTTTGGATATATCGACAGGTGAGTTTTTGGTGGGCGAAGGCAAGGTGGATTATATCGAGAAATTGATTAGTTCGTTTGCACCGAAAGAGATTATATATGAGGCAGATATGCGTAGCGAGGTGATAGATATGGTGGGTGGACGATACTTTTTGCAGGCGATGCCCGATTGGGTTTATACGATAGATTCGGCACGCAGCAGATTGTTGAAACACTTTGAGGTGAAGAACCTTAAAGGGTTTGGCGTGGAGGATATGGAGATGGGATTGGTGGCAGCTGGGGCAGTGCTATATTATCTCGACCAAACCAAGCACGAGCAAGTGGGGCATATCACTTCGTTGGCTCGCATTGAGGGCGATAGATTTGTGTGGATGGATGGATTCACTGTGCGCAATCTTGAATTGTTGGGAGGTATGCATCAGTCGGGACGTAGTTTGTGTCAGGTGATTGACCGCACCGTTACGCCTATGGGAGGGCGATTGTTGAAACGATGGTTGATGTTTCCACTCAAAGAGGTGAAACCGATAGAAGACCGATTGGCAGTTGTTACACAGATGTTTCGCGATGTAGAGATGAAAGATGCATTAGAGGAGCAACTTAGTAGAATAGGCGACTTAGAGCGCATATTGAGTAAAGTGGCAGTGGGCAGAGTGACCCCGCGCGAATTGTTGCAACTGAAGGTGGCATTGCAAGCCGTGGCAGTGGTGAAGCGTGTGTGCACAATGGCATCGGATTGTGAACCTATTGTGCGTGTGGGCGACAGATTGAACCCATGTGAGAGATTGGTAGAACGCATAGCGCACGAATTGTCGGAGAATGCACCTGCGATGTTGAACAAAGGGGGAGTGATAGCCGAAGGAGTGAATGCCGAACTAGATGAATTGCGTCGCATAGCTTATCATGGCAAAGACTATTTGATGCAGATACAGCAACGAGAGAGTGAATTGACAGGCATACCAAGCCTCAAGATAAGCTATAATAACGTGTTTGGTTACTATATCGAAGTGCGCAATACTCACAAAGATAAAGTGCCAGCCGAGTGGATACGTAAGCAGACATTGGTGAGCGCCGAGCGTTATATTACTGCCGAATTGAAAGAGTATGAAGAGAAAATACTTGGAGCAGAGGAGAAGATAGCAGTGCTCGAAGCACAATTGTTTGGCGCATTGGTGCAGGCAGTTACGGAATATATATCGGCAATACAAGTGGATTGTGTAGAATTGGCACAGTTGGACTGTTTGTTAGGCTTTGCGCGTATTAGTCGCGAAAATAGATACAACTGTCCGGTGTTGACCGATGAGAATGTGATAGATATCAAACAAGGACGTCATCCTGTGATAGAGAAGCAGTTGCCACTCGATGAGGCGTATGTGCCAAACGACGTATATCTCGATAGCGAGAAACAACAAGTGATGATGATTACGGGTCCGAATATGGCAGGTAAATCGGCATTGTTGCGACAAACAGCACTCATCGTGTTGATGGCACAGATGGGATGCTATGTGCCAGCCGAAGCAGCGCGAATAGGGGTGGTAGATAAGATTTTCACCCGTGTGGGTGCGAGCGACAACCTCAGTGTTGGCGATTCGACCTTTATGGTAGAGATGAACGAAGCGGCAAGTATATTGAATAATATGACCGACCGCAGTCTTGTGTTGTTCGACGAATTAGGTCGTGGCACTAGCACCTACGACGGCATATCAATAGCATGGGCGATAGTGGAGTATATCCACGAGCGCAAAGGTGTGAGAGCTAAGACATTGTTTGCTACGCACTATCACGAACTCAACGAGATGGAGAAATCGTACGAGCGCGTTAAGAACTACAACGTGTCGGTGCGCGAGGTTGACAAGAAAGTGATATTCTTGCGCAAATTGGTGCGAGGAGGCAGTGAGCATAGTTTCGGTATCCATGTGGCAAAGATGGCAGGTATGCCACGCTCGGTGGTAGAGAGAGCCAATGAGGTGTTGGAGTTGCTCGAACGCGAGAACAAACAATCAATCATCGAAGGCAAAGATATGACCAAAGCTGCAGTGCGTGAGGGTATTCAGCTCAGTATGTTCCAATTAGACGACCCAGTACTCAAAGCAGTGCGTGATGAGATATTAGGATTGAATATCGACAATCTTACGCCAGTAGAGGCACTATTGAAACTGAACGAGATAAAGAAGATAGTTTCGGGGAAATCGTAGAAAAAAGTTGATTGAATCTAAAAACGCACTATTCGCGTCATAAAATGATGTGAATAGTGCGTTTTTCCTCGTCAAAAGTTGTTATAAAAATTTGTTGTGTGATTCTGGCGAAGGTGGTAGAAGGTGGTAATTATATTTTAGTGGAGTTATTTTTTTGTATTTAATCAATTGATGGAGTAATAAATACTCGCCATGAACCATCCTTTGTACCTCTTTCGATATAGTGTTTATCTAATAATTGATTTATTAATTTTTTGACAGCGGACATATTGATTCCTAATTTTTTTTGTATTTCGTCAAGTGTTAATATAGGTTCTGTCATCATTAGTTTTAGGATGTGTGAGTAATTTATTGAACGAAATTCTATTGGTTGACCATCATACCACCAAAGTTTTTCATCATGTTCTGTCAAGAAACGGACGTTAGTGTATATTTCGTGAGCAACCAAACCACGGAAATATAGTAAAAAAGGTTTTATTTTTTCTAATGAAGCATTAGCTCCAACATTAGGAATTAGTCCTACGCTTAAATCTGTTGCATGTAGAGCATTGAGATATTCACTTTTATTACGACTGCGAACAACTATCATAGGGTATCCATGTCGAGCAAGGATATAGTTGACAAGTAAACGCGCAATACGTCCGTTACCATCTTCAAAAGGGTGAATGCGAATATATCTGTAGTGGAATAGAGCTGCTAAATCAACAGGAGATAATTTACCTTCTTGTTCAATTTTATTGTACCAATCTACAAGGTCGGTCATCAGAGCAGGTGTTTCTTCGGGTGAGGCGTATTCAAAGCGGTCGCCATAGCGAGTTATAACACTATTAGGTCGTGTTTTATATTGTCCTGCATGTATAGTGTAACTCGTCTGTACACCGCCAGGAAGTGTGCGATATACGGTATAATCTTCGCGCAAAAGAGTGCGATGAAGCGTTCGAATAAAATTTTGAGTTAAAGGAGTCTCTTTTATCAATGTTTCTTCTGACATCATTTTTAGAGCAACATTACTGGCTGTCATGTCATACACATCTTTTACATCAGCTTCTCCAATTATTTTTCCGAAAAGCAAAAGTATTTCAGTTTGTCCGTATGTGAGTGTATTACCTTCAATGTGATTACTATTGAAATTGAAGTCAATAGTAAATCTACGGCTGAGTTTGTTTTTTTGATCTTCACTCAAAGGTTGTATTTCTTGCCAAGCTTTTAAGGCTTTTTCTAATGTTAGATACCTCATGTTTTTTTTGTAGTTTTAGTAATATGGTGGCTGTGTAGCCACCTTTTTGATGGCAAAGTTACTACTTTTTGTTGAAATATACAACAAACATACCAATAATTTTGCAGAAAACAAAAAACTTCATTCACGCGATTGTTGAATGAAGTTTTTTTTGTACCTTTGCGGTTGCTTGAAATTTTGTGGTTACCCTTATATTGTCCCCCTGTATTAGGGGGAGTCCTCGAAGAGGGAGGGGGTTAATTCCATTGAAACATCAAGCAAAGACATAACATTATGGCGTTTACTTACGCTTAGTTTTGACGGTTTAAGAACTTCGCAACTTCAATAACTGTAGGTCAGAACGAAAGCAGCGGTGAATGCCCCGTAGGTGTGTATTTTTTTGCATGCCTACGTTATGCTTGTATAGCCATTGGTGTGCTTTTTGCACTGCTAATGGTAGATTGTGAGTATAGCGTAGTGTAATATATACATATCCAGCGTGGGCTTTTGGCGTTGCTCGTTTCAACTTACAGTGGGCAATGCGAAGGCCTTTAAACCGTGAAGCGAGCAACAGTTCAAAGCTTCACGCTTTTTTTATGTCTTCACCTTAAGTCCCCTTAAATCTATTAACCGCGGTATTTGTAGCTTTCTGACCGCATATATCGAAGCTATTATGGCGGTTAATGAAGAAAAAAAGTCGCAAATCGTATCGCGTAAACGTGTTGCCGATCATGGCGAGGTGTTCACTGCCGAGCGTGAGGTGAATGCCATGTGCGACCTTGTGGCAAACGAATGCCTTCGACCTGACTCTCGTTTCTTGGAGCCAGCTTGTGGCGATGGCAATTTCCTTAGCGTCATTCTCCGACGCAAACTTTCCGAACTCCGACGTAAATACAAAAACAGTGCTTATGACTACGAACGACAATCTATTGTAGCCATAGGTAGTCTGTATGGTGTTGATATTCTAAATGACAATGTAGAGGCTTGTCGCAATCGTCTGATCTCTATTTGGGATGAAGAATATACTGCTCATTGTAAGGCTGATGCTTCTGATGAAACTCGTCAGGCTGCTCGCTTCATAATCAACCGCAATATAATCAATGGCAATGCCTTGACTCTTATGTGTGTAGATGCTGATGGCAACGATACATTTGCTCCGATAGTATTCTCGGAGTGGACGCTTATAAGTGGCACACAAATGCAACGTTCCGACTATACGATGTCCGACCTTCTTCTTTATAACGACAATAGCGAGGGCAATCTTTTTGCTCTCACCGAAGAACAGAAAGAGGAGGGTGGAATCTTTTTACGCCGATATATTACTCACTATAAAAAAGTACAGGAGTATGGAGAATAATTTGTTTCAAAACGTCTATAATCCCGACGTGTTGTCGTGCATAGCCAATCTTAGTAACGACGAGGTGTTCACTCCACCCGAATTGGCAAATAAGATTATTGATATGCTCCCACAGGAGTTGTTTGAGAATCCCGACACCACATTTCTCGACCCTTGTTGTAAGAGCGGTGTGTTTCTTCGCGAGATAGCCAAACGATTGATTAAAGGACTTGAGCCACAAATACCCGACCTTGAGGAGCGCATCAAACATATATTTTCAAAACAATTGTTTGGTATTGCCATCACTGAACTAACGAGTTTGCTTTCGCGACGAGGTGTTTATTGTAGTAAATTTCCAAGTAGCGAATGGTCGGTATATCAATTCCCTGAAGATAAACCACAAGGCAATATTATATTTCAACGCATTAAGCACACTTGGCGCGATGGTAAATGTATTTATTGCGGTGCTTCGCAAAGCGAGTACGACCGTGGTGACGAACTCGAAACTCACGCTTATCAATTTATTCACAATCTTGATGTAAACAAATTATTCAATATGAAATTCGATGTAATTATAGGTAATCCACCTTATCAGTTGAGTGATGGAGGTGCGCAAGCAAGTGCAAGACCATTATATCATCTTTTTGTACAACAGGCAAAGAAATTGAATCCAAGATATTTAACTATGATTATTCCAGCTCGTTGGTATGCAGGTGGTAAGGGCTTAGATGAATTTAGAAACATAATGTTGAAAGATAAACATATAAAGGTTTTACATGATTTTAATAATGCATCAGAATGTTTTCCAAATGTTGAAATAAAGGGGGGAGTTTGTTATTTTCTTTGGGAAAAAGATTATTCTGGTAATTGTGAGGTTAATACACATTGCAATAATGAAATAATATCTTCAATGTCAAGACCCTTGTTAGAAGAAGGTTGTGATTCTTTTATCCGTCAGAATGAGGCTATTTCTATATTAAGAAAAGTGCAAAGTAAGAAAGAAACTTCTTTTGCTACTATCGTAAGACCTGCAATGACATTTGGTTTTAGAACATATGTGACTGATTTTGATTCAAAAGAGCCGATTAATGATAGCACAAAAGTGTATGCGAATCATTGTGTAGGATATGTTAAAACTTCAAAGATACAATCAGGAGTAGATTATATAAATAAATGGAAAGTATTATTGCCAGAGGCAATAGGGTCAGGTGATATGACTAAAGATGTCTGTAAGCCAATATTGTCGGAACCAAATTCGATTAATACTGAAACTTATATAATGAATGGTCCATATGAAACAGAATCAGAAGCTATTAATGTTATTTCGTATATTAAGACCAAGTTTTTTCATTTTATGTTAGGTTTAAAAAAGGTTACTCAGCATACGACAAGTAAAGTTTATCAATTTGTTCCCCTCCAAGATTTTTCAAAGTCATGGACAGATGAAGAGTTGTATGCTAAATATGGATTGACTGAAGAAGAGATTGCGTTTATTGAATCAATGATTAAACCAATGGAGTAAAAGTTTATGGAACAACAAAATAATTTTTTTCCGCAGCGACCAAAGGTTACGCCTACGATATATGCTTATAGATTGATAGGTGTAGATTCTCATAAAGGTTATTTGAAAATTGGTTATACCGACCGCACAGCACGGGAGCGTATTGATGAGCAATTGCACACGAGCAAGGTGAAGTATGAAATTGTGTTGGTGGAGTCGGCTATGGCGAATGATGGCTCGTGTTTTACCGACAAAGATGTACATCGAATTCTTGAAAGTAGAGGGTATTCTCGACTTAATCCATTAGATAAAACAGATGAATGGTTTTGTTGTTCGGCACTGAATGTTAAGGCTGCTATTCTCTCTCTTCGTGAAGGTAGTGCCAATGTAGAGAATAGAACGCAGGATTTCAAGATGCGTCCAGAGCAATATCGTGCAGTGAAGCAGACGGCAGATTATTTTGAACAGGCTTTGCGAGATGAGCCGATGCGAATACCTAAATTTTTGTGGAATGCCAAAATGCGTTTTGGTAAAACTTTTGCCTCGTATCAGTTGGCACGACGTATGGGGTTGTCAAGAGTGTTGGTGTTGACGTTCAAACCTGCGGTAGAATCGGCATGGCGTGAGGACCTTGTGTCGCATATCGACTTTGAAGGGTGGCAATATATATCGAATAAAGATGCCCGAAACAATAATTTGAATATCGATGATGAGTTCCGTCGTGCTGATAAATCACGTCCGATTGTGGTGTTTGGTTCGTTTCAGGATTTGCTTGGTACGAACGAGAGTGGCGGCATAAAGACCAAAAACGAGTTTATACACGCAACGAACTGGGATTTGGTAATATTCGACGAATACCATTTTGGTGCTTGGCGCGAAAGAGCTAAAGAGTTGTTCGAAAAAGAAGATGAGGAGGATTCGGTAGAATTTGATGCCGAAAAATATCAAAAAGAGGAGGCAAGTAATGCTATCAACGAAACATGGTTGCCTATCTCGACACGTTATTATTTGTTTTTGTCAGGTACGCCATTTAGGGCAATAAACAATGGTGAGTTCATCGAAGAACAGATATTCAATTGGACATATTCCGATGAGCAACGTGCTAAGTCAGAGTGGAAGGGTAGTGATAACCCTTACAAGGCGTTGCCACGAATGGTGATGCTCACCTACCGAATGCCCGATGAGATACAAGATGTTGCTAAACAAGGCGAATTTGATGAGTTTGACCTTAATGTGTTTTTCTCGGCAGTGGGTAAGGGCAATGAGGCACGATTTAAGTACGAAAATGAGGTGCAAAAATGGTTGAATCTTATTCGTGGGTCGTATCTGCCTGCGAGTGTCGATGATTTGAAATTGGGGCAAGACAAACGTCCACCGATGCCATTCTCAGATACACGATTGTTGAATGTGTTGTCGCACACGCTTTGGTTTTTGCCAAATGTAGCATCTTGTTTTGCTATGGCTAATTTGTTGAAACAAAAGCAGAATAGTTTTTATCACGATTATAAAGTGGTGGTTTGTGCTGGCACTGGAGCTGGTATAGGACTGGATGCGTTGCGTCCTGTTCAAGCCAATATGGGCGACCCTTTGACAACAAAAACTATTACGCTTACATGTGGTAAACTTACAACTGGTGTTACAGTGAAACCATGGACTGGAATTTTTATGTTGCGTAATTTGAAAAGTCCTGAAACCTATTTCCAAGCCGCATTCCGTGTGCAAAGTCCGTGGGAGGTGAAGAACGAAGATGGCGGTAAGACTATTATGAAAGACGAGTGCTATGTATTTGATTTTGCGCTCGATAGGGCTTTGCGTCAAATATCTGATTATAGTTGTAGGCTGGATATCAATGAATCGAATCCAGAGGCTAAAGTAGGCGAGTTTATAAAATTCTTGCCTGTGTTGGCTTACGATGGTAGTTCGATGAAAGAGGTTGATGCACAAGATATTCTCGATATTGCATTGGCTGGTACTTCGGCTACTCTGTTGGCAAAACGATGGGAGTCGGCATTGCTTGTTAATGTTGATAATGACACACTTAAACGCCTTCTTGACAGTCCTGAAGCAATGAAGGCGTTGATGAATATTGAGGGATTCCGTAATTTGAATAGCGACTTAACGACTATTATAAACAAGTCGGAATCGGTTAAGAAAGCAAAAAAAGATAATCCAAATCCTACTGAAAAAGAGAAAAAAGAACTTTCTGCCGAGGAGAAAGAAATGAAGAGCAAACGCAAACAGATTCAAGAAAAATTGATAAAGTTTGCTACTCGCATACCTGTGTTTATGTATTTGACCGATTATCGCGAGCGTTGCCTCAAGGATGTGATTACCCAATTAGAGCCTGGATTGTTCAAAAAGGTAACAGGTTTGAATGTCGAAGATTTTAATCTTCTTTGTTCTCTTGGTGTGTTCAATGCGCCATTAATGAATGATGCTATATTCAAATTCAAACGCTATGAGGATGCAAGTCTTTCTTACACAGGCATAAATCGTCATGTTAACGACGAAGTCGGTGGTTGGGACACTACTATTCGTAAGGCTGAATATGAAAAACTATTTTACAATCAGCAGTCATCAATGACGGATATAGATGCTACGGCATATTTGCCTAAAGTGGAAGCGGTAGAGGTGAAACGTGTAGAAGCTAAGCCTATTGAAAGTAAGCCTACAGTGTTAACTGCAGAAGTTAAGCCTATACAAAAAGAGCAGACCGTGCAAGCTATACAACCTCAGTCGGTAGAGCAGATGCGAAAAGAGGCAATAGAAAAACTTAAAGAATTGTCACCAGAAAAAGCACAAGAATTGATAGACCTTGTAATGAAATTAGATACTTTAGAGGTAAATAGCGTAGTGTATCACGATAAATTTGGTAAGGGTAATGTCATAAAAATCAATAAGAATGAGAAGTTTATTTATGTCAAATTTGATTTCGGTGGCGAAAAGAAATTTATATTTCCCGACGCATTCTCTATGGGTTTCTTGAAATTTGAAAAGTGAAAATTTTAAAAATATAATATTATGTCAAAAGAAGAATATACATTATTTTGGACTAATTTTAAGGAGTTTTTAAAAAACAATTATTGTCCAGTTAATTTTGAATCTGCATCACATCAATTTTTTCAAATTACAAAATTGAGAGGTTATGATTTACGAATAGATTTTTGTGTAAGTTATAAGGATGGTGTAAATAATTGGAAAACAAGAGTAGAGTTGTATGGTCTAAAAAATGCTAAAAATAGGGATAGATACACCTATTTTAAGAATAATCTTGAAAAAATGAGAAAGGCTCTGCATGATTATGAGATTGATTTTAGAAAGTTGTCGGAAGATGATAAGGGTATAGGGTGGAAACTCTACGTTGGAACAAACGATTTAGTGCATCGTCAATGTGAGGATGTTGAGATATACAAATATTATGTAAAAACATTGAATCGTATGGTTGAAGCTTTTGTAGTATTTTTCGAGCCTTATAAAAAGTAAGTGGAAATTTAATGTCACTCTATTAAGGAGCAGTTTGCTTGCAGGTTGCTATTGGGTAAAGAGTGAATTTTGCTAAATATAGTAGTGATAAAATAAACGACCAACTCACACAATCGATGTGTTGGTCGTTCTTTTTTGTATAGATAATTCCTTCAAAAAATAAAATTGTAAAGATAGTTGATGAAATCATTGCATTAAAGAAAGCAAATCCACAAAGTGATATTTCAATTTTAGAAAAACAAATAGATGAAATTGTGTATAGAATATATGGTTTAACTGCTGAAGAAATAAAAATTTTAGAAAAAGGTATTTGATTGTACAAGATGTCATTTTGACATCTTTTTTTTGTTTTTATAAAAAATATATGACAAAATGTTATAATATTTTGTTTGGCTTATATATTGATATTGTACATGTGATATTTTTTGTATAATGATAAATTATGTTATTTAAAGTTTAGGTAAAGGAGGTGTAAAAAAAGATGGCAGGAAAAAACATTCATGTAGTTCATAATAAAAAATCCGATTTATGGCAAGTTAAACAAGAAAATGCAGAACGTAGTTCAGGAAATTTCAATACGCAGAAAGAAGCATTTGAGCGTGCTCGTGAAATAGCGATTAATAAAGGTCAAGAAGTTGCTATACATGGAAAAGATGGACATATTCGTGAAAAACATAGTTATGGCAAAGACCCTTATCCACCCAAAGGTTAAGTTTTTATAAATATTAGTGTATTAATTTATTAAAAAAACATGAATAATTTTACCCAAAACCAATTTGTTTTATTAGGTCAAAATCTCATTGTTAAGCAAGATGTAGGTTTAAAATTATCTATTAAAGAACTAGAAGAGTTAATTGAATCTCATAAATTAATTGCATGGATTGAAACAAATGTATGTATTTTAGATTTATGGGATAAAGATAACAAGATGATTATGAATGTAGAATTTGAATCATTGTTAAATGCTTATGGAACTTTTGGTATAGAAAATAATGGTTTGTCTCTACTTATATTTTACTGTTTTGTTTTTGTTGATAAGTTACCGACTAGAACTTTGGATGATTTATAAAATAGAGTGTAATTAAAATTAATAGCCTGCGAATTTTCGTAGGCTATTAGTTTATAAATAATTTATTAAGTCATAATAGAATCTAAAAGTTCAATAATTAAAATGGCTTCTGAATAGCGTTTTTTCATATCATTAAATGATAATGAAGTACTTGTACCATGTGCAACTTTTTTACGAGCATCATTTAAAACAGAAAAAGAATTTACTAAAATATTGTAGTTGTCTAGAGTTTTTATATCGTCTTTAAATTTATTATATTTTTCTGAATTAAAGTGTTTTAAAGTTTTTTGTATATTTTCATATGTAGCATTCATTGACGCATCTCTTAAATGATAGCCAATGTATCTTCCTAATTGTGGAGCAAGATTCTCATAGTAATCTGCAATAATTGTTTTATAACAGACTTCAAGAGTGCCACAAATTCTAATTAAAGAATATTTTGTCAAGTAACCCGAAAGAGGATTAGTGCTTCCTACGTCATTTATTATCTTTGTAATACGAGACAATTCTGCATCACAATCATCAATAGCTGCTTTTGCATTAGGATTATTTATCATAGTTCCATATTATATAAAATACGAAGTGCATAAGAAATTCTGGTGTGAATATTATCTATTTTCATAGTTCCTTGAGTAATACTTTCTCTATATGTAGCATTTTTTAATAATTCTATGCGCTTATCTTTCAAATTTGTTCCATTATTGGTATATCCGTTTTTTAAAGCTATTGATGTTGCAATCATAATTGAATCAAAAACTGTTGGGTATAGTCTTCGTCTTATTTTTGACAAATCACTTTGTAAATTGAAAAATGCTTCATTTCCGAAATTAGTGTGTATGAAGTCAATAACTGAATTAAATTCTGTATTTTTTTCCGTTAAAAAAGTTTCTGTAGCGTTTATATTTGATTGCATATATGTATTTAAAGTTTGCTTTAAGCTTATGGCTTTTTCATTTGATTTATAAACATCTTCAGAATTTAAAGCAAAAAATCTAAGAATTAATTCTAAATCCATCATTCTGGCATCCTCTTGCGAATTCCCATATAATATACGCCAAGTTGGATTTTTATTTACATTAAACAAGAGAGTATTCATGTTTCCTTGATAAACACAATTACGAATTTCTTGATTATTTAAAGTTGTTCCGCTAGTATTAATTCTTTCAAATACTTGAAAAAGACCAGAATCATCAGATGGGTGTTTTTGTTCAAATACTATAGCATGAATAGTATAATTTTTAAGTCTTCTTTTGTCGCTTTCCGATAACTCATTAAATGATTTTCCTCTCCATCTTTCATTAATTATTTTAGAATTTACTAATTTAAATTCACTATCATCTCCGTGCCATATTCCGTCTTCGATATAATCGTAAAGAGTTCTAATTCTTTGATAACCATCTATAATTAGTCTTTTTCCTGAACGTTCTATATTCGCTAAAAAAATACTTGGCACAGGAAGCCCTAAAAGAAGAGATTCAATAAATCTACTAGCATCCTTTTTCTTCCAAACATATTTTCTTTGTAGTTCGGGTTTTTCAATATCTCCTTCTTTGTATTGTAGTATTAATTCTCTGACAGAAGGATCTGCACCCCATGATGTAATGTTAAATAGATCATCATTTGAAAATTCTTCTTGTTCTTCTTCTTCAATTAAGTCTATATAGTCATTCATAATTATGTAAATATATTAAAGTTATTTAAGATTCTGTTTCAAAAAATCTTTTAAAGGTTGTAATGTATTAACATTTAAATTCCAATAATTTTCATTATCGAATAACCAATCTCCACTGCCAAGTTTATCGCGTTGTTTTTTTGTTAATTGTTGAGAGCTGATGTATGTGTGTAATTTCCCTTTTAGATTTGGGGTGTTGTATAGTGAATTTCCGTTTGCATCTTTTGCTCCAGAAACGCATTTTTCGTAATCTTCAAAACAATCGAAAAAGACTGAATGTAAATCATGACGAGCAGCAGATTCCATGAGTATTTCTATATCTCCATCATCATGATTATTTGGATAAAGGAAATATGAGAATTGTATGCCATATCGCTGCATTCCTGTTTCAATTTCTTTTTGGCGTTTTGTGTAGCCATATCCTTTGGAGATTGTATCGGCATCGGCAAGAACTAAGACTTGTTCGTTGTTCTCTTTTGCTAAAGATATTTGATTTAGGATTGTTTCGCTAAATAGATTGCCAATGCCATTCATATAGATAAATTCAACTTCTTTTTCAGGTAAGAATAAATCTATTATTGCTTGGAGAAAATGGCTTTCTACTGTATTTTTATTTTTTGCTTCAATGAAAATCTTGTTCATATCACCTTATTTCAATTTCTTGGTTAATAGAGTAGTTTAGACTGTCTAATGAATAGTGATATGCTTTTAGTTCATCATCATTAGTTTTTAGTAGTTTGAATGTGGCAACTTTATCATCAAATTCATCGATAGCTGCATCACGAAGACCTTTTATTGAGTCAATATCGTGTGTCGTTACGAATAGTTGTGTGTTGTTTTTGATTGCTGCATTGATAAGTACTTTCCACAAATCACACATAACGGAATGGTGGAAACCATTGCTGATTTCGTCAATGAGTAACATTCCGTTTTTGCAATCATATACAGCTGTCAATAGTGACACTATTTTTCGTGCTCCATCTCCCATCATATTAACTGGAATACGTTTGTCGAGTCCAATATCAACTAATACATCATTGTCGGTGAAAATGAAGTCTTTAACTCGAGGTTCAATGAGTTTTAAGCCGTCTATTATGAAGTGTTCGTCTTTGTTTTCTTGTATTTTTTTTAATCCTTGAATAGATGCATTGAAATCGAACTTAGGACTTAAATATACACATTGTAATGATTCGGTATAATTGTCAGGAACAATACGATTTACATTTTTTGTGTCTTTTGAATCGAATTCTAATTGAGAATAAAACGGTGTGTTGTTGATTTGAAAATCAAGTTTAAGTCCGTATTTGCCCTCTTCTACATTAGAAAGAATATTTGCATTGTCGGTATTAAGCGTTATATTTTCTTGATTTTCTTTGAATAGTGTAATGTTGAGATTGCGAACTTCACCATCAATCATCTGAATAGATATGGGTTGAGTTGAATCTAAATTGTAAAAATTTAGAATAAGGTCATTGTAATTTGATTTGCCATAGTCACGTATAAAATTCACATTTATTGGTAGCAATGGATTTGATAATCCGCTGGCTAAAAACAATGATTCTAATAATGAAGACTTTCCACAATTGTTCTTTCCAAAGAAAAGATTGATTTGTTTGAATCCCCCAATAGAAGCATAACGTATGCCTCTGAATCGTTCTATTTGTATTTTATCAAACATTGTAGTTGCTGTATTTTTGTTTTATAAGTTAGACGTATTATGCTGTAATTTGCAAAGTTACAATAAAAAAATGATATAACAATAATTTAATGATATTTTTTGCTTCTTATGAAGGCATTATGAGATTTTCTTAACAGCTTTCCATACATCAGTATATGATTCTCCTTCTCGAGCAAATGATTCGGCTCGTTTTAGGGCTTCTTCCATTTTGTTGTCACTGATGAGTTTTGCAACCCGTTTTTGTAGTTCTTCTATTCTGAGCGTAGGTGCATCAAATTCTAATGATTCACCATAAATGAAGAAACGCCTCATATCTGCATAATCATCTTGCTACGCTTCAATAACCGATTCTGGTATTGCTTCTATACGTTGCCTAAGAGTCGTACCTTCTATTGAATATTCTTTAGTCATTATACCTTTGAAATTTTGATGATTTTTCAAATGCGAAGATATAAAAATGATTTAAATAAACAATAAATTATCATGAAATAAATTCGTTTATTAGGAAAAATATATTTTTTGTAATTAACATAAGCACACAGAAGATTCAAGTGTTTTTTTATTTTCGTTAAACATTGTTGATTTTAATAAAAGTGTGTATCTTTGCGATACAATTCAATGTTTAAAAAATATGAAATATCAAAAGATTTTTCCTAAAGATTGGGTAGATATGCACCCATATACTACAACTGATAGTGTTGATCAATATTATACGAAAGTGGCAAATAAAGTAGCAGAGTGTATCTCTAAAAGTGGTATGCACGAAGCGGATGCTATGGGTGAAATTTCGCCTATGGCGATTTATCTTACGCTTTGGTTTGAGGATATTATTTCAGAAACTAATGTATGGAAAACTGTGAATACTTTATGTCAACAACGATATGGTTATAAATTGCCGTTTTATAATCTTAAACAATATTATGAAGGCGAACCTAATGTACAAGATATTAAATTGTTGATATGGCTTTATATACAAGTATATAATGACAATGATTTTTTAATGAATCCTGAGAATATAGCTATTGAGCGAATAGCTGAGGTGGTATGTGATATTTTTGATGAATGTTATGAAGATACTCCTGTAAATGAACGATTGTATGATTTTTATTTCAATCCTGAATTGACTGATGATTATTGGGCTTGTCGTCATGTAGTAGATTGGTTTACATTGCATTCGTATATCACAGTGTATGCTAAAGAACGTTTGCTTGAAGAGGTGTTGGAGACATTAGAAGAGCATCCTGGTGTAGTGAAAGAAAGTCAAATTTTTTATATGCGTCATATGGATTTGGCTTATCGTCAGCCGAATACTTTACTCGCTATAACTCCAGCCGAGTGGCTTTGGTATATGCGTGGGGCTAAAGAAGAAGAGCGAAATGGATTGGGAAGTATGAGATTGTCAAAAAATCGCAATGTTGAGGTTATCAAAAAAGATGATAAATTTCTTTGGGTGAGAGATTGTTTTTCAGATGAATTGTTGCCGATAGATTTAGATACGTGGTCAGAAAAAGAGTTTATTCCTAATTTACTTAAAATAAAATCAAAAGAGGGTTTGGTTATTACTACACTTCCATTTAACGATAAAATCTATCAATGTGGATTTCTTATACCACGATTGTTGAATGAAATGCGAGAAGAGGCACAGTCGAAAAAAGCTGTTGCTGATTTTAATAAAGAACTTTATGTGAATTTCGACAAATTGGCAAAGGGGGAACTATTGATATTTTATAATAGTTTGGATGAGTTGAAAAAAATATTCAAAAAATTGGGAGTGCCTTCTGCTGAACCACCGATGGATTTGGTTACAAAGCAAGGAGCTATTTGTTGTTCGTCTGTAAATGGTCTGTTTATTGTGCGAAACATAGAATTATTGAAAGCTCCAAATAATAGATTTTATAATAAAGAAGAGGCGAATGATGGCGCAATTGAGTTTTATGTGAATCCTAATATGGCACCTTATGAAATGATTTGTGCTATTCATGATGTGGGTTGGTTACCTGATGCTCGAATCAATTCTTTGAAGGGTGATGAGTATGGACGACAATTTGTTCAGAAGCATTGGCAATTTATGACAGATTATTTTTATAGTCAGCATAAATAATTTGGGACAGATAAGTTTTTATATAAAAAGCGATCGATTCACTTTGGGGTGAGTTGGTCGTTTGTTTCTGATTGAGAATAAGTGTTTTGGTTGTGTTGGTGCGACCTCTTTGAGGTCGGGGGGGAGGAGGGGGAGGTGTTTGTTTTATCCGCAGGTGGCTCGTTTACAACGAGACCACACAGCGGTTACTATATGTGCGACCTCTTCGAGGTCGTTCGTTGAAAAATGAAATTATCCAAAGAAATAATTTGCCCAAAAATGAAATTATCCACAGAAATAAATAGACGTTCTAGAGGAACTAGACGCTTCGCTATCTAGATTTTTAGCATGGCGGATGAGCGGATGCATGGGTTGTATCTGCAGGTGGCTCGTTTGCAACGAGACCACACAGCGGTTACTATATGTGCGACCTCTTCGAGGTCGTTCTTTGAAAAATGAAATTATGCAAAGAAATAATTTGCCCAAAAATGAAATTATCCACAGAAATAAATAGACGTTCTAGAGGAACTAGACGCTTCGCTATCTAGATTTTTAGCGTGGCGGATGAGCGGACGCATGGGTTGTATTTGCAGGTGGCTCGTTTGCAACGAGACCACACAGCGGTTATTGTATGTGCGACCTCTTTGAGGTCGTTTGTCGAAAAATGAAATTATGCAAAGAAACAATTTGCTGAAAAATGAAATTATCCAAAGAAATAGATAGACGTTCTAGAGGAACTAGACGCTTCGCTATATAGATTTTTAGCGTGGAGTTCTCATTGGGTGCAATGAGGCATTCATAATTCCGATTGAAACACGTAATTAAATACTTGCTAATTGCCAAACAGAAGATGAACGTACACGTACGGCAGAATTAATACGTCCAATACATATAGGAATTACAATTCTAATGAATTTTCATTAAGTAAAAAATCGTATATGCTTATTGTTGTTATCCCATCATCATCACGATGAACTATTGATGGTGTACCAACAATAATTATTTTCTTAAATGAATCATCTACATTAATAAGAGAAGCTCTCTCTTGTTGTTCTTTTTCCTCACTTCCTAAACGATAGGCTGATTGAATATAATAACGCTTACTACCCTGATTGCAAACAAAATCTATTTCTAATTGTGATTGCACTCGATTTCCTTCTGAGTTAACAGCACGTTTTACGACAGTTCCAACATCTACATTGTAACCACGTATTTTCAATTCATTGAAAATAACATTTTCCATTAAATGAGTCGGCTCTATTTGTCTAAAATTTAGTCGTGCATTGCGAAGTCCACAGTCTGCAAAATAACATTTAAACGGAGTATCTATATACTTACGCCCCTTAACATCATAGCGCATTGCTTTTTCTACGAGGAATGAATCACATAGATAGTCTAGATAGGATTTAATTGTTACAGGAGCGATAGATGTTTGTTTAATACTTTTAAATGTATTAGCAATTTTCAAAGGATTAATCAGACCTCCAATAGAAGAAGCAATAATATTTATTGTTTCAGATAAATCATCATCATGCCTTACACCATATCTTTCTTTTATATCTTTTATATATGTTTCTTCAAAAAGATTTTTTAGATAATTAATTCGTTGTTCTTCACTTTTTAACGAGAGAATATTAGGCAATCCACCATAAGTCATATATTCATCCAAAGCAATAATTTTATCACCATCATAAACCTGCATATACTCTCTAAAACTAAGAGGATAAATATGAATTTCGTCACCTCTTCCTCTGAATTCAGTGATTACGTCTTTTGATAAAAATTTCGCATTACTACCTGTGACATATGTATCTATATTATGAATGTGAAGAAAACTATTTAAAACATCTTCAAATTCAGGGACAAATTGAACTTCATCAAGTAAAACATAATATTGTTTTTTATCTTTTATTTGTTTACGCACGAAATTACAGAGTGCATCAGGATCACGATATTGCTTATTCATGCGGTCATCCAAAGCCAATCTAATAATATGGTTATCTTTTACTCCATTTTGGCGAAGATAATCATAAAACAGTTTAAATAACAAATATGATTTGCCACAGCGTCGAACACCTGTAACTACTTTAATCATACCATTATGCATGCGGTTGATTAATCTATTTAAGTATAAATCTCTTTTAATTTCCATGCGTTTCTACTTATTTTTTTATGCCATTTGCCACGAAATTTGCAGTACAAAGGTAGTGCTTTTTTCTTAAATAGCCAAATATTTGGAGGATTTTTATAAGCCAAAAATAATGTATTCCGAAATTGTACGTTCGCCTCAATTTTATATAGATTTAAAAGGCCGTCTTTTTTGACTCGTTTGAGAAGTGTGCCTAATTGGCGTTTGTCGTAGAATTTTGTGCCACTAATGGTTTCTTCTATCCATCCATCAATTTTGAGATTTTCTCGTTTGCAGAATTTGTTAATTTTGAAGTGTTGATTTTCAATTGTTTGTTTGTCGCTACTAACTCGTATGTATCCGTATGTCATAATTAAAAGGATTTGGGTTGTAATTGCAAGTTAGTTATTTAATTCAAATTAAAGAAGATACAAATGAAATTGTTTTAAGAAAATAAAACGACCAACTCA